>CAZIIS010000041.1:0-23108 GCA_964539295.1 uncultured Fimbriimonadaceae bacterium | reverse complement strand
AGCATGCCGTCGCGGATCGCCAGGATGGAGATGATCGCCTCGACCGCGCCCGCCGCGCCCAGCATGTGGCCGAGCATCGACTTGGTGCTGCTCATGGCGACCTTGTAAGCCGCATCCCCAAACGCGCGCTTGACCGCCAACGTCTCCAACTTGTCGTTGAGCTCCGTTGAGGTGCCGTGCGCGTTGATGTAGCCGATGTCCTCCGGCTTGACGCCGGCGTTCTTGATCGCCATCACCATGGCGCGCCGCGCGCCGTCGCCTTCGGGGTCCGGGGCCGTGATGTGGTAGGCGTCGCCCGCCAATCCGTAACCCACGACCTCCGCCAGGATGTTGGCGCCGCGGCTCTTTGCGAAGTCGAGGTCCTCCAGCATCAGCGAGCCGGCGCCCTCGGACATCACGAACCCTGCGCGGTTCTTGTCAAACGGCCGCGAGGCGTGCTCGGGGTCGTCGTTGCGCGTCGAGAGCGTTCGAGCCGAGCAGAATCCGCCCAGTCCGATGTCGTTGATCGGCGCCTCGGTGCCGCCCGCCACCATCGCCACGGCATCGCCGCGCTTGATGACGTGGTACGCGTCGCCGATGCAGCTTGCGCCGGTGGCGCAGGCCGTGACCACGCACGCGTTCGGACCCTTCAGCCCGTGCAGGATCGAGACATAGCCGGAGGCCATGTCCGGGATCATGTACGGCACGAGGAACGGCGAGAGCTTCCCAGGACCGCCCGAGATCATCCGCCGGTACTGCTCACCCAAGAGCGTGAGTCCGCCGATGCCGGAACCGATCATCACGCCGGTCCGCTCGCGGATCTCCTTGTCTTCGGGGAAGCCCGCGTTCCGGATGGCCATCTGTGTGGCCGCAGCAGCGAAGATGATGAACCTGTCGACGCGGCGAGCGTCCTTCTTCTCCAACCAGTCTTCCGGGTTGAAGTCCTTGACCTCCGCAGCGATCTGGGTGCTGAACTCCGAAGGGTCCAGGTGGGTAATACGGCCGACGCCACTCTCCCCGGCCAGAAGACGGGGCCAAAACTTCTCGGCGCCCGTGCCGAGCGGCGTCACAGCACCAAAGCCCGTCACTACCACCCGACCAGATGGACGGGTCAGGTTGCTCATGAGGCCTGTTTGTTCTCGATGTAGGACACTGCCTCACCCACCGTGCGCAGGTTGGCAACATCCTCGTCCGGGATGTCGATCTGGAACTCTTCTTCGAAAGCCATCACGAGTTCCACGACGTCGAGAGAGTCCGCGCCCAGATCCTCGGTGAAGGAAGCCTCAGGCTTGACCTCGTTCTCTGCAACGCCCAACTCCTCGCAGGTGACCTTTGTTACTCGTTCGAGAATGGTAGCCGACATAGTAAAAACCTTGAAACGAACTCTTGCAAACCTCTTGACGAAAGTTCGCGGCGGCATTGTACCGCCAACGCCGAGCATGGCGTGATGCTTGGGCCTCCAGAACCTTACGGAGGCCCAATCCTCAAGCCTAGAGCGACAACCCTCCGTCCACTGTCAGAACCTGACCGGTAACGTAGGATGCGGCCTCCGATGCGAGAAAAAGCACCGGTTCCGCGACGTCCTCCGGCGTGCCCAACCGACCCAAAGGAGCCGTCTTGAGCACCCCTTCGCGCATCTCCGCCGAAAGCCCCGCCGTCATGTCGGTCTCGATGAAGCCCGGGGCCACCGCGTTACACGTGATCCCGCGGCTGCCGAGCTCCTTGGCGACCGACATCGTGAGGCCGACCACGCCCGCCTTGCTGGCCGAGTAGTTGGCCTGCCCGGCGCCGCCGTGCAGCCCCACGATGCTGCTGAGGTTGATGATGCGGCCGGTGCGCGCCTTCATCATCCCTCTGAGCACCGCCTTTGTGCAGAGCCAGGCGCCCTTCAGGTTGACCGAGAGCACCTGGTCCCAGTCGTCCTCCTTCATCCGCATCATCAACGTGTCGCGGGTGACGCCGGCGTTGTTCACCAGCACCCCGACCGTGCCGAGATCCGACTCGATCTGGCCGAAGGTGGCCGTCACGCTCTCCGCGTCCGCCACGTTGCAGCCATACGCTTTCGCTTTGCCGCCCGCCGCGGCGATCGCGTCCGCAACCTTCTGCGCGTTCGCCTCGGTGGTGGCGATGCACGCCACCGAAGCGCCCTCTCGGGCAAACGCCATCGCGATCTCGCGCCCGATGCCCCGGCTGGCGCCGGTCACCGCTACGACCTTTCCCTCAAACCTCACGCCTGTACCTCCTTCAGCTTCGCTACGGCCTCCTCCAGCGACGCCATGTCGCCCACGTGCAACTGCGCGACCGACTTGTCGATGCGCTTGAGCAGGCCGCTCAACACCTGGCCGTGGCCGCACTCCGCCGAAACCGTCGCGCCGTCGGCGACCATCTGCCCCATGCTCTCCCGCCACCGGACGGGGCTCTTCAACTGCGCCTCCAGCAGATCCGCCCAACCGCTCTCCGGCTTGGTCGTCACGTTGCTGTAGACCGGCACGTCGCCCTTGGCGAAAACCGTCTTGCGCAACGCCTCCCCGAGCTCCGCGGCCGACGGCTCCATAAGCGGGCTGTGGAACGCGCCGCTGACGTTCAGCGGCATCGCGCGCTTCGCGCCCTTGCCGGGCGCAAGCTCCACAGCGGCCTGAACCGCCGCGACGTCCCCGCTGATCACAAGCTGGCCGGGGCAGTTGTCGTTCGCCACCACACAGGCGCCCTTACCCGAAACCTCCTGGCAGAGGGCCTGCACCGCGTCGAACTCCATGCCCAACAAGGCGGCCATGCTTCCGGGCCGCTCGCGGCCTGATGCGCCCATCAGTTCGCCCCGCAGCCGAACGAGCTTCGCGCCGTCCTCGACGCCCAGCCAACCGGCGGCCGCCAACGCAGCGTACTCGCCCACGCTGTGGCCGGCCATCCCCATCGGCTTCAAACCCGGCATCGCGGCCTTCAGCGCCGACCACGCCGCCAAACCGCACGTGTAGAGCGCGATCTGGGTGTTCTCGGTCTGGCGAAGCGTCTCGTCGTCGCTTCGAAAGCACAACTCGGCCATGTCGATCCCCACGGCCTTGCTGACGCGGTCGAACACCTCGCGCGCCTCCGGTGCGTTCTTCCAAAGGTCTTCGCCCATTCCAAGCTGCTGCGACCCCTGGCCGGGAAAAACAACCGCTACCATGGCGCAAACTGTACCCCCGCACGCGTGCGAGGGCTCGTCCCAGTCGAACCTGCAGGGGGTACCCTAACGTTGTGAGCGCCGCCATCGAGACGTTTCCGAACCCTGCACCCCAACGCGATTACGTGATAACGCACGTGTGCACGGAGTTCACCAGCGTCTGCCCAAAAACCGGCCTGCCCGACTTCGCCACCGTCGAACTGGCGTACATCCCCAACGAACTCTGCATCGAGCTGAAGTCGCTCAAGTACTACTACTTCGACTTCCGGAACAAGGGCATCTTCTACGAGGCGGTCACGAACCAGATCCTCGACGACCTCGTGGGCGCTTGCAGCCCGCGCTGGATGCGTGTCACGGGGCGGTTCAACGTCCGCGGCGGCATCAGCAGCGTCATCGTCGCCGAAACCGGGCCGAGGCCTTAGGGTCGCTTCCGCACCACCCGCACCGGGCTCGTGAGTCGGAAGCTCCGCCCGCCGGCCTCCACCCTCGCCTCGACCAGCCACGCCTGGTTCACCTTCGGGTCCGCCTTGGCCACGGGCCCCGTTCGTCGCCACCGCTTGTCGGCAAAATGCATGTCCGAGGACTCGGCGACCCAGAGCGCCGTCTCCTTGAGCCCCTTCACCTTCGCGGCAGCCCGAACCTCGCCATCCCGCACCTCCACCGAGCAACGCGCGGCCGGCATCTTCAGGAGCCCGGCGCACGACCGCGCGAACGCCGCAAAGGTCGGCTCCCAGAAGTCGCGGTCCTCGATCCCGTGCCCGTTGTTCGGCGTCACGACGACCCACTTCGGCTGCCTCATCTCGCCCCAGTAAACGCTCAGCGCGTCCACCGTCCAGAACGGGTCGTTGCCGCCATTCACAAGCAGCGTCGGAACCTTCACCTTCGATAGGTATTCGTAGGGGTCGACCAGTTCGATCAGCTTCTTGGCCCGGGGCTGGCCCATCAGCTCCTGCAGCCCGCGCCGCGAGTAGTCGCCGATCATCGGGCTGTACTCCCCCCAGTACGCCATCTGCCGTTTCATCTGCGCGGCCAGGTTCAGGTTGTCGATCACCATCGGCGCGATGCCTGCTACGCGCGGGTCCCCGGTCCCGCCGGTCAGCCAGGTGGTCCACCCGCGCTTGCTGGCGCCGGTCACCACGAAGTGCTGGAACCGGCCCGGAAACGCCTGCTGCACCGCGTCCATGGCCCGCACCACCGCTTTGGTCATCGGGAAAAGCAGCGGCCAGGTCGGGTCGCCCGTGGCCAGGTACTGCTGGAACGTCTCGGCCACCAGGTCGTCCTCGGACTTACCCCAGATCGGCTGGTTGGGGATCTGATAGAGCGTGATCACCGTCATGCCGGCCAGGTCGGCGATCTCCCGGGCAAAGGCCGTGTCCTTTGGACGCTGCGCTCCGGTCACGATCAGGATCGCCGTGGCGCCGCCCTTGGCCCCCTTCGGCTCGACCAGTTCGACGTTGTGCCGCCAGTCCACCCCCTTCCAACGCAGACTGACCAAGTCCAGCGTGATCTCGGGCGCCTGCGAACCCATACGCGCCGCAAAAACGTCGTCTCTTTGGGAGACGTAGGCGGCCAGTTCGCCGGGCGCTTTCGGCGGGAACAAGAGAGCGGAACAGCAGGCGGCTATTGCGAACAACATCCGGAAAAACCTCGATGGCGCTAACCTACCCCGCAGCGCCACCCCAGGGAGACGGTCTTGACATTCGGTTGGTCAAGGGTGGAGAATGGATGTAAGTGGGCAAATAGCCTCTGCGGCTATTGGGATATGCGTATGAAAAAGCTTTGGTGGACCAAGCTCTTTGCGATGGCGGGCGTGTTAGTCGTCGCTCATGCAGCCTATGCGAGCATGATCGACGCCACCGTGCTCATCGATAGAGCCGCCAACAATCGGACTCTGACGGTGCGGTACAGCGGCGCGGCCGTTGCCCTCGTCGAGCTCCGCGTCAACGGCGTCAGCGTGGCCACGCGCTCGGTCAGCGACCGCGAGAGCCTGGGCGAGACCAACTTCTCGCTCGACACCAGCGCACTCGACGACGGCGAGAACCAGGTCGAGGTCCGGGTTTACGACGGAGCCGGCAAGCTCGTCGGTTCCGAGAAGAGCACGCTGACGGTCGACCGACTGGCCTCCGGCCCCGTGTACCTGGCCAAGCCCAAAGCGGGCGCCACCGTCCAGGGCCCGGTCGAGATCTCGCTCGGCTTCAAGCACGACCTGCGCAACGTCTACGTGAGTTTCTTCGTCAACGGCGAGTTCAAGGCCCTCAAGAACTACCCGCCCTACAGCTACCTCTGGGACACCTCCCGCGTTCCGAACGGTTGGCACGAGGTCGAGGCGTGGGCCGTCGACGACACCAACGTCACGTTCAAGAGCGAGAAGCTGCGCGTCTTCGTCAACAACCCCGGCGGCCGCACGGACCGGCAGACCAAGGTCGTCAAGCCTGAGGCCCCGGCGAAGGGCGCCCCGCTCGACCTCGCCGTCTCCGGCAACTCGGGCGCCCCGACCACCGCTTCCGGCAACGTCGGCATCAAGTCGGTCGGCGGCAGCGGCAACGCGGCTACCGACGTGGCCTCGGTCACCCCGCGCGTCAACGGCGGCGCCACCGCCGGCCCGGCGTTCGGCCAGGTCGGCTCCGCCTCCGGCACCAAGGCGCCGACGATCGGCGCCGGCACCGTCACGGGTCCGCGCACGGTCGTCCCGACCATCGTCCCCGTCAAGCCCGCGACCACCCAGACGGCCGTCGTACCCCCCGCCAACGGGGCCAAGACGACGCCGGTCGTGAAGGTCGTCCCAAGCGTCAAGGTCGCCGGCGTCGCCACCCCCAAGGGCGCCGTCAGCGCGGTCAAGGGCGCCGGCTTGGCTGCCACCGGCCTCTCCCTGGTCAACGTGACCTACGGGCAGCGGCTGCCGAACATCGGCAACTACACGATCCTGCTCAACAACTCGATCGTCCCGTTCGACGTCATGCCCCGGGTCGTCAACGGCGTGCCGCTCACCCCGTTCCGCCACCTGTTCGAACAGGCCGGCGGCAAGGTGACCTGGAGCCACGACCTGAAGACCGTCGAGGCGGACGGCTTGGGACGCAAGGTCTGGATGAAGATCGGCGATTCGACCGCCAAGGTGAACGACGGCAGCGTCAAGCTGGAAATGGCCCCGTTCATCGACAGCGGCCGCACCGTGGTCCCGCTCAGCTTCATCCGCGACTCGCTCGACGTGAACGTGCAGTACGACCCGAACACGGGCCACGTGCTGATCACCTCCGCCGGCAAGTAACTTCGGCGACCATCCGCAGAGGTCGAAGGCCGTTCGCCAAAGGCGAGCGGCCTTTTTCCGTTTCCGCTTGCGCCGTTCCCGACAACAACGTTCAAGCGGCCCGCGCGCCCGACCGCCGACCATTCGAATAGGTGACTCCCCTTCGGGTTGGAGGCACAGTCGGCGCAATGCCTGTCAACGCTGACGACCGTTGGTTCCAGCCGCGGTGGCCCGACCTGGGCCACCGTCGGCCCACGGCCGGGGATAGGCGTCGCCCAGCCCAGTTCGAACCTAAACGGCCTCCAGATGCAGGGCGACAAGCCGACAATCACCAGTACGCGCTCGCATGCGCACAAGGAAAAGGGCAAACGGATGAGCTCCGAACAGAAACACAGCGATCGACGCCGCCATGCACGGTTTGAACTGCTGGAATACGCGATGGTCTATTCGGAAGAAGGCCAGGAGCCGGCGCCCTCCGTGATGGTGGACATCTCGCTGGGGGGCATGCAAACTCGCTCCCGCCGGACGCTCGACGCCGGCACGCCCTGTGAGGTCGTCATCGGCCGCGGGACCGAGAAGCCGCTCGTGGTGCACGCCGACGTCACCTACAGCCGCCGCGTGGACGACTCCGGCCTGTTTGCCGTTGGATTCCGGTTCAAGCCGAAGACCACCGCTGAACGCGTCGAGTTAGTCGACTACGTGCACGCGGTTTTCCAAACGCAGGGCGAGACCCTGATCATCTAGGCCCGCCCCGCATCGAACGGCTATTCGCCGCTTTCGCAGCCCGAACAGCCGCCGTCCTCATGGCTGCCGCAGCAGCACCGGGTCGGCGCGTTCGGGTTGTCGATCTTGAAGCCGCCCGTGGCGCCCTCGCCGACGTAGTCCACCGTCGAGCCGTCCATGTACTGCAGGCTCATCGGGTCGACCACCAGCCGCACGCCGTTCGTCTCAAACACCACGTCGTCGTCCTCCGGTTCGCCCGGGTCCAACGCCATGCCATAGGAGAAGCCGGAACAGCCGCCCCCGGCAATCCACACGCGCAGGCGCGAGTCCGGTTGGTTCTGCTCCGCCATCACCGATCTGAGTTCGCTCGCCGCCTTCTCGGATAACGTAATCGCCATGTCGCTCTTTGGCCCGCCTGCTACCCAGGCTCCGTCGACCGTTGCCGGGATCGCAGGTCGGTTCCTACTACGAGCCATTGTGTCATAACGCTCGACGAAGGTCCCGATCTTAAGCCGTTCGTAACGATTTAGTCAGGCCTGTGGACGCATTTGGGAACAATTGTGGTATATAAGACGTTGTATTTACCGTGACACACCATCGATCAGGCGGACGCCATCGACTACTTGAGGCCGCGAAGGCCTTGTTCTCGAAAGGCGCATATGATGAAGTTAGCGTTGCTCAGATCCTCGAGATGAGCGGGCTCAAGGCGCCGTCCCTCTACCACCATTTCGGCGACAAAGAGGGGCTGTACGTGTCTTGGGTCGGTCTCGCTCTCGAGGAGCTGAAGGCAAGGGTCGAACCGGTTGCGGACGGCGAAGGCAATCTGCATGAAAAACTGCGGGGCATCGCCGTGGAGCTTCTCGACGGTCTCACCGTGGACGTGCTACAGGTCAAGAGGGATCTTCGCCTCATGAAGAACCCCGATTCGATCGCGCGCGTCCGGCGGTGGATGGAAGAGGCGCTTTACGTGCCGGTCAAGAGGGTTCTCCAGCAGGGAATCGACCGCGGCGAGATGAAGAAGGTGGACACCTTCCGGCTCTCCCAGGTTTTCGTGCACCAAGCCATGCTGCTGCACCCGACCTATGTCTTCGATGGGGCGACGGACGAGAGCTACGACTGGGTGGTCGACCTCTTCATCGAGGGCACGACCTCCGGCCGCACTCGGACGGCCTAGCCCATCTTGGGCACTGAAGCGACGCGCGGTGGGAGCATGGGCGAATCTGCGCCAATGCCACCGCCGCAACGACCAAACATGCCCGGGCTTCAGCGTGGAAGCTTTGGCTTCCTGCGAGCCCGGTTTTCTTTCGGCGCCACCTGCCCCGAAACTCGTCCGGCCGACATGTCGGCGCCCGTGAGGCCGTAGAGCCCCCCGGCGCACGCGCCTTTTGTGTCACTCTGCCCGTCAGCGCGGCAGATCGAAAAGGCGCAACCATTTGGCTTGGTCGACGCGGCTGAAACCGGAGAGGGCCAACCCGACCCGGTTTCTGGCCGTTCCGTCCCGCATCCGGCGGCAGTAGCACACGCGACCGTCGGCCTGGACCCTCCCGAACACGGTGCCCACCTCGACCCGGAGGCTGGCCCCGCGCTCCCACGCGATGCCGCACTGGATCCCTGCGCCTTTCGGCGCGATGTCCACGACCTGGACCAACTCTCGAATCGTCCCCTTGCTCACCCAGGCCGTCACACCTTCGACCGCCAGCCGCACCGACTCGGCTGTGCCGATGTACTTCAGCCCGCCACTGACCTCCAACTCCAGCGCCGTGGCCGAGTCGCCCATGCCGTCCGGCCCGAGGTAACCGTGTTTGCGCACGACCGCCATCCCGGACAGGACGAGCTTGGCTCGGAACTCCGCCAGATGCCCGCTGTCCACCGCCTCGAAGCGGAACTCCTCGCCGGGCGCGAACTCGGCGTCGGTCGCCGTGGTCACCACCAACGAGCGCCCGCACACGCGCCGAACCCATCCGCTGAAGTTCCGAGCGTCGGCCATCCGCTGAAAGCGGACGCGCGTACCGACCAGATTGCCCGCAACGACGCTAACCATGGATCGCTCTCACCCACCAAAGCTATTGTCGGGCTTATATGGCCGTTTTTGCAGTGAAGAGCGCGCGCTTCCGACGTTGCGGAAGCGCGCCGCGATCGGATTCGGCTTGCCCGCGGACTCAGGGAACGCGGGTCACATCGAACAGCGCTTCCCAACGGGCCGCGTCCACCCGGTTGAGTTGCGTCAACGAAATGCCGATTCGACCCAAACCGCGCGCCTCGCGCGACCGGCGGCAATAACACACCTTGCCCTTCGCGTGCACGCTGCCATAAACCGTGCCGATCTCGAGCTCCACCTCCGCGCCCGGCTCAATGATCGTCCGGCAGTGGATGCCCATGCCCCGCGGGGCGATGTCCACGACCTCGACGAGCTCCCGAGTCGGGCCGGCCGTAACGCATGCCGACATCCCTTCGACGTGCAGCCGAACGACCTCCTTGGCGTCAAGCTCCGCCGGTTTGCCGACCACGCGCAGCGCCAGGTAGCGCTGGAGCGAGTCGTCCGGTCCCCCGGCGACGGGATTGCCCGCCTTGAGCAGAACCGCCTGAAACTCCACCGACCGCCGCAGGCCAAACGCCTCGAACCGGAACCGGTCTCCGACCTCTAGCTCAACCTCGGAACCGGTGGTCACGACGACTCCGTCGCCCTTGAGCCGGAGGATCCAGCCGTTGAAGTTGTGGGCGTCGGAAAGCCGTTGGAAACGCACGCGGGTGCCCGCGATGTCGTCCAGCCCTCCGCCTGCCATGCAAATGCGCGTTCGCGCACCGGGAATGTCGTCCGTGACGACGCTATTCATCATTGCTTCCTGTGGCTGGTTCGATTGTCGGCGAATGGTGGACGGTTTCCATGTTCGGCGTCATCCCGATCTTGCGGGGTTATTGACATCTACGACACTCCGCACCTTGAGCGCCGGATTCAAGCAGCTTGGTCCACTTGGCGCCATCCAACCGGCTCATCTGCGGTATCTCCACCCCGACCCGGCGCCTGGCGGTCAGGTCGCGCGGCGCGTTGCTGTAGCACACGCGTCCCGCGGCGCGCACCTTGCCGTAGACGGTTTCGATCTCCATCATCACCCACGCTCCGCGGGGGATAGCCAGAGGCGTCCGCAGCGCCACCCCGTGGCGCGCGACATCGACCACGTCGGCCACGTACTGCTGTCCGTCGACCTGGACCTTGGCGGGCAGGTAGTTGACCAGAAAGCGCGGCGCCTCCGTGCTGTCCAGGTAACGCGGCATGCTCGTCAGCCTTAGCTCCATCGGGAACGAGGAGCTTGCCTCGACATCGAACCATAGGTCGTCGTGTTTACGGAGCACGGGCATTCCCGCCGTCACGAGCGCGGCGTGGAACTCCACGAGATGCTTGCAGCCAAACACCTCAAACCGGTAGTCCTCACCCGCTGACACGGGGAACTCGTGCGCCGTGGTCACCACGAGGGACCGGCGCTCCACGCACCGGACCCATCCGGCGCCATTCCGGGCGTCCACCATGCGCTGGAACCGTGTTCTTGTGCCCATAAGGTCCGATGTCAATCCGTTAGGCAATACTCATTTCACCTCTACTTCTGATCATTGGTTCTTATGGGCTGACCAGTCACCAGGTTAGGAGCTGAGTTCGGGTCAATACCCGCTCCCCGCTCTCTCAAGGCGGCGGCAATCCGGGAGGGTATGGTAACGGTGAACATGGCTAGGACCCCCCGCTCGGCCGAGCCCGAACCAACGCCCAGCAAAGCGCCCGTCTTGCCGATGCGCGACAGCGTCCACTTCCCGGGCGTCATCCACACGCTGCTGATCGGCCGGGAACTCTCCCTTCGAGCTCTGCAGCAGGCCCTCAACCACGAGCGCATCGCCGTCGTGGTTGGACAAAAGGATCAGACCGTCGACGAACCCCGCGCGGACGACCTCTACCGCATCGGCACGTTGAGCGAGATCCTGCACGTCCTACCCCTTCCCGACGGCACCATGCGCGTCGTCTTGCGCGGCATCAGCCGCGTGAACATCGGCCGGTACACGTTCCGGCGCGGATTTCTGACCGCCGAGACCGCGCCGATGGTCGAGACCCCGGTCGCGATGCCCGACGGCGAGGCGATGATGCGCGAGATGCTCACCGGCTTCCAACAGGCCGCCGCGCTAGGCCTGCAGGCGCCGCCCGAGGTCCTCGAAACCCTTTCTGCCATCGACGACCCCTGTCACCTGGCCGACATGGTCGCCCATCACACCCCGCTTGCCCCCGCCGTCAAGCAGGAGCTGCTCGCCGAACCCAGCGTGAGCGAACGGATCACCAAACTGCTCGGCCTGCTCAACAAGGAGCGCCTGGTGCTGGAGCTGCAGGCATCGCTGCGCTCCAAGGTCGAACGCGAGCTCGGCCAGAACCAACGCGAGTACTTCCTGCGGGAGCAACTCAAGGCGATCCAAACCGAGCTCAGCGGCGAGGACGCGCTCAGCGACGAGGGTGTATCCTACCGCGACCGCATCCTCGCCTGCGGCATGCCCGAGGACACCACCGAAAAGGCGATGCAGGAGCTCAAGCGCCTCGAACGCTCCCCCTCCAGCTCGCCCGAGGGCATGGTCATCCGCAACTACCTCGACTGGCTCGTTTCCCTCCCCTGGAACGTGCTCAGCGACGACCGCCTCGACATCAAGCGCGCATCCGAGATCCTGGATCGCGACCACTACGGCCTGGAGACGGTCAAGAACCGCATTCTCGATTTTCTTGCAGTCCGGCAGCTGAGCCCGTCGCTTCGCGGCCCGATCCTTTGCTTCGTGGGCCCTCCCGGCGTCGGCAAGACCAGCATCGGGCGCTCCATCGCCGAGTCGCTCGGTCGCAAGTTCGTGCGCGTCTCGCTGGGCGGCGTGCGCGATGAGGCCGAGATCCGCGGCCACCGGCGCACCTACATCGGCTCCATGCCCGGCCGCATCATCCAGGGCATCCGCCAGTGCGCCACCCGCAACCCGGTCTTCATGCTCGACGAGATCGACAAGATGACCATGGACTTCCGGGGCGACCCCACCAGCGCCCTGCTGGAGGCGCTCGACCCGGAGCACAACGGCCAGTTCTCCGACCACTACATCGAGGCTGCCTTCGACCTGAGCGCCGTGATGTTCATCGCCACGGCCAACCTGCTGGAGAACGTCCCCGCGCCGCTTCGCGACCGGATGGAGATCATCCACTTCCCCAGCTACACCGAGCAGGAGAAGCTCCACATCGCCACCAAGTACCTGGTGCCCAAGAAGCTCAACGAGCACGCCCTCAAGCGAGCCCAGGTCTCCCTCCCGCCCCGCTCCCTGCAGGCCGTCGTCCGCGAATACACCCGGGAGGCCGGCGTGCGCTCGCTGGAGCGCGAGATCGCCACCATCTGCCGAAAGGTCGCCCGCAAGCTCGCCGAAGGCCAGGCAACCAAGGTCAAGGTGGACCGCCCCGTCGTCGAGGAGATGCTCGGGAAGCCGCGCTTCCGCTACGGGCGCAGGGGCGAGCACGACGAGGTGGGCGCCGCCACCGGGCTCGTGGTCTCCGAATACGGCGGCGACATCGTGACGATCGAGGTCAGCCTGATGCCCCCATACGGGGACCAGCCGCAGGTACGTTTGACCGGTCTGCTGGGCGACGTGATGAAGGAGTCCGCCCTCGCGGCCACCACCTACGTGCGCTCGAACCAGGCCTCCTTCAACCCCGAAGGCCAGTTCTGCTACGACCTGCACGTGCACGTCCCGGAGGGCGCCGTGCCCAAAGACGGCCCCAGCGCGGGCGTCGCCATCGTCACGGCCCTGGTCTCGGCATACTCCGGCAAACCGGTGCGCCGGGACGTCGCCATGACCGGAGAGCTCACGCTGCGCGGCAAGGTGCTGCCGGTCGGAGGGGTGCGCGAGAAGGTGCTGGCCGCCCACCGCGCCGGCATCGGGCACGTCATCCTGCCGGAGGAGAACCTGCGCGACCTGGAGGACCTGCCGGACAACGTGCGGCAGGAGATGCAATTCCACCCGGTGCGCCGGGTCGAAGAAGCGCTCGAGGTCGCCCTCTCCAAGTAAGGCAAGCCCGAAAAGCGAAACGAGCCGGGTCCTCCTTCAGGGGTCCTCGGCTCGTTTTTTGGTCTACGCGGTCTCCGCGTACGACCCTTCTCTCAGACTAAGCGTGATCTCTCGCTCCAGGCAGAAGCCCCGCACGTCGCTGATGTACGCGCGCTTCACCTCCGGCTCGCGGAGCAGATGCGAGAGAAAGGCAACCATGTCGAGCGCCTCCTCGCGAGTTAGCGTAATGCCCACGTCCACGAGGTCGCGCCCGGTTTCGTAATCGATCATCTCCATGACTTGCGACCTCCACGGCAATCCCGTAAGGAGTTACGACGCGCCGGAACGCGCGGGGTTCCGGTTTGGCGCCGCACTGGGCCCCTTGCCAGGCGCGGGGGCCCGGGACCCGCGCAGCCCGGCGCCGATTCTCCTTCCCAATGCTTGGCACGGATTGTGCGAAAGACTTGTTATCAGGAACAATGGGCCGGAAGTGCAGATCCCTGCGCCACTCGGCTAGGTGCTATACCAAATAAGATAGAGAACCCATCATGAATTGGAAAATCGCATCGATGCTCGCTGTTGCCACCCTTGGTGTTGGCGCCCTGTCGGGCTGCGGAAAGGTCGGGGGCGGAGGATCGCTGGCAACCGTGAACGGCGACTCCATCTCCATGGACCAGTATCACGATGCCATGGAGAGCATGCGCACCGTCAACGTCAACCTGCCCGCCAACCTCGTCGGCAACATCGCCCTTACCGGCGCCCAGGCCCAAGCCCAGGCCGGCGGCAACAAGGAAAAGATGAACGAGTACATCGGCGCGCTCGCGCAGCGGCTTTCCAGCCAGTCCTTCGCCGCCCCGATCGCCGTGCCGCTGTCCATGCAGGTCCTCAACCAACTGATCAACGACAAGCTGCTGATCCAGCTCGCAAAGGACGAGGGCGTGGCCCCCTCCGACAAGGACGTGGAAGAGGAGCTCAAGTTCCAGACCAAGCTAGATCCCAACTACGTCAAGCTGAAGAAGGCGCAGGGCATCCAGATGGGCCAACTCCGCCGCCAGACCGAACTTGCGCTCGCCCAGGAGCGGCTGCTCGCCAAGGGCGTCCCCGTCACCGCCGCCAACGTCGACGACGAAATCAAGGCGATCAAGAAGGACCCGCAACGCCGGGCCCAGTTGGTTGAACCCGCCACCGTCGAGATGCTCTGGATCGTGGTCACCAACCCGCAGGACAAGGCCGGCGTCGACAAGGAACTCAGCCGCGGCCAGGCCTTCGGATCTGTGGCCGTTCGCTTCAGCAAGGACCCGAACGCCGAACGGACCCAAGGGCGCTTCCAGGGCGGCCCCGTGCCCATCGACCGCCTCGGCGGCCAGTTCGCGGCCATCGTCAACAAAACGCCTCAAGGGCGCACCACCGACTGGATCGAGATCGGCAAGAACCAGTTCGCCAAGTTCCAAGTCGTGCAGAAGACCGAGGCCAAGGAGGTCGAACTGACCCCCGACCGCAAGGAGTTCATGCGCCGCCAGATGGCGATGCAGAAGGGCGCCCAAGGCAAGGACGTCGCCCGCAAGCTCCGCGACAAGCTGCTCAAGGCGATCACCGACAAGAAGATCGTGGTCAACTACGAGCCGGTGAAGGACATGTGGAAGAACTACTCCGAGAACCTCCAGAAGAACCTGGAGAAGGGCGAGGCCGCTCCCTCCACCCCCGCCGCCCCTGCGCCGGCCGAAGGCGCGAAGTAACGGCACACCCCGACCAACGAAAACGGTCGCATCGCCACCCACTGGGCGATGCGACCGTTTGCATCTGTCGCGGAAAACGTCATCCCCTGGCGGCCCAACGGAGCCGCCCGAAACGCCCCAAGGCGCTACCTCTTAGCTCGCAGCCACGACCGGCGCCAACGCCTTCAACGCCGCAGCCAGCGTGTTGCACTCCTCCTGTGTGAACTCCTCGCTCTGCACGAACTCCTTCAGGTCCTCGCAGACCGATGCGAAGTTGGACGGGGTCCATGAGCGCAGTGGCCCAAGGTCGGAGTCTAGTTGGAAGAGGGACAGTCGGATCTCGCCCCTGCGGGCGCTGCCATCCCCTCGCAATCCGGTGCACACAAGGTCCGGGACCGATGTGAAGACTCCCAGGACCGACGATTTGTTATTCGCGGTCACCTGTTCGGTGACCCAATATAACTTTCGAAACCTCATCGTTTCATCCTCGGCTTGAGCCGCTTGGCGCCGGCGAAACGGCGCCTTTACACCCTCAAGTGTATCTGATGCGACCGACCCGGGCCGCTCGCTCTCTGACCATTATCGGCCACAAGGGCGAGCGGCAAGAGTCCGCTCCGCCGCCTTTTTGCGGGCGGCGATCCTACGCGTTCCAGATGAACGGCTTCTCGTCCGTCAGGACCTGTCCGTGCTCGTCGATCGCCCGGAGCATGTACTCCGGCAGCGTCATCATCGACTGGAAGAACCGCGGCGTGCAGTAGCGGTTCACCACGCCCCGGGCCGCCAGGCGCTTGGCGATCCCCTCCTCGGTCAGCTCCAGCGGGTCATGCTTCTTGCTGGCCAAGATGAAGCCCCACGGCATCATGAACGTGGTCACCAGGCCGTAGTAGCCGCGCACGTACGGGAACACGTCCTTCAGCGAATCCAGCGTCTGGTGCACCGAGGCGAACAGGTACGGGTACGTCTCGTTCGCCGCGCCCGCCTGAAGGGCGAAGATGCCGTCCTCGCTCAAAGCCTCGGCCACGTGCCGGAAGTACTCCTGCGTGTACAGGTAAAGCGCCGGGCCGCCCTCCAGCGGGTCGGGCAGGTCGCTGAGGATGACGTCGTACCCGTAGCCCTTGTGGTCTTCGACCCACTTGCGGGCGTCCTGGTGCACAAGCGTGGTACGCGGGTCCTCGAAGGCGCCCTGGTGCCACTCCGGCATGTGGATCTTCACCATGTCCACCAACTCCTCGTCAAGGTCCACCATGGTGGACTCCTGCACGGTGTTGTGCCGAAGCGACTCGCGAAGCGTCGCCCCTTCTCCGCCGCCGCACACCAGAACCTTCTTCGGGTTCGGATGCGCGATCATCGCCGGCTGCACCATCGACTCGTGGTACACGTACTCGTCCAGAAGCGAGCTCTGGATCTTGTAGTCGAGGAACAGCGTCTTGCCGAAGACCGGAACTTCGGCTATCTGGTACTGCTGGTACTTCGTCTTGCCCTCGACGAGGAACTTCTCGACCGTGAAGAACCAGGTGACCCCTTCCGTATGGGTCTCCGCCACGAACATGCCGGTGCTCTGAGTGAACATGGTGCCGCGCGTGAATATACCCGCCGCCCCCCGCCTTGGCTTGGCCGGAGCCCAACGCCCCGCGCCTCGAGGCGCTCAAGGCCGCCAAACCGGCCATAACCACCTCGCCACGGTAGTATCGCCCCACCCACACGCTTGCATGCAAGGTATTGGCATTGAACGACATTTAGATATCGGAAAGAGACTTGCAGTTTGCGGTCGTTATGCATACAATGTCGTCATATGTGTATTTCCAAGCAATGCCGCTTGGGTCGTGCGCTTGGGCTTCGCCATGTGTGCCGCATTCTTGGCGGCCGGTTTGGCTTTTGGCGCCGACCCCTACGGCAAGACCACGCTCAATCACGGCACCATCGACGTCTGGGCCTGCCTCGCTATCGACGGAGTGAACAAGGATGGCGACCTAATCTCGGGCACAAACGTCAACATCTCGTGTTCCGCCGGGGCCTATCACCGCACCACGACGTTCACCGACGTCCAGCCGTACAAGGCTGAACTCAAGATCGAGGGCGTGACCATCTATTCGACCGAGAACCTGCCGCCGTTCACGCAGGGGTCCAGCGCACTCTCAACCGGGCTCATGAGCGTGATCGGGCCGCCGAATCCAGGCCTGATCCCGGGCGACTTCCCGCGCAAATACAGCCTTTACAACGCGCGATTCGCGAGCACACATTTCCGGCCAAACACCCAGATCACGGTCTCGCTCCAAGTCTGGTTCCACCTATACGAAGGGAATCCTCCTTACATCGTCTATGACCCCATCTCTGTGACCACTACGCTTAAGCCCAAAACCTACAACCGCGCGCTGGTCTGGACAACCCAGGAGGAGTACATCAACGGACAGTATGAGATTCCTGACCCCCAACCTCCATATGGATGCCACGAAATGGGCATAAAGGAGTTGGAGCAAGCAAGGCTATATCTGGGCGGCGACGCCTTGAACCACGAGGTCGTCCCGGTCGCCGCCGACGAAGCGAACAGGACCGGCGCCCAACTCCTTGCCGAGTTAGGCAAAGCAACCTTCGTCCACGGGGCCACGCACGGCACGGAGAACTCGGTGCGCGCGTCCTTCACCGACGAGTTGTTCTTCAAGCGTCCCGGTAATGCGCCCGCGGCGTCGCCGATCGGCGTCGCCATCCGTAGCCGCACCGTAAACGGCGTTACCTATCCCCAGCCCAACGCCGCCGTGATGTACGCCTGCCTAACCGCGAAAAACATCGCCAATCCGGCCGAGGCCTTCAACCTCACAGGAGTCGACAAGGGTTACCTTGGGTTTTCTGCCATCCTGGCGACGCGCCGCGAGGCTATGAGGAATGGAAAGGGCGAAAGCTCCATAGCCGACCATGTCGAGGCATTCTACAAACTTCTCGCGAAGGGCGAGACCATCCGGGAGGCCGCAAAGAAAGCTTCCAAGGCCCACAAGCTCATAGCGGCTTTGTCCAGCAACGGGCGACGAGCACAGGAGTTGGACTATAGCGGCGACAAGTTTGCGCGGTTGGTCGGCGTGTACCGGACCAAGTCCGAGACCGACAACGCACCGGCGTCCTGGCCGGCCGATTTTAAGGATGACACCCAATGGTATATCTGGCTACCCTAAGCATGCTGGCAATGTCAGCATCGGTTCTCGCTTCGCCTATCTTGGTGGACGATGCAAAAGCATGTTCAAACTCATTCAGGGCGTTGACTGCCAAAGGCTTCTCCCAAGAGTGCCAGGGCCCCGTGCCCTCCAGCTACTCCTCAGGAAGCGCAAGTCACACCTTCGACTTGCCCGACGACCACTGGGACATCAACTACATCGACGGGTATGTCCTGGTAAACAAAGCGACCGGCCGAGTGACCCAGGCCTGGTCATCGCTGCCATGCCCGCTCGACGCGACCTACGACCCCGGCGCGGCCCACACGAGCGCCGAACTGCTCGCCCTTTTTCAGGCCTGGTGGGAGGCGGCAGGCCACGCCGGCCAGCTGACGCTTACCGCAAGCGGGGTTGGCTCGGAGGACGAGACCACGGTGGCCTGGGCATGGGCATGCCCCACCGTGGGAAACGTCCCATACCACTACGAGCACCGAAGCTATATCGAGATCGGATACCGGACGGGCCGGCTCGCCGAAGCCACGTTCATCGATGTGCCCACGCCGCCCGCGGACGTCACGACCACGTACCCGGCCGCGCAAGCTGAGGCGCAGGTGATCGGCTACATCCTGGCCAACATGAGTTCGTCCTCGGTCACCCTCGACGGTCCCACAACCCTCTGCATTTGGGGGCCATCCAAGTCCAAGTACAGGAACGATGTGGACGACTTCATCACGCCCGCGCAGTACCAACTCGGCCGGGAAAACGGCTCGATGCTGGTCTACTGCATCCGCGCGATGCACTGCTCCACGCCCGACTACGACGACGACCCCCAAGGCTACTACTACGAAGGGTTCGTCGACGCCAAGACCGGCACGCTCATGCGCGTCACCGAATACGGCGGAGGCGGACGGGGCGCCGGCCGCGCGCCAGTCCCCTTCGGTTGGGACCTGACCCCAGGCCAGACCTCGGTCCTTGGGGCGGCAACGGCCACCGTGCCGAAGGGCGACGTGGACCGCGCCTACCCCAAGAACCCGCCGGCCAAGGGCGTCAAGCTGATCCTGAAGCGCTGCCGCGTCTACATCCCAGTGGAGTTCGACGCCAAGTCCGGCCTGCTCTGGACCGGCAAGGGAAAGCTCCGCTCCTACGGAAAACCCAACGCCCCGCTTCTCAAGGCGCTCAAGGCCGCCAAGCCGGCCAAACCCGTCTGTCCCAAGCCGAACAAGGCCCAGTAACGAAACGGCGGGGGCTTGCCCAAGGCAAGCCCCCGCCCGTAACCCTTTCGAGGTCGTCCTAGCGGGACGAGACCTCGCTTTCCACGCCGCGCCGAACCACCAGGAACTTGATGCGCCCCGGCTTGAACCGCTCCCGCAGCACGTCCACCGCGCGCGCCACGCGCACCGTGCCGCCGCAATAGAAAAGGTCCACCGCCGCGTAGCCGTGCTCCGGCCACGTGTGGATCGTGTAGTGCGACTCCTGGATGATCACCGCGCCCGAAACGCCGAACGGCTGGAACTCGTGGAACGACTGGGCGACCACGGTCGCCTCGCTGTCCCGAGCCGCCCTGAGCATCGCCTGCGCAACCTCGCCCTCCCGCTTCAGGGACGCCGGGTCGCAGTCGAACAGCTCGACCAACAGGTGCGAGCCGAGCGACGGCTCCTCGTCCTGCCCGAACGGCAGGCCTTCGGAGTCCTGGCCCAGCCATTCGCGGAAGCTGCGCCAATCCTCGGAGTGAACCAGTTGCCAACCGGCTTCGGTGTTCGTACACGGCGGCGCGGCCACGGAACTTCTCCGTGCCAACTTCGCCGCCAACCGGCTGAACCACGACGTATGCTGGACACCCGCCAGCGGGGCGAAGGCCGCAAAGGCTGCGGCGCTAGCTATGATGATCGCGATAGCCAATCAAGTTTCCCTCACTTGCTTTCTGTTTCCGCCGGGGTATGCCCGACGTGAGAAACCCGACCGAACGACAAACCCAGGAACCTGCAAGCCTCGGTGAGGATGACCAACCAGGCCTCAGAACGAGAAGAAAACTCGTTTGGACCCGCTCCCCGTCCTCGGTCAATGGGGGAGGGCTCCCAAGATTTGGCGCTGACTACCGGCACGCCGATCGTCCGTCGCGCAATCACGCATGATACCAAACGGAGCGGGGGGTGTCAACCCTGACTCGTGGACGGCCCCCCTGTTTTGGGGCTTCGGGGAACCCAATCCCGGCGGTTGCCCCAGGGCGGTTTCACCGACGACGGTACCGCAGGAACAGTTCGTCGCCCACCCGCCGCTCGCTGACCAAAGCGAAACGCAGCAGAGCCTCGCGTGGCAGCGGTTCGCCGCCGGCCAGGGTGGGCGTTCCGGCCCCCAGCTTCACCTTCGGCGCCAAGGTCAGGAACAACTCGTCGACCAAGCCTTCCCGCAGCAACGCGGCGTTCAACTCGCTTCCCCCCTCGGCCACCAGCCGGTGCACGCCGAACTCCGCCCGCATCCTGCGCAGCGCGCCGGCCAGGTCCAGCCGCTCCGCGCCCGCCACGAGCGCCCGCACCCCCTGTAACAACCTCCCCTCCGCCGATTCGCTTACCACGGCGAAAGCCCGTTCCGGCGCGTCCGTGAAGAACCGAAGGGACGGGTCCACCTTCCCCGACTCCGTGGCCACGAACCGCCACAGCCGGGCGTCGTACCAGAGCTTCGGCGTCGACCGCAGCGATCCCGCGCCGATCAACACCCCGTCGGCCGCGGCCTCGATCTGGCGCATGGTGGCGTGGTCGACCTCCGAGCCCAAGTCCCCCGATGGCTCCGTGCGCTCCCCGGTCACGGTCTTGCCGTCGAGCGTGATCACCATGCCGATCGCCACGTACGGCCGGTCGTCCGGCGGCGCCGGCAGCTCCAGGTGGCCGTAGGCGCCCTGCGGGCGCCCCTCGTCCGCGACCAGCGCACGCGCGGCCTTGGCCAGCACCGCGTACGGCTGCTCGGCATACCGCTTGCCGCCTATGAAGAAGGTCGGCACGTTGTACACGCCGGTCCTGTAGGCCGGGTCGTCGAACGGCACGATCCGGTCGGCGAAGCGCCGCTCGCGCACCGCCTTCAGCATCGCCTCCACGTCCGGCACGACGCCGCGCGCCGCATCGGCGATCGTCTCGAACTGGTTGACGTCCTTCCCTTCCGTCCACGCCGCGCGATAGAGCCGCTCCACCAGTTCGTTCGCGGCACTCACCGTGCGCGCGTACTCCACCGCCTCGTGCGCGTTGTGCGTGCGCATGGTCTTGGGCGGAGGCGAGGTCGGGGGTTCCATCCCCTCGGCGGCATAGGCCAGTCCGAGCCTATCCGGCGTGGGTGGCCTGTTGGGGACGCCGAACTTGAAGCCGCGCGGCTCCGCGAACTCGACCCCCTCCGGGTGGATCTCGTAGCCGGCCCACTCGATCCTCACGCCGAAGTCGGCGCGCAGGCGACGCGCCTGGCTGACGGCGATCCAGCACCAAGGGCAGTTGAAGTCGTGCGCAACACGGACGACGGGGCTCATCGCCACGATTCTAACGCATGGGGGCGGCGAACCAGACCGCCTATGCGGCCCGCGGGACGTTCTCTTCGCCGTCGGCGCTCTCCACCGCGAACTCGTCGCGCGGCCTGGCGATCTCGAGCATCTTGTTGAGGTTCTCCGCGTCCTCGGGATAGACGGCGTGACCGAGCCGCACGCGGATCGGTCCGCTCGGAGCCATGCGCCCCACCAGCCAACCGTCGAACTTATGCGCGACCCTCTGCCGCACCACCGTCACGCTGGCGCCGGTCGTCGGCAGGATGATGCCGAAGCCGTGTTCCCCATACCGGCACACGATGTCCAACCTCCTCACGCAACGGCGCAGGAAGTCCGCGGCGTCGGCAAGAAAGTCATGCACGCTGGCCTCGCCGTAGAAGCTGCGAAGCCGCTGAAGGCCCACGAAATCGACCAACACGATCGACAGCACGCCGCTGCTCGCGGAGGCCCGGTGCAGTTCCTCGGTAAGCCGCGCCCGGAAGTACGCTTCGTTGTACACGCCGGTCTCCGGGTCGGTCGACGAGACCTCGGCGTCGCTCTGCCCGCGCCGGAGCATCTCGTCCTCGCGCTCCTCCGAGGTCAGAATCCGCCGCAGCTTCGCCAGCGACTGGCGCAGGATGTGCGACACGTAGTTGCAGGAGATCCCCAGCTTGTGCGCGATCTCGGTTTGGTTGAGCGAGTCGAAGTGGAACAGCACCAGCACCTCGCGCTCCAGGTCGCGAAGCTGCTGCATCGCCTCCTCGAGCACGACCCGGTCCTCCACGCTAAGCTGTTCGGGGCAGAACGCCGCCCCGTCCAGCCGGTCGACCTCGCTCTCCGAGTCGTCGTCGTCGCTCGCCCCCACGTCCAGCGAGGAGACCTTGAGCATCTCCTGCGTCGCGTAGACCTCCCGAACGGCCGACTCGCTCACGCCCAACTCCTCGGCGATCTGCCGTTCGGTCGGGGCCTGACCATCGCGCGCCTGCAGCATCGTCGCCGCCCGGTTGACCTTGTGGCGCAACTCCTGCAGCCAGGCCGGGTGGCGGATCGTCTGCGCCCGATCTCGCAGGTAGTGCTTGATCTCCCCCGCCACCAGGTGCGTCGCGTAGGTGTTGAACCGCACACCGGCGTTCTGATCGAACTTGCTGAGGGCGTTGAGGAGGCCGATGTAGCCGACCTGGATCAGGTCGTCCACCGATTCGATCCCGGCAAACCGCCGCGCAACCCGCTCCACCAGACCCGTATACCTAATGATGATCAGGTCCTTGAGGTCGGGCCGAGGGTCTTCCAGGTACCGAAGCACCATGCCCTCCGCGTCGTTATTGCCGTTCACAAAAGCCTCCAAACTCGGTCTCTCCGTTTTGCCTTCTCTCGCCCTGAGTCGCCGCGGGCGCCGCGCTCTTCGACGAGCCCGTACGACGCCCCCGCCCGATGTCAACGCCTATTTGACTGCGTTCACCAACTTGAACATCGGGGTCATGACCGAGATGGCGATAAAGCCCACCACGCATCCCAAGAAGACGATGAGCATCGGCTCAATCATCGAGGTCAAACCCTTGACCGTCGTCTCTACCTCGCTGTCATAAAAGTCGCCCACCTTGACCAGCAT
>CAZIIS010000040.1:0-24047 GCA_964539295.1 uncultured Fimbriimonadaceae bacterium | reverse complement strand
AACCGGGCGCCGGGGCGGGCGTGGCCGCAAAGCCCGAACGGGCCGACGAAGTTCCACATCGCGAAGCCCCAGCCGAACTCGCGGTACAGCGAAAACAGGTCGGCGAACCAACGAAGCGCCACGTCGTTCGGCGTGTGGTCGAAGCAACCGAACTCGCCGACATGAACGCGGACGCCCCGGCGCTCGACCTCGCGCCACCGCTGGTAGTGCTCCCGGAGGGCGTCGCGGTTCCAGATTCGGCCGTCGGGGTCGGGGCCAGGGTAGACGGGCCGCGGGAGACCGGCGCTCCCTTCCCACCAACTCGCCTCAAAGTGGGTGACCGACATGGGGGCGTAACCGCGCGAGCTATGCACGACGCCAAGGTCGGCCAGTTCGGGGATCGCCTTGTGGCCTCCGCCGACGCCGTCGAGAGCGACCTCGCGGTCCGGGTCGACGGCGCGGACCGCAGCAACGGCCCGGCGCATGAGCCGCTCGTGCACGGCGCGAGAGAAGCCGTACTGGCCGACGTTGGGCGGTTCGTTCAGCAGGTCGAAACTGAGGCGTTCCGCCGGCACGCCCTTGTAGCGCCTCGCGAAGGTCTCCCAGGTTCGGATAAACGCGTCCTGCGCGACGGCGTCGGCCCAGAGGTTGTGGCGCTCGAGGTGGTTGCCGTTGATGCAGTAACCGGGGGCGCGGTGGAGGTTGAGGGAAAGGTGGATGCCGCGCTCGGAGCAGGCCGCCAGCGCGCGGTCGATCGGTTCGAGGGCGGCCGGGTCGATCGCGTAGTCGGGGCCATGGGTCCAGAAGCGGTAGTCGGTGGGCAGACGCACGAAGTCGAACCCGTGCTTGGCCAAGAAGTCGAGGGCGCGCTCGTCCGGCCCGGCCGGTTCTCGCCCTTCGGTCCAGAAGACCATCCACTGGAAGTTGAACCCATATAGCGGCACATCCATAGGTTAGCATCTGCGCTCGGCGAAGCACCCGCCCAGCGGCGGACCGGGAACTGCACGCAGGCGGCATCGGGTATGGCAGACAGAGGACCGCGTTGAGCACAACTACAAACGGCGTGGCATCGACACATTCCCCCTACGGGCTCCCTACCATCGATCTGTCCGACGTGCATTCGGATCCGGAGGCGATGCAGGCGGTTGCCGGCGACTACGCGCTGAACAACCAGATCCTGCCGATCCAGTTCGACGGCGAGACGTTGGTCGTGGCGGTGGGTTCCGCTTCCAGCTTGGGCGCGGTGGACGATCTGGCGGTTCTGATCGAGAGGCCGGTGCGCGCGATGCTGGGCGACCCGGCGCTGATCCGCGATCGAATCGAGGAGCGGTTCCTCGAAGGGATGATGGAGGGGCTCCCGGAGGAGGAGTCGACCGCCATCGAGGCCGAGGAGATCACCGACCTGGCCGACCTGCAGAAGATGGCCGGCGAGGCGGCGGTCGTCCAGATGGTGAACCTGATGTTCGCCCAGGCCGTGCGCGACGGGGCGAGCGACATCCACGTGGAGCCGTACGAGCGCGAGCTCAAGGTGCGCTACCGCGTCGACGGCATCCTGCACGACGCAGTACAGCCCCCGAGAAGGATGCACGCGGCGCTGATCTCCCGCCTGAAGATCCTGGGCGAGATGAACATCGCCGAGCGCCGCCTGCCGCAGGATGGGCGCATCAAGATCACCATCGCGGGCCGGCAGATCGACGTCCGCGTCTCCATCGTGCCGACGGTGTTCGGCGAGCGCGCGGTGCTCCGCCTGCTGGACAAGGGCACGGCGATGCTGGGGCTCGAAGACCTGGGGATGCGCCCCGACACGCTGCGGCTGTACCAAAAGGTGGTCAGCGTGCCGTACGGCATGGTGCTGGTCACCGGCCCAACCGGCAGCGGCAAGTCCACGACGCTCTACGCCACCCTGCAACGGATCTACTCGCCCGAGCTGAACGTGCTGACGATCGAGGACCCGGTGGAGTACCAGATCTCCGGCATCGGCCAGATCCAGGTTCGGCCGAACATCGGCCTTTCGTTCGCCAACGGGCTGCGCAGCATCGTGCGCCAGGACCCGGACGTGATCATGGTCGGCGAGATCCGCGACCACGAGACGGCGGAGATCGCCATCCACGCGGCGCTGACCGGCCACCTCGTGTTCAGCACGCTGCACACGAACGACTCCGCGGGCGCCATCACGAGGCTTCTGGACATGGGCGTCGAGCCGTACCTGGCGGCCAGCTCGGTGGTGGGCGTGCTGGCGCAGCGGCTCATCCGGCGCAACTGCCCGTTCTGCTCCGAGGCGGCGCCCGAGCGGCCCGAGGCGCTCCGGGCTCTGGGCATCCTGCCGGACGAATACGACACGCACAACCCGCAGTTCCGGCGAGGCCGGGGCTGTGAGAAGTGCCAGGGCACGGGCTTCAAGGGAAGGCAGTGCGTGTGCGAGCTGTTGGTGGTGGACGAGGAGATCCGGCGGATGACGGTGGACCACGCGCCGGCCTCGGATATGAAGCGGCACGGCGTGGACGTGCAGCAGATGCGGACGTTGCTCGGCGACGGCCGGTTGGCGGTGCTGGAGGGTCGGACGACGCCGGAAGAGGTGCTGCGCGTCTGCCAGAGGGACGAGTTCTGATGCGGGGTGAACTGTGAGCACGTTCGCCTACACGGCGTTGGAGCCCTCGGGCCGCAAGAAGACCGGTTTCATCGACGCCCCCGACCAGGCGGCGGCGATGGCGTTGGTGGCCTCCGAGGGCCGCTACGTGCTGGAGATCCGCGAGCACGAGGTGCGGCAGGGCGAGGGCGAATCCCGGGGTGGCGCGGCGCGCAAGGGGCGCACGAACCGTTCGGACCTGGCGCTCTTCACGCGCCGGCTGGCCGACTTGTCGGCGGCGGGGTTGCCACTCGACCGGGTGCTCCAGGTGATCGGGGAGCAGTCGGAGAGCGCGCAACTCGCGGCGGTGGCGACGGCGGCGCTGAAGGACGTTCGGACGGGCGTGCCGGTCTCGGCGGCGCTCGAGAAGTTCCCGAAGCTGTTCCCGGAGGTCTATACCCAAACGTTGAGGGCCGGCGAGGCAAGCGGCCAGTTTTCGGAGTCGGCGGAGCGGTTGGCGCAGTTGCAGGAGAACGAGGCCACGCGGCGGAGCCAGATCGCCTCGGCGCTGATCTACCCGGCGGCGTTGGCGGCGACGGCCGTGCTGGTGGTGGTGTTCCTTCTGACGTTCGTGGTGCCGAAGCTGTCGGGGGTGTTCAAGGACCTCGGCGGCAGCCTTCCGCTGCCCACGAAGATCCTGCTGGCGGTCACGGGCTTCCTCACCCAGCAGGGGTTGTTGATCCTGCTGGGGATCGGCGTGGCGATCGCGGGGTACCGCGCGTACGTGGCGACCCCGGCGGGTGCGTTGGCGCGGGACAAGGTGGCGCTGAACATGCCGTTGCTCGGCAAGACGATACGCAAGGGCGTGGTCTCCCGGTACGCGCGCGTTCTGGGGACGCTGGTCTTCGGGGGCGTGCCGATCCTCGAGGCGCTGCACATCTCGGCGTTGGCGTCGGGCAACCGGGTCTACACCGACCGGAGCATCCTGGTCGAGCAGGAGGTGCGCGAGGGGCGCCCGATCGCGGTGGCGATGCGGGACGCGGGCGTCTTCCCGCCGGTACTGACGCACATGGTCGCGATCGGCGAGGAGACCGGCGACCTGCCGAAGATGCTCGGGCGCGTGGCCGACAGCATGGATTTCGAAGTGGACCAGGGGCTGCGGCGCTTCACGGCGATGGTGGAGCCGATCATCGTGCTCACGATGGGCGCCATCGTGGCGGTGATCATGCTCTCCGTTCTGCTGCCGATCTACGAGGCGCAGAGCCTGGTCAAGTGACGAAGACGTTTTGGACGAAGCGAGGTACCCGTTGAAGAACAAGCCAACAATCAAGCGAATCGCTCGTGGTTTTACGCTTATCGAGCTGATGGTGGTCGTACTGATCATCGGCATCTTGGCCGCGGCCATCGTGCCGCGGGTCACCAGCCGCATTGCCGACGCAAAGAGGGCCAAGGCGGCCTCCGACCTGGCCACTCTCTCCCAGCAGCTTCAGTTGTTCCATCACGACTGCGACCGCTATCCGACATCGGAAGAGGGGCTGCAGGCGTTGCGCGTGGCGCCCTCGGACGTACGGAACTGGAGCGGCCCTTACACCACGAAGGACATCCCGGCGGACCCGTGGGGGAATGAGTACGTGTACGAGGAGAACGCGGGCCAGAGCGGCTCCGACTCGTTCACGCTCTACTCCTACGGCTCCGATGGCGCGCCCGGTGGCGAGGGCGAAGCGGCGGACATCACCGAATCCAGTGAGTAGGCGCGGCTTTACGTTCGTCGAAGTGGGCGCGATCATCGTGGTGATCGCGCTGTGCGCGGCGTTGGTGGTCCCAAACCTGGTGGCCTCGCGCCGCGGGCAGGGGGAGCGTTTGCTGCTCACCCAGTTGCCCGCGTTCGTGCTCCGCGCCCGCAACGAGGCGCTGACGCGAAGGGCCACGCTGCGGATCAGCTTCGACGGGCAAAGCTCTGCCTTTGTCCTGGACCTGGACGACCAGTCTCAAAGCCAGACGCAGGGGCGGGCTCCGAATGCGGCTTCGTCCCGGTCGTCGAACGAGACGCAGGAGACGGGCCAGCCGATCGCGCTCCTTTCGTTGCCGGAGGGCGTGTCGGTGGACCGGTTCATCCTGAACGGCTCGGACTCGGGCGAGGGCGACTGGGGCGTGCGTTTCTTCGGAGACGGCACGGCCGAGTCCTCGACGCTGGAGTTCAGGGCTCCGGCCGAATCGTTTTGCCTGGTGATCGACGCCCGGAAGGGGACCGGCGAGGTGCGCGAGGGCGCGGTCGCCGACCAACCGGAGGACAGGTGGGAAGCCGGTGAGCTTGAGAAACGCGTCTAGGCTCAGGCGGGGTTTCACCTACGTCGAGGCGTTGGTGGCCGCAGCATTGACGGCGGGTGGCGTGGCCGGCGTGATGGGCGCGCTTGGTTCCATCACCCGGACCGACGCGATCGCGCGGGACAGCGAGCGGCTGCAGCGACTGGCGTTCGAGAAGCTGGACGAGTTGCTGGCCACCGGCGAGTACGCGACGAACACGGAAGGCGACTTCACGGATCGCGGTCAAAGCAAGGTTGCCTGGAAAGTCGAGACGAACACGACCGGCATCGAGAACCTCGGGACCGTCACCGTGACGGTGACGTCGCCGCAGGGCCGCAAGGAGGAGGCGGAGACGCTGGTCTACGAGCGGCCGGAGCAATCGGGGGGTACGACGCCGTGAGGGTTGGGCGCTTGCGCGCAGGCATGACGCTGATCGAGGTGCTCTTGGCCGTCGCGATGTCCGGTTTCATCGCGATGGCGCTGTCGCGCGCCGTGGAAGGAATGGTCCGCTACGAGCAGCAGGCGCCGCAGAGTTCGAAGCGCGAGCAGGCGCGAATCGACTTCGAGACCCGCATGCGGGAGATGATCTCGGCTGCGTACCTGTCCGCGGACGAGACCTCCACGACCACCTACTTCATCGCCACCAGCTCCCAGGGCTCCTCGCAGTACCCCGACACGCTTCAGTTCACCGTGCTGTCGCCCGGGGTTTCCGGCGCGTACCTGGGGGACTCCGCGGACCTGCCCGACCTGAACAAGCGATATGGGCCGCAGGGCGGGATGGAGGAGGTGGCGATCTCCACCACGCCGGTGGGCGACGCGGGCGACAGGCAAGGGCTGTTTCTGCGCGAACAGCGGCCCCCCGACGGGGACCCGACGCAGGGTGGCACGGAGTCGGTGCTGGACCCGGACGTCACGAGCGCCTACTTCGAGTTCTACACGGGCGAGAGTTGGAGCACGACCTGGAACACGCAGACGGCCGACCGTCGGCTTCCCGCGGCGGTTCGGGTGACCTACCGGCTTTCGGACGAAGACGAAGACCGCGTGTTGATCGTTCGGCTCTTGCACAGCGACGTGACGGCGGACAACCCGGTCTACCAGGGGGCGACGCTGTGAGGACCGAGCGAGGCGGCGCGTTCATCTTGGCGGTCCTGGCGGTGGCGCTGCTGATGGCGTTGTTGGCGGTGGCGGTTTCGGCGCAGTACGCGAACATGGCGGCGCGACAGGACCGGATGAACGAGCGGCGCGCGCGGATGATGGCGGAGGCCGGGCTTCAGCGGGTTCTGGCGATCCTGCAGGACCAAGACCCGAACATCGCGACGCAGACCGACGAGTGGTTCAACCTGAGCGGCCCGGGCGAGGTCGAATACCGGGTCAAGGGATGTTCGTTCCGCATCCAGCTGATCGACGCCGGGGCGCTGGTCAACCTCAACACGGCGACGGAGGACCAGCTCCGGAACATGGCGCTGACCGACGAGCAGATCGACTCGCTTCTGGACTGGCGGAGCGAGGAGTTGCAGCCGAGGACCCTGGGCGCGAAGGACGAGTACTACAACGACCTCACGACCCCCTATAACACCAAGCTGGCCAAGCTCGACACGGTGGAGGACCTGCTCCTCGTCAAGGGTTTCGACGGGCCGACGCTCTTCAACCCGCCCACGACGGCGAACAGCCGAACCTTGACCCAGGGGCGGCTCGAGGACCAGCCGCCGCTCATCGACCTGGTGACGGTGGATTCGGCGGCGCCCAACACGACCCCGGACGGCCAGCCGCGCCTGAACGTGAACCGGGCGAACCTGCAGCAGTTGATGCAGCGAGGGATCGCCCCGCAGACCGCGCAGGCGATCATCCAGCGTCGGAACGCGGTCGGCACGTTCACCAACATCGCGCAGGTGCTGATGCTGCCGGGCCTTTCGGTCACGGACTCGCAGGCGATCGTGGACCAGCTCACCGTGGACAGCTCTGAGACGCTCTACGGCCTGATCAACCTGAATACGACGGTCGAGTCGGTGTTGGCGACGCTCCCCGACCTGCCGACCGACGTGGCGAAGGCGATCCTCGCCCGGCAGGGCGGCTTCAACAGCGTAGGCGAGTTGTCCTCGGTGGCGGGCGTTACGCCGGACACGTTCCAGCGCATCGCAGCCTACTTCACGGTGGGTTCGCGGGCGTTCCTGGTGAGGGTACTGGGCGTGGCGGGCGGCAAGCAGGTGGCGCTGGAGGCGACCGTTTCGCTGGCCGACGACGGCGCGCACATCCTCAAGGTAAGGCGCTCGCCGTACGCCGATCCGATCACGCAGTGGAATTGGGACACTGAAGCGACCCAACAACAGGTACTGGAAGAGGAGTCATGAGCACGCGAGAGCCTTTGAACGTGCCGGTGGTCGAATGGTCGCCGCGTGGAGCGGCGGTTCTGGACCCCAACACCGGCCACACGAGCACTTCGGATACGTTGCAGGAGGCCCTGGGCCGCATCGGCAATCCACGCGAAGTGGGCGTGGCCGTGTCGCGGCAGAGCTCGTTCGTGAAGGCAATGTGGCTGCCGGACGTGGGGCGGGACGACGCTCGGCAGGTGCTGAACATGGCGATGTCCCGCGCCTTCCCGAGCGGCGTCGGCGAGTTGGCGTTCGATTTCCGCACCACCGCGGTCAAGGGGCCCGAGGGGCGGCTGGCGGTGGTGGGCGCCGTGAAGTCGGAGACGCTGGCCCGCATCCACCAGGAGCTTGGCGAATGCGGGACGAAGGCGGCGTGGGTCTGCCCCACGGCGGTCGGCTCGATGGTGTTGGCGGCGGAGAACGGCGTGCCAAACGCGGTGCTGCTGGAGCCCCGCGACGACGGGCTTTGCATCGACGTGGTGAGCGACGGGGTGCTGCGGTACAGCCGCGTGGCGCCGCCGGTGGAGAACGAAGGGGAGCTTGAGGCGGAGGTGCTCCGGACGCTGGGAACCGCGCAGTGCGACTCGGCGCCGGTCATCGCCACCGGCGGGGCCGAGCTTGCGGGCGCGGAGCGCAGCCTGCACGGGACGGCGCTGTTGGCGCTTCGGCGGCACTCCGAGGCGCGGCTGCACGTGGAGCCGCCCGAGGCCGAAGCGAAGCGGCGTCAGGCCAAGGTGCGGGCGAGGGCCCGACTGGCGGCCCTTCTTTGGGTGGCGGTGTTGGCGGCGGGCACGACGGTCTACCTGGACCGGTCGGACCGCGCGGCGGAGGTGGCCAAGACGCGACGCGCGCTCTCGGCCAACGTGCGCAGCGCCAAGTCGGAGCGGGATGCCGCGCAGTCGTTGGCGGCCGACACGAAGAGGTTGCAGGAAGGGCTTTCGTTGGCGTTCCACCCGGCCCAGCTTCCGAGCGACGCCCTGGTGCAGGTGTCCAATGCGGCGCCGAGCGGGGCGTGGCTCTCGGGGCTTACGTTCGAACGGGGCAAACCGCTGCTCATCCGGGGCACGGCGATGGAGAACACGGCGGTCGGGGCGTACCTTTCGGCCTTGGCCGCGAGCCCGAGGCTTCGCGACGTGAAGCTCGTGTTCGCCAACGACGCCCAACTGGAGCGGCGTAGCGTTGTGAACTTCTCGTTTTCGGCCCACGTGGTGGGGAACCTGCCGTTGAACGAGGAGAAGGCGAAGCGCAAGGGAGGTACGAGGTGATGCGAGCAGGCGCCAAACCCGAGCGGATGTGGCTGTGGGCGTCCTACGTTGCGCTGGCTGCGTTGGTCCTCATCGCCGCCTATCACGTGTTCGTGCCGATGGCGGACTCGAAGACGGTGGCCGACCAGGTGGCGCTGCAGCACCGAAAGCTGATCTCGGAGTCGGACCTGGCCAAGCAGCAACTGGCGGCGGCGGAGGCCGAATGCCGGGCGATGTCGTGGAGCGGGGGAGCCGATAACGTGGGTCCTGCGGCGCTGGAGACGGTCACCGGCGCAGCGCGGGCCCGTCAACTGAAGCTGGTGTCGTTCCGCCCACAGCGCACGACCCAGGGCGGCGCGCTCACTCAGCTTGGCTACCTGGTGACGGTCGAGGGCGGGTACGAGGCGGTTGTGGGGTTTCTCCGCGACCTCGAATCTCCGCGCTCGCGCATGGCGGTGAACATGGTGCAGGTGGCCACTAGCAACGCGAAGAACGACAGCGTGACCGCGACGATCGGTTTGGTCGCCTATTACCGGGGCACTCAGGAGGACGCCAAAGTTGCCAAAGGTTAGTCGTCCCACGATCTACATCCTGGTGGGGGCGTTGGCTGTGAGCGCGTTCGTGCTCACGAGCCCGCCGCCGAAGTCGAGCACCGCGAAGTCGCCCAAGCTCGCCCGGAAGGGGGAGTCCAAGGTGGACGACACGTTCACTGCCGAGGACTACTCCGCTCGGTTCACGAGGTTGACGGCCACGCCGAAGAACGTGTTCCGGCCGCTGGTGGCTTCGGGCGGGTTCGGTTCGGGCGCCGTGCAGATGCCAAACGCGATACCGGCGGACTTCGCCGACGGCGAGCCGAACTGGGTCTACACCGGCACGGCGGTGGTGGATGGCGTGCCCACGGCGCTGGTGGAGAACACCACGACGCAGGATGGCGCGTTCTTGCACCACGGCGAGAAGTGGAAGCTCGCGACGGTCGCGAAGATCACGCCCACCACGCTGGTTCTTGCCGGACCTGGCGGAAGAACGCATACCATGGAGCTGATGGTCGATGCGCCCGAGACGCTACCCGGGAAGCTCGCGCTGAGCCCGATGCCCGTCCCGGCCAGCCTGACCGGGGCGATCGAGGGGGGAGGACGGCGTTCGCGCGGCGCCCGTGGAGGAGCGACCGGCACAGCGGGCCCGACGTCGATCACGATTCCCGGCGCGATGGCCGCTCCGGCTCCTCCTCCGATGGTCGCGCCGGGCGGTCCCGGCGGCGGCCCGGGTGGACCCGGTGGACCGGGTGGTGGCCCCGGAGGCATGGGCTAGGCATCGGTAGGGGGCCTGAGTGGTCAAGGACAACGTTTTCGGACAAGGAGAAATCAGGTGCAGGTGAAGAAGCTACTGCTGTTCCTCATAGCATTGCTGCCGCTGATGGCGGTGGCGCAGTTCGACATGGGTGAGAACATCCAGGCGAAGCCCGCCTGGCAGGAGTTCAAGCTCAGCCCGACCAAAACGGTCAAGCTCAACTTCAGGAACGCCAGTGCCGACCTTGTGCTTGACTTCCTCTCCAGGGTGTCGGGCATCACGATCCTCAAGGACCCGAGCCTGGTGGACAAGCTGACAGTCTCCACGCCCAAGGCGGTGAAGCTGAACGAGGCCTTCACGGTCGTGAACGCCGCCCTGACGCTTCGCGGCTATGAGATGAAGAAGCAGGGGAACCTCATCCTCGTCTCGAAGAAGAGCGCCGCGGTGCGGGCGCCGCGCGTGGACATGACCGGCATGGCCACCAGCAACCGGACGGAGCTCAAGGTCTACAAGATCCAATACGCCAACGCGGCGGCGGTCGCCCGGGTCGTAAACGAGGTCTTCTCGGGCCAGACCGCGACCTCGCGGTTTGGTGGCCGGCGCTTCGGCGGTCCCGGCATGATGATGGGCGGGCCATTCGATCCGAATGCGGCGGCGCAAGGCCAGCCGCAGGAGCCGGTGGCGCGCGCTTCCTCAGACGACTACAGCAACACGGTGATCGTGAACGCCACGCGAGACACGCAGCGGCAGGTGGAGGAGCTGATCAAGGAGCTTGACCAGCAGACCGAACAACCGACTCAACCGCGCGTCTACCCGCTCAAGTATGCAGACGCGGACGACCTGGCCTCGGTGGTGCAGAACGTGTTGACCCAGGCGGCGCCGACCGGCCGTGGCGGACAGGGCACGCAGAACGTGCCGTTCGAGCAGCGGTTTGGCATGGCGATGCGCTTCGGTTCGATGCAGTCGGCGTTCGGCACGGTGGTGGCCGATACCCGCACGAACTCGCTGGTCGTTTCGGCGACCGAGGCGAACCACGCGATGATCGCCAAGGTGATCGCCGACCTGGACGTGGACACGCCGATTCAGGACACGACCTTCGTGTTCCCGCTGAAGAACGCCCGGGCGGACCTGATCGCCGACCTGCTGACGCAGACCTTCGGCAGTCGTTCGAGCACCGGCTACCGGGGCACGTCAGGTTACGGCTCCAGCTCGTCGCGGCAGTACAACACGGGCGGGTCCAACCGTCGGACGAGCTCGGGCGGTGGCGGCAACCTGGGCCGGACGGGCGCGGGGAACCGCGCGGCGACGGACCGCGGGATAGACGATCGGGCCGCGATCGACCGCTCGGCAGACGAGTTGCCGATCGATTTCGAGGACCCGGCGCGGAACGTCGGCGACCTGCTGACCTCGGTATCGGTGGGGCAGTTCTTCCAGATGGGAGGCCAGCGCCGCCGCACGGGTTCCTCTTCGACCACTAACGACACGTACACGACCGGGCGGGATACATCGGGCCGGCTGGTGAACGTGCGCAACATGGAAAACCAGGTGACGGTGATCGCCGACACGAACACCAACAGCGTGATCGTGGTGACCGACCCGGGCAACGTGGATATGGTCAAGAGCATCCTGGCCCAACTCGACCGGATCCCCGAGCAGGTGATGATCGAGACGATGATCGTCGAGGCGACGCTCGATGAGTCGACGAAGCTGGGCGTGGAGTGGAGCCTGGCGACGTCGAACATGCTGGGCAACACCGGCGTGACCGGGACCGGAACCACGGACTTCGGGATGCAGGCGGCGAACGCCGACAAGAGCGGCTTCCGCTACACGATCACGGGGGGCAACCTGAACGCCTTCGTGAACATCCTGAAGCAGGACCAGCGCTACCACGTGCTGTCGACGCCGCGGATCTTCACCTCGAACAACACGCAGGCGCAGATCAACATCAGCCAGAGCGTGCCGTACGTGGTGAGCCAGCGGGAGGACGCCAGCGGCAACCTGACGTTCAACTACTCGTTCCAGGACGTGGGCATCGTGTTGACGGTGACGCCGCGCATCTCGGCGAACGGGGTGGTGACGCTGGACGTGGACCAGACGGCGAACGACCTCCAAGGCTACACGACCTTCAACGCGCCGATCGTGAACCAACGGCAGGCCTCGACGACGGTGTCGGTGAAGGACGGGGAGACGGTGATCCTGGGCGGCATCATCCGCAACACGGTCTCCTCGACGGTGAAGAAGCTCCCGCTGCTGGGCGACATCCCGGTACTGGGCAACCTCTTCCGATCCACGTCGAAGGAGAAGGTGAAGACGGAGCTGCTCGTGTTCCTGACGCCGCACGTGGTGCGGAACGACGACGACGCTCGCGCGCTGCGCACGTCGACCGAAGGGCAGCTTTCGGACGCGACCAGGAAGCAGGTGCAAGAGCAACTGAAGAAATCGGACGACCTCAAGACGGACGACAAGAAGACAGACGGAGAAGTGAAGAAATGACGTTCAAACCGATCCTAGTGGCAACGTTGCTAGTCGCGGCGGCGCTCGCCGTCGCCCAACCGGGACCCGGCGGTCCGGGCGGCCCGGGAGGTCCGGGCGGACCGCGTATGGGCATGGGCAGGGGCATGATGGGCCCCGGCATGATGGCCGGCCCGTTCCAGTTGCTCAACCGTGCGGACGTTCAGCGCGACCTGAACCTGACGGCGTCGCAGAAGACGAAGCTCGAAGAGCTTCGCACCGCGGAGCGCGGGGCGATGCGCGACCTGATGCCCGGGATGGGACAGGGCGCCGACCCTGAGGCGGTTCGCGCGGCGATGGAGAAGCACCAGAAGGAGCTCGTCGCCAAGATCAACGCGATCTTGACGCCCGCGCAGGCCAAGCGCCTGAAGGAGATCGGTATCCAGCTTCGCGGCATGCGCGCGGTGCAGGACCCCAAGGTGCAGGAAGAGCTGAAGGTGACGACCGAGCAGAAGACCAAGCTGGAGGAGCTGCAGAAGAAAATGCAGCAGGCCAACATGGCGCTCTTCCAGCGCATGCGCAACGATGAGATCACCCGTGAGCAGGCGACGGAGTTGATGCAGAAGAACGACAAGACGATGGATGAGGAGATCAAGAAGGTCCTCACCGCCGAGCAGATCGCGTCGCTGAAGACGATGGGCGGCAAGGAGTTCAAAGCCGACGTGCAGCGTCCGAGGATGGGCAATCGGCCACGAGGCGGCGAACGGAGGAACCGCGGGGGCGGCGCAGCCCAGTAGCGGTTCGGCGCGATCCTGACGAACGGCGTCGCCCCCGGAAAGGTTTCGGGGGCGACCTTTTTCTGTGTCCCATCCGGGAGACACACAAAAGCCGCCGGCCCCGCAAGCGGGGCCGGCGTGTCGTTTGGCTTGGAAGCCTACTTACTTGCCGGGAGCCGGAGCCGGGGTGCCCGGAGCCGGGGCAGCGGGAGCCGGAGCGGCGGCCTTCTCGCCTTCCGGAGCCGGAGCGGCAGCCTTCTCGCCTTCCGGAGCCGGAGCAGCAGCCTTCTCGCCTTCCGGAGCCGGAGCAGCCGGGGCGGGAGCCGCGGGCGGAGTACCGGCCGGAGTGCCCTCTTCTTCCTTCGGAGCGCAGCCGACCATGATGCCAGCGGCGAGCGCGGCGAGGATCGACAGAGTCAGAAACTTCTTCATTCTGTGAGTCACCTATCCTGATTTCGCGATCACGCAATCGCGATGACCGGAGTATATCGCGAACGATATCGCCTGAAGCTAGGTCCTATTGCAGTCCAATCGAGGGAAGCGCCATTTCTTCGACCGTTACGTCGACCACGCGCCACTTGGGGTACGGCATGACGAGCCAGCGAAACCCGGTCTCCTTCTGCAGGCGGATGACCACGCGCGGGATCGACTGGTCGATGTTGACGCCGGCGTAGTTCAACCGGACGCGTGCTGATGTGACCACCTGGGCGCGGCGACCCTGGATGGCCGGCTCGGAGTGGGCGAGGGTGACCTCGGGCTTGCTCAGGCGGATCGCCTTGGCGATTTCGTGGCGGTCCTCGACCGGTTCCTCGTTGAAGGTGAGGGAGCGGCTGAGCTGGTCCATGACGCCGCCAGGCTCGCCCCGGCGGCTGGCCTGGCACGACCGGTCCAGCGCCTCCCAGATGAGTTGCGTGTCGGACGGGCCGAAGGCGTAGATGCGCACCAGGAAAAGCGCCGCGAAGGCGCCGAGTGCGGCGAACAGCAGCTTGCGCGCCATGGTAACGGTAAAGACGTCGAAGGGGTTCGACTCGTTCTGGCCCCGGAAGGCCCTGATGCGGCGTTCGCTCTCGGTGTAAGGTAGGCGCGTGCTGGTCGCGGACATAAAGGGCCTTACGGTGAGGTACGGCGCGTTCGAGGCGCTCCGGCGGTTGGATGTGGCGTTGCCGGAGGGTTGCGTCGGGCTGCTGGGCCCCAACGGCGCCGGCAAGACCACTTTCCTGAAGACGCTGCTCGGCTTCGTCCAGGCCCACGAGGGAGGCGGGACGGTGCTGGGGCACGACTTCCTCCACGACGGGGTGGCGATCCGGCAGAGCGTGGGCTACATGCCGGAGCAGGACTGCCACATCCCCGGGCTCACGGCCGTGCAGTTCGTCGCCTACGCGGGGGAACTGGCCGGTCTGCCGCCCAACCAGGCGCTCAGGCGGGCCCACGAGGTGCTGGAGTACTGCGGGCTGGGCGAGGCGCGCTACCGGCTCACGGAGACCTACTCGACCGGCATGAAGCAGCGCATCAAGCTGGCGCAGGCGTTGGTGCATGGTCCGAAGCTCCTTCTGCTCGATGAGCCGACGAACGGTCTGGACCCAAGGGGCCGCGAGGAGATGCTCCACCTGGTCCGCTCCATCAGCCGCGAGCAAGGGGTGAACGCGCTGGTGAGCAGCCACCTGCTGCCGGACATCGAGCGGACCTGCGACACGGTGGTGGTCTTGCTGGCGGGACAGCTTCGGGCGCAGGGCAGGATACGCGACCTGAAGAGCCTGTCGGGGCATCCGATGGACGTGGAGCTGAGGGAGCCGAGCGAGGCGTTCTTGGCGCAGGCTGCGGGGCGAGGGCTGTCGCTGGTGCAGGCCAAGGGATGCGAGTACCGGCTTTGCGGCACCGGCACGCCGGACGCGTTGGCAAGGCTGATCTTCGAGTCGGCGCGCGAATCGGACGCGCAGGTGCGTCGCTTGGCGATGGCCGAGCGCACGCTTGAGGAGGCGTTCCTGGAGGCGGTCAGTGGCTAGCACGACGCCCATCGCGGACCTGCGGTACCGGGGCTACGACGGCGCGCTGGAGTCGCCCAGGCGACGCTGGCTGGTGATCGCCCGCATGGGGTGGCGGCAGGCGTTGAAGAAGCGCAGCTACTGGGTCACGACGATCGCCTCGGCTTGGTACTACCTGATGATGCTGGTCATCGTGTTCTTCGTGGAGCAGATGACGGCGCTCTCGGGCAAGGAGCACGGCGTAGACGCCTTTTTGCAGCGCATCTCCTGGAACGCGGAGTTCGTGACCGGCTTCTCGTTTGGGCAGTTGCTCTGGATGGTGCTGGCGCTGATCCTGGGCGCGGGCGCGATCGCCAACGACAACCGCGCGAACGCCCTTTTGGTCTACCTGAGCAAACCGTGCAGCAAACGCGACTACCTGGTTGGCAAGTGGGTGGGCATGTGGGCGCCGCTGACGCTGGCCATGGCGATCCCGACGCTCTTCTTCTACCTGTACGGCGCGTTGAACTTCCGCGAATACGGCTTCCTCGGAGACCCGTGGCTGCTGCCCAAGCTGCTGGTGGTGCTGCCGCTGGCGGCTGCGGTCCACACCTGCCTGGCGCTGGGGGTGAGTTCGCTCTTCAACCAAGGGCGGATGGCTGGCGCGGCCTACGCCGGGCTCTACATCCTCGGCTCCTGCTTCAGCAAGATGATGCAGGTGCTCTGGATCTCCTCGCACCTGGGCAGTGGACCGGCGATCGGCGCCGGCGACGCGGTGAAGAACCTCTACTACGGCTCGATCGGCACCTCGCTCATCGGCCTGGCAAAGGTGGTCATCGGCACGGACGGCACGCCGCCCTTCGGTTCGCCGGCGGGCCCGCCGCAGGTCGCGCGGCCGGCGGCGTGGCTGCTGTTTGGCGCGCTGGCGCTGATCTCGGCGGCGGCGCTGGCGGTCGCCTGGAAACGGGTGCGCGCGGTGGAGGTGGTGAAGTGATCCGGCTCGAACGCGCATCGCGATGGTACGGCGACGTGATCGGCCTCAACGACGTCACCTGCACGTTGGAGCCTGGCGTGACGGCGTTGCTCGGCCAGAACGGCGCGGGCAAGTCGACGATGATGCGCCTCATCACGGGTCAGTTGCGGCCGACGACGGGGACCGTGCGGGTGTTCGGGCTCGACCCGTTTGCCAATACGCAGGTCTACGAGCGGTTGGGCTACTGCCCGGACATCGACAACTTCCCGGAGCACTTGAGCGGGAGGGAGTTCGTGTACCGGTTGGCGCGGCTCCACGGCATGGGCCACGATAGGGCCAAGCGTCGCACCGAGGAGACGCTGGAGCACGTCGGGATGGCCGACCGGGCGCACAAGCCGCTCCGCGGCTACAGCAAGGGGATGCGGCAGCGCATCAAGCTGGCGCAGGCCACGCTGCACGACCCCGATGTGCTGCTGCTGGACGAACCACTGAACGGACTGGACCCCTTGGGGCGGCGCGAGTTCATGGACCTGCTGGCCGGGTACGCGGCGCGCGGCAAGTCGGTGTTGGTGAGCAGCCACATCCTGTTCGAGGTGGAGCAGATGACGCGCTCGATCATGCTCTTGCACCGCGGGCGGCTGTTGGCCAGCGGCAACCTACGGGTGATCCGCGACCTGATCGACCGGCATCCGCACCGCATCCGCATCCAGACCGACCAGCCGCGCGAGGTGGGGGCGCGCCTGCTGGCCGAGTCGTTCGTGTTGAGCGCCGAGGTAAGCCCCGATGGGCAAGAGGTGGAGGTGCAGACGAACGAACCGAGCCGTTTCTACGACCACCTGCCCGCGCTCTGCCTGGAGGACGGGCTGCGCGTCTACGGGTTCAGCAGCCCCGACAACAACCTGGAGGCGGTGTTCCGGTACCTGGTGGAGGCATGATGGGCGGTTTTCTCTTTGCATCGGCCTTGCGCGACTACCTGCGCCCCTCCCGGTTGGTGGCGTGGGGTGCGGCGGCGCTGGGCGTCTTCGGCATCGGCGTGGCATGGGTCCGGTTGGGCGGCAAGATGGCGCCCGACCAGGCGTACGGCCAGTTGGCATCGCTGGTCGTGTACCGGGTTCTGGCGCTTGCCTCGGCGGTGTTCAGCACGATGGTGGTCGGCCAAGAGGTCGAGCAGCGCACGATCGTGTACCTGCTGACCCGCCCCGCCCCTCGGGCAAAGGTGCTTTTGGCACGTTTCCTGGCGTCGGCGGTGGCGGCGACGTTGGCCGGTTGGGCCTGCGCCGTCGCGGCTGGGCTGTCGGTGTACGGCCTTGGGGCGTTTGGGCGCGACGCGTTCCTTTGGGACTTGCTCTTGGTTCCGGTCGGGAGCTTGGCATACGGCGCGCTGTTCGTCTGGCTGAGCCTGGTGGTGAACCGCGCGCTGGTGTGGTGCCTGCTGTTCGCGTTCGGTTGGGAGTCGTTCGTGCCGAACCTTTCGGGGAGCCTGTTCTACGCTTCGGTCCTGACCTACATCAAGGCCTTGTCCCACCATCCCAAACCGAGCGAGGAGATGGCGTTTCTGAACCTGCTGGCCGGGCAACTGGGCGGGGGAAGCGTTTCACCGGCTTTGGCGTGGGTGGCGACGGCCGGCATCGTGGCGGCCTTCGTCGGGCTGGCGTGCTGGTGGTTCCGGCATTTCGAGTTCACGCCCCGCGAGGACGTGGAGTAGGCCGAACTGGAGGCGCCATGAGGTTCGATGGGATCTGCCTGATCACGGAGGACGTGCCGCGCCTTGCCGCGTTCTACGCGCGCATCCTTCACTCCCCGGCCGAGGGGGACGACGTGCATTGCGAGGTGCGCACGGAGGGTGGTGGCCTGGCGATCTACTCCAAGGCGGTGGCCGAACGGGACATGGGCTTCCGTTTCGACCGGTATTGGGGCGCGGGCAACCTCACGATCGGTTTCACCGTCTCGGACGTGGACGAGGAGTGCCAGGCGCTTCGAGCGCTGGGCGTCGAGTTCGTGGCCGGGCCTGCCACCTACCCCTGGGGCGCCAGTGCGGTTCACTTCCGCGACCCCGACGGCAACATCGTCTGCTTTCGCAGCCGGAGCCGCTAGCTGCGGGAGCCCGGGGCCGGTCCGATAGTCCCAGGAAAAGGGGAAGGGTCCGGGGGCCTTCGGGCCCTGGACCAAACGCGGGCGCCCGGAGCAACCGTCCGACAATTGGAGTAGCCGTCTACGATGACGCGCCACCCAGGCTGGAAGGCCTGGAAAACCGGAGAGCGCCAAAAAGACGGATGACGCAGGTCGCGAGGAGGCGCAAGCGGACATCCAGATCGGTGGATCCGAATGCACCTTCCTTTAGGTAAATCCCGCGGCAGCATTCTGCTTTCTGTTCTGTTGGGCATAGGCATCATGTGGCTTCAGCCACTGCGCCCCCTCGTGTTCGTGGGGGAGTCGATGTCGCCCACGTACCCCAACCGTTCCGTGGCCTGGAGCCGGCCGGCGTGGGATTCGTTCGGCGTCGGCGACGTGGTGGTGGTGAAGACGCCGACTGGACGAATCGTGAAGCGCGTGGCCTACATGCCCGGCGACACGATGGTCCAGTGGTACAAGGGCGACCTGTATGTGGACGCGATCAGCTCCCAGCGCGTGGAGCTGCTCGGCAGGGTGGGCTGGACCGAATGGAGGCACCGCGTGCCGAAGGGGCGCGTCTACCTTCTGGGGGACAACTCGACGCGCTCCGTCGACTCCCGCGAGGTGGGCCTGTTCCGCATCGAGGATGTCGAACGCGTGGTTCTCTCGCCGCTGCCCGGTCCGGGCGACGGGGACGCCCTGATGAACACGGTTCGACCGGAGATGGACGCGGCGGGCGTGGCCCCCGCCCTTCGGCGTTTCACGCAACTGGGGAGCCAGTTCTTCGCGTACCAGGGCCGGTAGTTCTCAGCGCCGGAGCCGGGGGGCGAAGAGCAAGGCGGTCGTGAGCAGCGGCACGACGATCCACGTCGTGGCCGACAGGAACACGAAGTCGCCGATGGGCGAGGTCGGGATGGCGCCGAGGACGTGGCCAAAGAGCATCAGGCCGTAAAGGCTTCCCCGCGTCGAGTGGACGTAGAGGAGGGTCGAAACCCAGCCGAAGGCGAAGGCCGCGCCCAACGCCCCGAGCCAGCGCCACTCAAGCCAGTAGGCGATGTAGAAGCTATAGACGTTGCTGTCGGAGGGCCCGACCGGCTTCAGCACGTGTTCGGGCACTTCCAGCTGGGCGCCGAAGCTCTTCGCGAGCGCCGTGAACGCGCGCACCGCCAATCCCTGATCCGCGGCCTCGGTCGGGTTGTCCATGACGTACGAGAAACTCGCCGGGCCGCCGACGAAGTAGTCGCCAACGTAGGAAACGACGGCCGATCCCAGCGACCGCTGCTGCTGCTCCGGGTCCAGCCCCTTGTTCAACGGGATCCCCAGCACAATGGCGAAGGCGAGAAAGGCGAGAAGGCAGCCGACGACCTGCTTGGTCGTCACCACGTTGCGAACCCACAGCACGGACACGACGCCGAACACAAGCGTGTAGACGTAGGTTCGGGCGAAGGTGAGACCGCAATAAACGAGCGGCATGAAGGTGGCAATCCCGAACACCCATTTCGAGCGTTTGGCGCCGTCGTAGATCGCCGCGGCGTAGATCGCCAGCATCATCGCCAGCGAGTTGAGGGCCCGGAAGTAGCTGGGCAACTGCACCTCGGCGTTCGCGCGGGACGCTTCTCGGGCGCCGGCGCCGAAGCTGGCGGTGGCCATCGCCTGCGCGGCCTGCTGAATCGCCCCGATGTAAAACGGCAGCAGCACGATCAGGATCGCGGCGAGGGCGAGCATAACCCACTCGCCGAAACGTCGCACATCGGGTTCGATCGCCTTGCATCGTCGCTCGGGCCCTTTCATCTTGAGCGCGAGCACCCCCCCGGCAAGGAACGCGGCCACACCCGCGACGAACAGCGTGAGGGCGTCTTCGCCGACCGAAAGCCCCTTCGGCGAGACGATGGCCGAAAGGCCGATGGTGAACGCCCAGACCAGCGCGAAGAGCGCCGGAGGGAACACCCACCTTCGGCCGAGCTTTCGGGCCAGAACGGCCATGCCGGCGACCAACGCCGTGGCAAGGAGCGTCATCGCCACGGGGCGCTCCTATGGGCGAAGGCGACCCGATCACTCACAGGCGAACACCCGCTTCTGCGCCCGCTTGCGCACCAAGCGCCAGACGAACCACGCGTAGGCGGCCATGACCGCCAGGGTGAAAGCGAGCTTGGCGTGGAGCTCCAGCGGCAGGCCCGAGAAGGCGGCCAACGCGAGCGCCGTGGCGCAGCCCAGCATCTGGCTTGCCGACGGCATGAGCTTGAGGTCGGGGAACACGCGCCACGCGACGATGAAGAGGAGCGCCGCGTCCAGCGTGACGCGGGCGGTCCAGGCCGCGGCCGTGCCCACCAAGCCGTACCGCGTGGTGAGGAACCAGAGAGCAGCCACGTAGAGTGGAAGTTCGAGCAGGTGGAGCGTGGCGGTCAGGTGCGGTTTGCCCAGCCCCTGGATGAGGGCGTAGGGCACCGAGGCCAGTCCGTTGGCGAGGATGCCGAAGGCGATCCACTTGGCGACCGGGGCGCTCTTGGCGGCGAAGTCCGGGCCGACCCACAGGGTGAGCCATTCCATCGAATAGGCGCTCAGCAGGAAGCAGAGCGGGAGCAGCATGGCCAGTACCGCGGCCGAGCTGTACATGTAGATGGCGCGCGTCCGGTCCTTGTCCTGCTGCACCATGGTGGCGAACGCGGGGAACGCCACCTTGGAGACCGAGGACGGGAGCAGGAGCAAGCGGTTCAGGAAGTCGTATGGGGTGGTGTAGTAGGCCACGACCCCCAGCGATTTGACCCCGCTTACCAGGAACCGGTCTGCGGAGCCCATGATCGGCGTAATCAGGTTGGACACGGTGATCCACCCGCCGAACGAGAGCAGCTCGCGCAGGACGGACCGATCGATGCGGAGGCGCCGCCTGGTTTCCGGAACGAGCTTGAGCACGTACCAGGCGAAGGCGAACAGACCGAACAAGCGGACCACGGCCAGGCCGAGGACCATCGCCACCGCGCTGTTCGTGAACGGCAGCATCGCGATGGGTACCGCAAACGTGGCGATGCCGATGAGAACGCCGACCAGGTTGGTCACCCCAAACTGCTGGTAGGCCTCGAGGACGCCGCGCACGCCGGAGTTGAGGATGACGACGGGCACGACCAGCGCAAGGAGCATCCAGGCCGCCCAAGCCTCGTGCATGAACCCGGGTGAGGCCTTCAGCGCGTACCGGAAAACGAGGGGAGTCGTCGCGGCCAGCAGCGCCGCCCCCAGCGTTCCCACGGCGCCCATCGTCATCAGGGCGGTGCCGATGAGGTTGCCCATGCCGGACCGGTCGCCCGAGCCCAGCCGGTCGGCGACCAACTTGGTCAGCGCCCGGCCCATGCCGAAGTCAAAGAGGCTCGCGTAGCCCGCGATCACCCAGCCGATGCTGAGAAAACCGTACCGTTCGTTTCCGATGCCGCGGATGAGCAACGGCACGGCGACCAAGGCAAGCACGGCGGGGATGCCCTGGCCGAGCATCGTATATAGGGAGTTGCGGGCCAGCTTCCTCCCCGTTGCTTGGGGCGGGGCCTGGGTTTGGCTCATTGTCTGTGGAGTGGGCGAGGTTGCCGTCCTACACCGCGTCCTTGCCTTTTCGGGCAGGGGATGGAGCCACCTCAAGGAGGTAGGCCAGACACGACGAGAAGATGAGCCCCGCCATCAACCCCATCCCAGTGGCGTGGCCGACGCTCTTGTTGATCGGTTCGTCGCTGATCGAAGGCGCGACCAGCAGACCCCACCGCACCTTCTCGACCTCAGCGTCGATGCGGGCCTTCTCGTACTGCTGCCGAACTCCGGCAAGCACGTCGCGCCGTACGCGCACCTCGGCGAGCAGCCGTTGAAGCTCGATCGCCTCGGCGGGGGCCGCAGCCGCGAACTCCTTGAGGTAGGAAACCTGCCAATCGAGCAGCCACTCCTTCTCGCGCAGAACCTGCACCTTGTCGGCCACGTTGGTTGTAATCGCCTTGAGCGCCTTATCGATCTCGCTTTGGTAGTGCTGCCGAGCGACCTCGAGCTCGTGCTCCAGGTTGACGCGCTGCCGGTCCTTCGGTCCAAGTTGGGTCCTGGCGACCTTGACGCGGTACTGCAGGTCGGTCAACTGCTTCCGGAGCTCGGGGTCCACCAAGCCGGTCGGCAGGTCCTTGGCAAATCGGGCGTCCATCTGCGCGCCCTTGACCAGACCCGCGATCTGACGGCGAACGGAGTCCAGTTGGAACTGGTACGACTTAAGCTGGGAAAGCGGATCGGTTTGCCGAAGCACGGCCATCCTCCCCGCCTCGCCCGGGTCGACCGAACCGTCGTCCAGGGCGCTGGCGGAGGTCTTCATGCGAACCTGGAAGTCGGCGAGCCTCTTGGCCGCTTGCACGACGTCCGTCTCCTTCTGCCTAACGGCCTGCTCAAGGTACCGAGCCTGAGCCTGGGCCATGCTGAAGCCGACGGTCCGGTTGATCTCGGTTAGGGCGTTGATCGACTCCTGAGCGACCGCCAGGATCTGGTCCTTGTTCGTGCCTTTGGACGTGATGACCAGCTGGTTCTTCTTGCTGTCGGTGGTGATGGTGCGCAGGCGCTTGAGCGCTCGGCGCTTGAGGCCCAGCCGTTGCATCACGAAGTCCTGGCCGGTGCGGCTTTCCAGGACGCCCTGCATCATGGAGAGCGGGCTGGCCTGGTCGGACATCATCTTCGGCAGGGAGCGCATGTCCTGGTCGTTGGGCGCGAAGAGGATGACGGCGGTGGCTTCCCACTTCGGGGCGCGTGTGATGCAGTTGATCACGGCCCCGGCGATGACGACCGCGGTCACCGAGGCGACCAGTATCCATCGCTTCCGTATCGGGGCGAAGAACGCCGTCAGACTGATCTCCTCGTTTGGCATGGCCGGGCTTTTTGCAGCTTCGGAAGGCTCCGTAGGCTGGGTCGGAGGTTACCCCAAGGCGGTTGGAGCCCAGAAAAGCGACTGGGGAGCTACGCGCTCCGGTACCGGCGGTACCAGGAGACGAAGCGGGCGATCCCCTCTTCCAGCTTGGTCTGCGGCCGAAAGCCGGTGAGTCGCTCGAGGTCGGCCACGTCGGCGTAGGTGGCCGGCACGTCGCCCGGCTGCATCGGGAGCATTTTCAGCTCGGCCTTGCGGCCAAGGGCCTGCTCGAGGGCGCCGATCATGTCCATCAACTCGACCGGCTCGTGGTTGCCGATGTTGCAGAGCCGGTACCGGGCGCCGAGCGCTTCCGGGTCCGGTTCGGGTGGCAGACGCAGGGTGCGCACGACCCCTTCGACGATGTCGTCCACGTAGGTGAAGTCGCGGCGCATTTTGCCGTGGTTGTAGACGTCGATCGGCCTGCCGGCCAGGATCGCGTCGGTGAACTTGAAGTAGGCCATGTCGGGGCGTCCCCACGGGCCATAGACGGTGAAGAAACGCAGGCCGGTGGTGGGGATGCCGTAGAGGTGGCTGTAGCAGAACGCCATCAGCTCATTCGACTTCTTGGTGGCGGCGTAAAGGCTCACCGGGTGATCCACGCGGTCCTCCACGGAGAACGGCTGCTTCACGTTGGCGCCGTAGACGGAGCTGGAGGAGGCGTAGACCAGGTGCCGAACGGGCCAGGTGCGGCAGGCCTCAAGCACGTTCAGGAAGCCGACCACGTTGGTCTGCACGTACACGTCGGGGTGGTCGATGGAGTAGCGCACGCCGGGTTGGGCGGCGAGGTTCACCACGGCGTCGGGCGCCGCCTGTTCGAACGCTTGGTGGAAAGCGGCCTTGTCCTCGATGCCCAGGCGGTGGAAGGTGAAACCGGGCCGTTGGGTCAGCCGCGCCAGGCGCGCCTCTTTGAGCGAGACGTCGTAATAGGGGCTCAGGTTGTCCACGCCCACGACCTCGCAGCCGTCTTCAAGCAGCCGGGAGGCGAGGTGGAAGCCGATGAAACCGGCCGCGCCGGTGACGAGGATGCGTTGGGCCATGGGGTACGAGGGCATTCTACACCGGGGAGGCGAGGTGGAAGCCGATGAAACCGGCCGCGCCGGTGACGAGGATGCGTTG
>CAZIIS010000039.1:0-24376 GCA_964539295.1 uncultured Fimbriimonadaceae bacterium | reverse complement strand
CGATCAGCGCGTGGGAGGAGCTGCTGGGGATGCCGGCATACCAAGTGACGAGGTTCCAAACGATTCCCGCGAGGACGGCGGCAAGCACCACCGTGTTGGTCGCCGAGCCGGGGTCCACCAGCCCTGAGGCGATCGTCTTGGCGACGTGTGTGGCGACCAAGGCCCCGATGAAGTTGAGGCTGGCCGACATGATGATGGCGGTTCGGGGGCTGAGAACGCGGGTCGACACGACCGTCGCGATCGCGTTAGCCGTGTCGTGGAAGCCGTTGATGTAGTCAAACGCCAGAGCGGAGCAGACGACCAGCACCAACAGGAGGCTGAGGTCAGGCATACTTGATCAGCACATCCCCCATGAGTTTGGCGACGTCTTCGCAGCTGTCGACCGCCTTTTCGATGCGGTCGTAGACCTCCTTCCACTTGATGACGGTCAGTGCATCGGCGCTGGGGTCCTCGAAAAGGTCGGCGAGCGCCTGGCGGAACGCCCGGTCGCTCTCGTTCTCGAGGGCGTGGATGTCGGCGAGCTTGTGTCGCAGGCTTGGGGATTTATGGAAACCGTTTTTGAGCTCGGCCACCGCTTCGTAGGTGACCTCGCAGGTCCGCACCAGCAGGCCGACCAGCGGCGCCAGGTCGGGGCGGACGGTTTTGAGTTTGTAGAGCTGGGCGCGCGCGGCGGCGGCTTCGATGTAGTCGGTGATGTCGTCCAGCGCTTGGGATAGCGCCCGCAGGTCCTCTTTGTCGAGCGGCGTGATGAAGGTGGTCGCAAGCTGGGTGGTCAGGCGCCGGGCCAGTTCATCGCCCTCGTGCTCCATCCGGTCGATCTCCTCGGCCTTTTCGTCGAGACCGGTGAAGTCGGCCGCCAGCGCATGGAACGCGCGGGCGGAGCGCAACGCCACCTGGGATTGCGACTCGAGTATCTCGTAGAAGGATACGTTCTTGCTAATCTTTGCCAGCACAGTGTGCCCCCGGTGGACGTTGCGTAAGGGCGCCCGGTTGTGGGCCTAGAGCGACCTTGGCTGCCCGTTACTGGGGCAGACGCAACTGCTTTTATACCCTTCACTGCCCGGGCCCGAAACGTTCGTCCCGGGCTGGTTTGATGCCACGCGTGCGCTTAGGGACTCTGTTCGTAGAAGATTTTAAGCCTTTTGGCTATATCGACCGTGTGGTCCGAGACGTGTTCGAGGGCGTGGAAGATCTCCGCGCAGCGAAGCAGCTGCCTCAGGTCGTCCGGGTGGGTGCGCATCAGGTCCAGAACCGCCCTCCTGGACGTCTTGTACGAGGCGTTCACCTGGTCGTCGGAGGCGATCAGACGGTCCGCCTCCTCCTTGCTGTATTCGCAGGTCAGTCGGAGGGCGGCCGAGAGGTTCGCGCGCGTCTGGCGCCCCATCTCGATCAGCAGTTCCTTGAGCTCGTCCGGGAACGCCACCTGCAGCTTGCCGGCCCGGCGCGCCAGCTTGGCCGCGTCGTCTCCCGCCTGCTCGACTTCGGAGATGATGCCCAGGGTGGAGGTGAGGAACAGGAAGTCGTGGGCGACCGGGCTCTCGCGGAAGATCGTCATGATCACCTTCTGCGAAAGGCTCAACTCCAGACGGTCCACCTCGTCGTCCATGGGGACCACCTGGTTGGCGAACTCATGGTCGTCCGCGACGGCGGCCTGGACCGCCAGGTGGATCATCTCCATCACGATGCCGCCCATCCGGACGATCTCGGTCTCGACCTCCTTCAGAACGGCGTCGTATCGCGCGCGGTTTCTATCGTCAGGCATTCGCTCCCTCAATGGAAGGACGGGGCGAACCCGGCGTTGGGCTCGCCCCAAGACCCAATGCCCCGCGCCCATTACTTGGCGGCGGGCGGCCAGACCTCGACCTCGCTCAGCATTGCCCACTCCTTGCGGGCGACGACGGTGACGCGCACCCAGCGCGCCGAGGCGCCGGCGGGCATCGCCGCCGTGAACGGAGCCGCCGAGCAGGTCGAGCCGTCCTCCGCAGGGCCGGCGTAGGCGACCTTTGTGGCGCCGAACCACTCCACGCCGTCTTGGGAGAGCTCGAACGTCGCGGACTCGGGAGCGTAGATGCCCGCGTCGCCGCCGCGAAGCGACCAAGCGGTGATCGAGCCGATGGGCCGCGAGCGGCCGAGGTCGATGGTGGTCACCCGCGGCTCCGAGCCCTGCCACCCCACCAGCATGTGGCCTTTGAAACCGTCGGCGACCTGGCCATCCGTCAGCTTCTTGCCGTCGTCCAGGTAGACGTTCTCCTCGGATTCGTCGCGGGTGGGGGGCGGCGTCAGCGTGTACGTCGCTTCGGGGGCCACGTTTCGGCCGTTCGACAGGATCTTCATCTCGGTGAGCATGATCCAGCTGTTCGGCTCCAGGCTCACGGTGACGTAGCGCGCAAGCGCCGGTTTGGCCGGACGGAAGACGATCACCCCATCGAGGTTCGTGTCGTTACGCCGGCGGATCACCTTGACCGGCTCCGGCGCGACGAGCGTCAACCCGTTGGGAGGCGCGCCAAGGCCGCTGGACCCGAGGGGGGCCGACGCATCGGTGCAGAGGTAGGTCGTGCAGTTGACCGGCCACTCGCAGGCGCCGGCCCCGCCGCCCTGGGCGAACAGGCGCACCTCCGAAACGGGCATCGCGGAACCGAGGTCGAAGCGGATGGCAACGGCTTCGTTCAGCCACCCCACGCTTCGCCCCTCCGGGTAACCGAGGGCCGGGATCACGCCGTCGGTAAGCTTCGTGCCGTCGTCGCCATACTTGGCCTTGGCAACCTGCGCAGGGGGGAAGGTGTACGGTTGCTGCAGCGCCAAATGGTCGTTCCGGATCGCAGGGGCGGTCGGCTTGATTCCGATGCCGGAGAGCCTGGCCGAACCGACCGAGGAGGACGGTTCGAACCGGATGCGTGCGGCCTCGACGGTTGTCCCGACCGGCACGACGAGCACCTGCCGGCGGCCCGAGGTCGCGTCGCCCGATGAGCGAAGAGCCCAGCCAAGGGCGGACCAGTTCGTTTCGCCCGGACGGCGGCCCTCCACCCGGACCATGCCGCGCCAGGGCTTCGAGCCGACCGGCTCGTCGAGGAACACCTCGAACTCGCCGACGGGCTGCGGGGAGGGGAAGCGCCCCTCAACCACCGCCGGGAGGCCGGACCCTTTGAAGGCGAACGGCTTGCCTCCGACCGACCAGTCGCACTTGGGGTCTGGGTCGGCCACCGGCTTGCCGGCGATGTAGTCGGCGAGGGCGTCGTACATCGCCCGAACCTCAGGGTTCGACGAGGAGGAGGTGGCGCCGACCAGGTCGGTGTCGAGGTAGTAGGCGGTGGTTCCCGCTTGGTATCCACAGCGCGAAGGCGCGCCGTCGCACAGGTAATGGAGGAAAGCGCGGCGGTCCTCGGCGCTCGAGGTCAGGTCGCCGGCCTCCATCTCCACGCCGAGCCCCTTGCTCAGGCATTTGTCCGCGTTCGATGCCAGCCGGTTCCGGCGGATGCGGCCCCCGTGGCTGGCGATGAACGCGTAGTTCGGCTGCATGATGCACACGTCGAAGCCGAGCTTTGGCCAGATCTCCCAGCCCGGGGCGTTGTGCCACGGGATCCAGAAGAAGCGCTCCCCGACGCCGTGGGAGGCGGCCGCGGCCGCTCGGGTGATCGCCTGGTCAAGCGGCCCCATGTCCTCCCGCATCCAGTAGTAACCCCAAAGCTCGATGTGCTTGAAGTTGGCGGCGTCGAACCGGCGCTTTCCCTCGGCGACGTACCAATCAAACACGGCTTTGCGGCCCGCGGCGGTGGCGAGGTCCTCGCTCCTGCCGTCGCCGTTCACGTCGCCGAAGTCGTGCACCGCCGGGTTGGCGTAGGGGATGCAGAGCATCACCTGGCGCTTCTTGGGCGGCGCGCCCAGGTCGGCGGATGCCGACGCGATCGCCTGGTCCAGCGCGGCCAGGTCCCTGCCCGGCGAAAACCAGGTGTCGAGCAGGTCGGCCCACTCGCCCATCCGGCTCTCGCCGTACTCGGTGCGGACGCCTTTGGAGGTCATGGCGGTCAGGAACAGGAACGCGTCGAACATCCACTGGCGCGCGTGGCCGTCGGACCACTTGGCCACGTAGGGACGCATGTTGGCCTCGTCGCGAACGGCCTTCCCGTAGATGAGCGCGCAATGGTGGAAGCCCACCTTCGCCGGGTCGGGATAGGCGCCTGGTTGCGGCAAGGCGGTTGCAGCAAGCATGAGGGCGAAGGCACAAGTCATGTCTGATCCCTACGACGCGGCTTGGCCGGACTCCTGCCGCCGTTGGCTCGACGGGGGCTGCACCTCGATCTCGCTCACCATCGTCCATCCTCGGGCGCCCTCGACCTTCGCTCGCACCCAACGCGCCCGGGTGTCGGGCGGCAGAACGGTGGTGAACGGCGCGGTTCCGCACTTGGTTCCGTCCTCCCGCGGACCGCCGTAGCGGATCTCCGATCCGCCGTACCAACGCTTGCCGTCGGGCGAAACCTCGATGGCGACGCTCTTTGGCGCGAAGACGCTGCCGGCCCCTCCGGCCAGGCTCCACACGGTTACCGAGCCGACGGGCTGGACCGTGCCGAGGTCCACGGTCACCGTGCGCGGGCCGGCGGTGGTCCAGCCGGTCACCATCCTCGAAAAGGCGGTGTCGGCCACCAAGCCGTCGGTGAGCCGTTCGCCATCGTCCGGCCGGTCGACGTCGGTCGCGTCCGTAACGGTGGGCGACGGCGAGAGCGTGTATGCGCTTTGCCGGGCAACGTTCTTGCCACCGGAGGCGATGCGCACCTCCGAGAGCATGAGCCAACCCTCCGAGCGGAACGCCAGCGTCACGTAACGGGCCTTGGCCGGTTGCTTGGGTCGGAACACGATCACGCCGTCCTGGTCGTTCGAGGATCGGGTGCGAAGCACCTGCAACGGCTCGGGCGGGACGCACACGAGCCCCACGGGCGGCGTGCCGGAGCCTGAGACGCTGGTCGGGGGAGGTTCCGAGGAGGACAGGTAGGCGTTTGCCTCTGCGGGCCAGTTCACCCCTCCGACCCCTCCGCCCTGGCACACCACCTGGATGCTCGAGATGGGCATCGGCAAACCGAGGTCGAACCGGACCGAGGCGTTTGTGTTCACCCAGCCGACCGTCTTGCCCGTGGAAAAGCCGCCCGGCGCCTCCTGGTCGTCGTTCAGCTTGGAGCCGTCATCGTCGTACCGGCCCTTCGCCCTCGGCTCGAAGGTGTAGGTGCGGCCGTAGGCAAGGTGCTTCCGAACGTCGGACACCGAGGAGGTTTTGACCCCGACCGATCCCAGGGCGACGCCCTCGCCGGCTTCGGACGACTCGAAACGCAGACGGACCTGCTCCGTTTGCGCCTGTACCGGCACGACCACGACCTGATGGCCAAGGGACATGCGGTCGGATGAGGTGCGAACCGCCCAACCGACCGACTGCCAGTCGCCGCCACCGGGCGCCTTGACCTCGGCACGGACCACTCCGCGCCAAGGCTTGTTAGCGTTGGGCTCCTCGAGGTACCCCTCGACGTCGGTCACGTAGGTGGGTTTGGCCAGGCGCCCCTCGACGACGCTCGGCACGCCCGGCTTGCCAAACGCGAACGGCTTGCCGTCGACCGACCAGTCGCATTTGGGCTCGCGATCGGCCACAGACTTGCCGGCGATGTAGTCCGCAAGCGCGTCGTAGGTCGCCCGGATGGCCGGGTCCTTGGAGGCCGCGGTCTCGCCGACCAGGTCGACGGTGAGGAAGTAGGCTGTCGCAGCCTGCTGGTAGCCGTACCGTTCGCGCGCACCGTCGCACAGGTAGTGAAGGAACGCGCGCCGGTCCTCCGCGTCGGCGATCAGGTTGCCCGCCTCGATCTCCACGCCCAGGCCCTTGCCCTTGGCCAGGTCCGCCGTCGCTCCGAGGCGGTTGCGGCGGACCCGCCCGCCGTGCCCGTAGCTCACGAAGGCGTAGTTGGGTTGCATGATGCAGACGTCGAGGCCGAGTCCGCGCCAGGCGTCCCAGCCCGCGGCCCGGTACCACGGGATCCAGAAGACGCGCTTACCCTTCCCGTGGCAGATGCGGCTGGCTGCCTTGACCGCCAGTTGGTCCTCCGTGCCCATGTCCTCGCGCATCCAGTAGAAGCCCCAAAGCTCCAGGTTCTTGTACTTGGCGGCGTTGAACCGGCGGATGGACTCATCGACGTACCAACGGAGGACCTTGTCGCGGTCGGCGGGCTTGCCAAGGTCCTCGGTCTGCCCGTCGCCGTCCACGTCCCCGAAGGCGTGCATCCCCGGGTGAGGGTAGGGGATCATCAGCATGACCTGCCGCTTCATCGGCACGGGTCCGAGGTCGGCCTTTGCCGATTCGAGCGCGCCGTCCAAAGCGCCGAGGTCGCGCTTGGGGTCGAACCAGATGTTCAGCATCCCCTCCCAGTCCGAACGCGGCGTCGGGTCGGTCATCGTTTGCAGTTTGCTAGGCGAGGTCTGGATCAGAAAGAGGAACGAGTCGAACATCCACTGCTGCGCGTGGCCGTCGGACCAGCGGGCCACATAGGGGCGGAAGACGGCCTCGTCCCGGACCGCCTTCTCGTAGATAAGGGCGCAATGGTGGAAGCCGGCCTCGGCCGGAGTGGGATAGGACGCCGGCTGAAGCGAGACCGTCGATGCAAGCAACACTGCAAGAGCGTAGGTCATGCCGCTATCCTACGCCCAACGGGCCCGCGATTCCTACTCCCTGCGGGCGCTAAAGCGCACGCTTCACGAGGCCGATCACCTCGCGTTCGAAATCCTCGGCTTTGGAGAGCAACTCCTCGGCTTTGGCTAACGCTTGCGTGGCAAAGGCGTCGCCCTTGAGCGACGAAGCGTTGGTCCGCACGTTCAGGTATGCGCCCAGCGCGGCGGCCCGTAGGCAGAGCGCGCCGACGGCCGCGTCGGAGATCGAGTTGGGGTTTCCGCGCTCGGCCATCGCCCTCACCACCGGCGCGGCTTCGAGCGCGACCTCCATCGTGCGCAGCGGAACCTCGATCGCCCGCCGCGTGGCGGCTCGGATCGCCTCCTTTCGGGCGGCCTTCTCCTCATCGGTCGACTTCGGAGCCTTGTAGCACGCCATCAGCGCGTCGAACGCGCGCGTGTCCTCGTCCACCAGGTCGAGAAGCCGGTCGTGGCACGCCTTGCCGCGCTCGGCCCAATCCGAGAACTCCTCCCAGCGCTCGTCCCAGCCGGGCTTGTGGGCGCTGAGGTTGGCGACCATCGTCCCGAGCGCCGCGCCGAGCGCCCCGACGGCCGCGGCGACCGAACCGCCGCCGGGAGCGGGCGATTCCGAGGCGACCTCCTCCACGAACCTCTTCACGCTCAAGTCCACCAGGCCCGGCCGCCGTCCCTTCGCCATCGCGTATTCGATCACCTTCTCCTCCGGGTCGAACGGGCGGAGGTCGTCCAGACCCAGCGACTTCACGGCGATCTGGATCAGCTCTCGGTCGCTCACCCCGGTGGAGCGGCGTTGCTTGCGCAGGAAGTGGCGGCCCGCGTCGAGCAGGACGCGAAGCGGCGTCAGGCCGATCAACTCGGAACCGGTGACCCGGAGCCCCCGCGACTCGGCACTGCGGCAGCATTCGTCGAACACGACGTGAAGCGGGGTGGTCGCGATGTCGGTCAGGTTGATGGAGACCTGCGCCTGACCGTACTCGGGGATGTACCAGCCGATCGCCTTCACCCCCTTCAGCGTGCCGGGGTCGTAGACCAAGGCGCCTTGGGCGTCGACGACCGGCTGGCCGCCTTCGCGCCGCACACGGCCCTTCTCGCGAACGTCGAACGCGACGGCGTTCGCCCGCCGGGTGGACGTGGTGTTCAGGTTCACGTTGTAGGCGATCAGGAAGTCGCGCGCGCCGAGAGCGGTCGCTCCGGAGCGCTCGTTCAGCTCCCTTGGGCCGAAGTCGGGCGCCCAGTCGGGTTCGGCCAGCTTCTTGGAAAGCCCCTCGTACTCGCCGGCGCGAACGTTTGCCAGGTTCCGGCGCTCCTCGCACGTCGCGGCGTGCTCGTAGCAGTAGACCGAGATGCCGAGTTCCTCGCCCAGCCGTTTTCCCAGCCGGTGGGCAAGGGCGACCACCTCCTCCATCGTGATGCCGGAGACGGGTACCAACGGCAGCACGTCCACCGCGCCGAACCGCGGGTGCGCGCCGTTGTGCCTGCGCATGTCGATTCGCTCGGTCGCGGTCTTGGCGCCCTGGAAGGCGGCCTCGACCACCGCCTCGGGGGCGCCCACGAAGGTGACGACGGTGCGGTTGGTGTCGCGCCCCGGGTCGACGTTCAGCAACTGCACGCCCTCGACCGCGGCGATCGCGTCCGCGATCGCCTGGATGGTCGCCACGTCCCGCCCTTCGCTGAAGTTGGGCACGCACTCAAGAATCGCCCTGCCGTCCATAGTCCGTCCCGCTTGCGCGAAACGACGCCCCTGGGGGTGTCGTCGCGCGTCGGTAGCGGAGTATACATGCGCCAATGGCGAAGCTTGCCGTGACGAACGTTGGGCAGATGGCGACCCTGGACCCGAACCGCCCCGGGGCGGTGGGTCTGGTGCGCGACGCGGCGCTCCTTTCCGATGCCGGGCGCATCGTGCGGGTGGGACCGCGTTCCGAAGTCGAGCCCCTGATCGACGGGGAATGCGAGGTGCTGGACGCAGGAGGGCGCGCCGCGCTCCCGGGGTTCGTGGACGCCCACACCCACCTCGTCTATGCCGGGGACCGGCTGACCGACTTCGAGATGCGCTCGGAAGGGAAGAGCTACGCCGAAATCGCGCGCGCCGGCGGAGGCATCGCCTCCACGGTGGCGGCCACGCGCAAGGCGGATGAATCCGAGTTGACCGCGCTGGCCGAGCGGCGCGCCGGATGGATGCTGCGGTGCGGCACCACCACCGCCGAGGTCAAGTCGGGCTACGGCCTGACGACCGAACAGGAGCTCAAGTTGCTGCGGGTGGCACGTTGCCTGGCCGATGCGCCGGGCGTGCCGCGGCTCGTGCCGACGTTCCTCGGCGCCCACGCCGTGCCGCCCGAGTTCGTGGGACGGCCGGACGCCTACGTGGACTTGCTCATCGAGGAGACGCTCCCCGCGGTCTGTCGGGAACGGCTTGCCGTCTATGCGGACGCGTTCTGCGAGGAGGGCTACTTCACCCCGGCGCAGTGCCGGAGGTTGCTTGGGCGGGCCAAAAGGATGGGCCTGGGGCTGCGGCTCCACGCCGACCAGCTAACCGCCGGCGGCGGGGCGGAGCTTGCGGCGGAACTCGGGGCGGCGACCGCCGACCATCTGGAGCAGACCGGCCCGAGCGGGATAAAGGCGATGGCCAAGGCGGGCGTGCAGCCGGTGCTGTTGCCGGGCTCGGTCTTCGCGCTTGGTTCGGCCCGGTACCCCGACGCGCAAGCGATGCTGAAGGCGGGGCTCGATCTGGCGCTCGCCACCGACTTCAACCCGGGCAGTTCGCCCACGCCGTCCATGCCGTTCGTAATGGCGCTGGCCTGCACGCAGATGCGGATGTCGCCGGCGGAGGCGCTGCGGGCCGCGACGATCGGCGCTGCAAGGAGCCTTGGCCTGGGTTCGGAGGTCGGCTCGCTGGAGCCCGGCAAGCGGTGCGACCTGGTGCTGCTCGACGCGGACGACTGGCGCGAGGCCGCCTACTGGCTCGGCGTCGGGCTGGTCGAAGCCGTGGTTTTGCAGGGCCAAGTCGCCTGGCGCCGGGCCTAGAGGAACAGCGCCAGGCTCTCGTACGGCCGCAGATGCAGCGCCCGCGGGTGGGCTCGGCAGGCGCCTCGGACGGAGCTCCACGCCTCCGCCTCCTTGCTTGGCGAGGCGTCGAACCGGGCCTTGACCGGCTTGGGCGTGCGGTTGGTCACGAACACCGCCCGCTCGCCGCCCGACCCGAGCGCGAAGCCGTCCACGACCTCTTCGTCGGTCGAGCGCATCGCTCGCGCCACGCCATCGCGCCCGAAGTGCCCGATCAACCCGAGCAGTCGCTCCAGCGGGTTCTCGTCCGGTTCGAACACGCCGTCCGACCCCGCCGTGGCGTACAGGCACACGCGGTCCGCCTGGGCGCGAAGCGCCGATGCCAGCAGCGCGACCGTGTACGCCACCCCGATCGGCCCTGTCTGGCGCGGATCGCGCGGCGGTCGGAAGTGCGAGCGGAACCGTACGGGGCCGACGAGAACCGGCATCGCCACGTTCGCCTCGCGCGCGGACCGCACGCACGCCGCGACCGTCGATGCGTTCTCCAGGATGGTGCGCGCGTCGAACGCGTGTTCCTGGGGCGTGACGTCGAATCCGACCGCGTTGTAGAGGAGCGCCGGCACCGCGCTCCGGTTCAGGTGGTCGAAATCGCCGGGCGCAAAACTGACGACGAGTTGCTTTCCCAGGGCGAGCCGGAGTCCCTCGACCACCGCCGCAAGGTGCTCCGCCGTCGTCTCGTCGGCCACGGTCACCTCGCCCTGTTCGCCAGGTTCCAACATCTCGGCGAGGAGCAGGGCGCGTTCGGGGTGGCCGGTAAGCCCTTTGACGTGGGCCGTGAGGTGCGCGCTGGCGGCGCCGGCCGCCGACCTGGCCTGTGCGAGTCGCTCGTTGCAGTCGGGCGCGTCCAGGTCGAGCGCCACGTGGAGGTTTTTCAGGCGCAGGTCGCGAAGCGCCTCTGCCGGGCCGCCGGGTTCGTAGAGCATCCCCACCTCCGGCCATCCGACGGGGGAGACGCTCAGGGCAAGGTGCACCGGGTGTTCGGCGGGCGGTTCGGGCGCGTCGCCCTCGACGGCGATGCGGAGCCGTGCGGAGACCGTCTCGCCCTCCTTGACCTCGAATGGGCGGGGAAGCGAGTGGTCGCGGCAGAACGTCTTGAACGACGCGTCGGTCCAGTTGCGCTGGTCCTCCGTTCCGAAGTAGTCGCCCTCCACCTCCGTTCGTACGGTCACCCCCTCGAGCGGTTGCCAGGCGATCTCGCGGACGTTCTCAAAGGGGTGTCGGGGCGAAACCAGCTTCGGGAAGGCGCTCTCGGTGACCGAGCCGTCGGCGTGGGTGACCCGGCACGGCGCGCCCGAGGCGGACGCCGGGTGCAACGCGCAAAGGCCGGTCCGGTTGGTCCGATAGGTGCGCTTGGCCGCGCCGCGCATCTCGAACGTCACCACGCCGTCCTCGCTGCCGGTCAGGCGGCCATGCCAGCGGAAGCCGATCGTGGGGCTGTCGCAGTCGGCGTCCCACTCGACCTCAAACGAACGGGCCTCGATCAGCGCCTCCAGGTTGGACAAGACGGATTCGACCGTGTCCCAGTTGGTCTCCCGCACCGACATGTAGGCGCCCCGGACGGCCTCGACCCCGCCCACGCGCACGGAACGTAGCGCGCCGCGTCTGGCGTCGAACAGCACGGCGAGCGGGCCTGCCCGCAATTCGAGTTCGGGGTCCAGTTTGAGGTCGGCCATGCGCGGAATCTACCCCGTGGCCGACCCCATGTGGAGCCCGATCAGCGGCTCGGGCGCAACAACCGGGTGACCACTACGTCTTCGATGGCGTCACCCACCTTGAGCTGCTTGCGTTCGGCGGCGTAGTGCATCCCGAAGAAGCCATCGCTGCCACCCGTGTTGAACCCGGCCACCAGAAGCCCGATGGAATCCCCGTCCACAAAGGCGCGCACGGCCTGCTTGCCGTCGGACCGCACCTCCAGCCCGTACCCGTCCGACGAGACAAGCCGGGCGGTGCGCACGCCTGATTTGGTGCTTCGGAAGTCGTTGGTGCCCATCGGCGACGAATCCTCGCTCCAGGGACCGTTCGGCCGCACGCGCGGCTGCTCGACCGACCTCGATGCGATCGGGTTTGCCTTGGCCATGCCGCTCAGGCGCCCGATGTGATCCTCGGGGTACACGCTCCAAAGCCCGGTACGGGTCCACCGGAGTGTGTCCATCTCGCGCGGGAGATGGAACACTAACCCCCATTGGCGCGGATTGACCGCCTGTGTGGCGGTGAAGCGGTAGTGGATTCGCAACTCGCCGGTCGGCGCGAATCGGGCCTCCCAGCCACCCTCGATCCCCGTCCATTTGCCCTCGACGGCGACCAACACGCCATCGCCCTCCTGGCGGGCGGAGACCCGGGGCGTCCCGATCGGCAGGCATACCGGGTTGAACGGTTCGATCCGGTTCTGATAGTCGTTGCCCCCAGGGCCGCCGGAATCGTCATTGAGCGGCAGCACCATCGGCACGGGCCCGCTTACGGCGAAGGTCCGGCCGGCGATCGAGACCGACTTGACCTGCCCGGTCGTCCGGTTGACCCGTAGCGAGACCTCTCGGTTGGCGAGTTCGTACTCCTCAGGCCTTTCCGCCAGCGCGAGCGGAACGCCGGTGGCGGCCGTCGGCTCGGCGACTGGGTGCGGAGGAGATACGGAAACGTGCTCGCAGACGAATCCCCGAGGGTCGGTGAAGCGCACGTCGATCGTGTCGCCGCTGAGCGGGGCGCGGGGCAATCGCAACGCCACCGTACTGCGGCTGTGCGGCGCGCCGAACGCCTTCACAGTGCCGCGAAGGTCGCCCATGGCCCACTCGACCCGCACCTCAGAAAGGTCGGTGAAGTCGTACCGGTTCTCGACCACGAGCCGAAGCTCAGGCTGGGGCGACGAGACCGTCTCGGAGTTCAGAACCCGCACCGGCGTATAGGCCCGCGCCACGTGCCAGTACTCCGGCTTGGGGCGCCGCCAGCCGTCGATTGGCCCCCAAGGGCCGTAACCCACGATCTTGCCGTTGGGAAGGTGGAACGTGTCGTCGATTCCCGACCAGATCGCCCCGCCGAGACACCCATCGTGCGCCCACATCATATCCACCATCCGGGCAAAGGGTCGGCCCCAATCGTCCCGCACTCCGGGGTCGGTATAGAGCTCGTGCCGGTTGTAGGTCTGCAAGTGAGCGTATTCGCCGAAGAGCACAGGCCGCTTTTCGCGGTCGCACGCTTCCGGCCCGTTCTCGCCGGGGTAGTGGAAAACGGCGATGTCCGCTTTGCTTCCGCCGGCGTTGAAGCTTCCCCAGCATTGGTCGTGGAAGCTGGTCGGGCGGCTCGGGTCCAGTGCCTTGACCTCACGCAAGGTTCGAGCCCAGAGTGGGCTCCAAAGGGATTCGTTTGCTAGCGACCAGATGATTATGCTGGGGTGCAGGCGATTGTTGACGACGTTTAGGATGTTGGCGCGCAACATCCGGACGAAAACCTGCTTGCTTTGGTAATCCTGATCTTTCCAGTATGTGTTAGCGCCGTGCTGAACCCAGCAGATGGGCGCTTCGCTTTCAACGAACAGCCCGAGCTCGTCGCAGGCGTCCAGGAACTCCTCAGACGGAGGGTAATGGCTCGTTCGGATGTAGTTGCAGTTGGCCTGGCGGAACAACCGAGCGTCCTCGCGGCAGAGCTCTGGCGTCAGGCTGCGGCCGAGAAGCGGGTGCACCTCGTGGCGGCAAACGCCGTGCAGCTTGACCGGGCGGTCATTCACCAATAGCCGGTTCCCCTTGACGCGAACTTCGCGCAAGCCGACGCGCCGGGTCACCGTCTCCGTGCCGGCCCCTGAGGACAGCCGCACCGTGAGGGTGTAGAGCCTTGGGTGCTCGGGGTCCCACAACTGGGGGTCGGCCACGCGGAGCGGCGCGTCTATGCGAGCCTGGCCCCCCGGCCCAACTTTGAACGGGCCGAACGAGCGCTTGGCCAAAGCGACCGCTTTGCCGCTCGGGTCGGTCAGGGCTAGGCGCGCCGTACACCGGCTGAACGCCTTGCCCTCGTTTCGAGCGGTAAGCGAAACGCGCAACTGGGTCGGAGCGCCGTTTCGCCCGAGCTTGGCGACCGCGTCCAGCGATTCGATGTTCGTTTGCGGGATCGCAAAGAGCGTGACGTGGCGGAGGATGCCGCCGAGCGGGTGCGCAGCGTATTGCGAGCCGCTGGCGAGCGTGTCGGACAACGATGCGCTGCGGACCGTCAGAGCGAGTTCGTTGCCACCGGGCTTCACCCGCTTCGTCACGTCCAGTTCAAATGGGGTGAACACACCCTCGAAGTCCCCCGCCTTGGTCCCGTTCACCCAAACGCTGCCAGCGCTGTGAACCGTGTCGAATCGCAACTTGAGCCGCTTCCCGCGCCATTCCGTGGGGACCGTGAAGCTCCGCCGGTAAGCGACGACGGCGTCCGGCTTGACGTCGAAGCCCTGCATCGTCCACTCGCCCGGGACGCGTATCGGCTTCCATGCCGTCTTCGCGCCGCCGGTGGCCGGACGCGGCGAAAACCGCCATTCGCCGTCGAGCGATAGGCGACATTGGTCGGGCTTGGGCGAGAGCCGCGGCGCCAGGCGGATGCGGGCGAGACGCTCTTCGAGCGAGGGTAAAGCCTGCAGGCGATGCGGACGAGTGGACAGCACGTCCAGTCGCGACAGCACCGCGTTCGGGCCCTCTACGCGGCCGACTGCGAACTCCAGGCGGCCGCCCGAAAGCGCCGAGGCCGGCACGTTCCATTCGTACTGCACCGGTTTGGCGTAGGGCAGGCGGATGCGCCGCGCGACCGCAACGTCGCCGATCGACACGCTCTGAACCCGGGAGTCGCAGTCCGAAAAGAACCATGCCCGAAGTCGGTAGCGTTCGGAGGGCTTGACGCCCAGGAAGCCGAGGCGCACCGTGGAGCCGAAGACGACGTTCCGTCCGATGGCCGACCCGGCCAGCGCGCCGCTGGGGACGTCGCCCTCAGGGTAGGTGTAGCGGGCGCCCTGGACGACGTAAGGAGAAAGCGGTTCCGGCGAGGCATCTACCGAGCAGATGCGATGCCACGAGGGAACTGGACTAGGCACAGTCAGACAGAGCGCAAGGATGGACAAAGCACAAACCATGCAGAAGACTCTACCCAGTCGAGGCCGCGCGTTAGGTTAGGTTAAGCCTGGGACGTTTCTTTCTCTCGGCTTTGACGGCGGCGACGTCCTTGGGCGTTCCAACGATGCCGTCTACGCCCGGTCCGGCGACCTTCTCCCACTTGCCCTCGGCGACCCGCTTGAAGGTGGTCAAGCCCTTCTTGGCGGCGCGCTCGGCGGTTGCGGCCGGACGGGTCTTGATGTTGACGCTGCTGATGACGCGGCGAACGGGCAGGCCGCAGCAAGGGCAGTACTTGAGCGGTTCTTCGTTCACGCCCTGCAGTACCTGGAACCGGCCTGGGCACATCAGGCACCGATCCTCCACCAACTCGTACTCGTAGATCGGCATCTTCTGGCTGATTATGGTCCGGTTGGGGCTAAAGCCCGGCGGCTTCGAACGCCTGCTTCATGTCGGCGATCAGGTCGTCCGCGTGCTCAAGGCCGCAGTAGACGCGCAGCGCCCAGTTCCTGTCCGCCAGGCCGGAGCCGCCAAACTGCAAGGGCAGGCAAAGGCTCTCGTAGCCGCCCCAACTCACGCCCAGGCGGTAGAGCTTGAGCGCGGAAACGAACGCTTTGATCCGCTCGCCGTCCTGGCGCCTGGGGAAGAAGGTGAACAGGCCGCCCGTGCCGCGCATCTGCTTTTCGAACAGCTCGCGCTGCGGGTAGTCGGACAGGCCCACATGCAGCACTTCGGCAACTTGCGGCTGCTCGGACAGCCAATGGGCCACCTTGTTGGCCGTGGCCTGGTGCGCTTTCATGCGGACCGGCAGGGTGCGCAGACCGCGAAGCAGCAGCCAGGCCTGCATCGGCGCCAGCGTGCCGCCGAAGAGCGCCACCTCGCCGTCGATCAGCTTGCGCATCCGCTCCGTCGACGTGGCCACGACACCCGCCACCAGGTCGCTGTGACCGCCCAGGTACTTCGAGGCGCTGTGGAGCACGATGTCCACGCCGAAATCCGCCGGAGTCTGGAAGATGGGGGTGCTGTAGCTGTTATCCATCGCGGTGGAGATGCCGCGCTGGTGCGCCGCCGTGCAGATGGCCTCCAGGTCCTGGAGCCTCATCACCGCGCTGCTGGGCGATTCCAGATAGAGAAGCGTGGTCTCGGGTTTGATGGCGTCGGTAAACGATTCCGGGGTGCGCCCGTCGACGAACGTGGCTGTGACGCCGAAGCGGGGAAGGTAATGGGTGAGCAACTCGCGGGTGCAGCCGTACACGCTGTCGACGCAGACCACGTGGGCCCCGGCCTTGACGCAAGAGAAGATGCCCGCGCTGATGGCCGCCATGCCGCTGGAGAACACCTTGGCGCACTCGCAGTGCTCCAGTTCGGCCAGCTTCTTCTCGACGACGTCGAGGGTCGGGTTGCTGATGCGGCTGTAGCTGTGCCGGCTTGAGTTCCCCCAGGTCTGCGCCTCCGTGAAGCTGTCGTAGTCGTCGAACACGAAGAGCGAGTTCTGGAAGATCGGGGGGACGACCGCGCCTTTCACCGCCTCTTCTTCCCCCCAGTGCTGGATGAGGGTTTCAGGGCGGGTGGCGTCGAGCGAGTGCATAGTACGGATTGTTGCAGATACCGTACCAGAGGCAGGTTCTTTGGTCGTTCGGGACCAGCGAGCCGTCGTGCTCGCGATAGGGGTACTATTCCGAGTTGCCTATGGCCTCCAGCGATCAGATCATGCCCCACCCAGACGTGCTGAATGGGCAGGAATATGGCAAGTTCGTTTTGACCAATTTGGCCGCCAAGCGCGCCAAGCAGATCAAGGAGGGTGCGCCCCCACTGGTGCGCATCGAATCCAACCACCCGCTCACCATCGCGTTGGCCGAGATCGCGGCCGGCAAGATCAAGCCGTTGATGGGCGAGGCGGCGAAGGCGCCGATCGAGGCCCCGGACCTCGTGACGCTCGAAGCCGAGGATATCCTGGACGTCGGGCTTCTGCTTCCGGCTCTTGATGAGGAAGAGGTGGCTGCGATCGGCTCTGCGACCCTTGGCGAGGAGGACTTCGAGTTCTTCGAGGAGGACCAGGAGGCCGAAGAGGAGCCGCTCCACGCCGAGAGCGAAGGCGAGACGTTGGCCTCGCTTCTCGGAGAGGAAGAAGAGGGCGCTGAGGAGCACGCGCACGCCGAGTCCGATGCGGACGAGATCTCTCTTGACGACCTTGCCGAAGAAGAGGAGCCCCATACGGACGAAGGGGAAGAAGAGCGCGAATAAAGCGAAATGGCCGGCATGGACCCCTATGAGGTCTTAGGCGTTGCCAAAGGGGCCTCGCCCGACGAGATACGCACGGCGTATCGGCAGTTGGCGAGGCAATACCATCCGGACGTCAACCCGGATAACCCGCGGGCCGAAGAGACCTTCAAGACCGTTAACGAGGCTTACGGGATCCTCTCGGACCCGGAGAAACGAGAGCGCTTCGACCGCACCGGCTCCGTCGAGGAGCAACCCGCGGAAGGCTTCTTCAACGAAGGCGGTATCGCCGACATCTTCGAAGCCTTCTTCGGGGGTGGCGGCGTGCGCACCGGCCGAAAGTCCACCGGACGCGACGGCGAGGACCTTCAGGTCGAGCTCTACCTCACGCTGAACGATGTGTTGACCGGCGCCACGAAGGCGGTCACATACCGCCGGATGGCGCGCTGCGGCGAGTGCAACGGAACCGGGGCCAAGGGCGGCGCCCGCCCCGACAAGTGCCCGAACTGCGGCGGGTCCGGCATGGTCTCCCGGTTGCAGAACACGTTCATCGGCGCGGTCCGCACCAGCACCACCTGTCCCACGTGCAACGGTTCGGGCGAGGTGGTCAAGGAGCCGTGCAAGGCCTGCCACGGGCGCGGTCTCTCCGTCGAAGAGGTGGAGCAGCAACTCAACGTGCCCGCCGGGGTGGACACCGGTTCGCGGATGCGTGTGGCCGGCCGCGGCTCGGACGGCGTCGGCACGGGTCGCTCGGGCGACCTGTATGTGATGTTGGTCGTACACGACGACCCGCGCTTCGAGCGGGACGGCTCGGACCTGCACGCGGCGCTCGACCTCACCTTCGCCCAGGCCGCCATCGGCGATACGGTGGAGGCGGAGGGCCTGGAGGGTCTGATCGAGGTCGAGGTCTCCCCGGGCACGCAGCCCGGCTCCGAGATCCGGCTGCGCGGCCACGGCCTACCTCGTCTGCACGGCGGACCCAAGGGCGACCTGGTGATGCACGTCCGCGTGGCGGTTCCCAACAAGGTTTCCGAGGCTCAGCAGAAGCTGCTCCGGGAGTTCGCCGAACTCGGCGGAGAGCCGATTCCGAAGGGGCCGCCCGCCGGCTCGTTCCTCGGCGGGATTTTCAAGGGCAAAGCCAAGGGCAAGGGCAAGAAGCAATGAGTTTGTGGACCGAGGTCAAGGCCGTTCTCGATCGGATTCCCGACGACTGGGCGGTGTTCGCCGACGTGTTCGAAAGGCATGGCCTGAACGGCACGGTCCAGACCGATCGGCCCCCCACGATCAGCGCGTACCTGCCGCCGGGGGCAGAGGTCAAGCTGGGCCCGCTTCGCGAGGAGCTTCTCAAGCAGGGAGCAGTCGACGTTGTGACGGCGGAGGTCGAGGAGACGGACTGGGCCGAGGCTTGGAAGCAGTTCTTCCAGCCCCGCCGCGTCGGTAAGCACTTCGTGGTTCGCCCCACGTGGCAGGAGTTTGAGGCCGGCCCGGAGGACCACGTGATGGTGCTCGACCCGGGGCAGGCGTTCGGCACGGGAGACCACCCGACCACGCGCATGTGCCTCGAACTGCTCGAGGTCGTCGACTGCGCGGGCAAGGAGGTCGCCGACGTGGGTTGCGGCAGCGGCATCCTGTCGGTGGGCGCGCTGCTGCTGGGCGCCGCAAGCGTCGTGGCCATCGACGTGGACCCGATCTCGGTGAGCAGCACCCTTGAGAACGCAGAGCGCAACGGAGTGAAGCTGGAGGCGTTCGTCGGCGAAGGGTTCAACCCGATCGTCGAGGACGCGGCGCACCCGCTTACCCACGAGAAGATCGGGTACGGGCTCGCCTGGACCACCAACGGTCGGTACGAGCAGGCGATGTCGAAAGGACGCCCGGAAACGGGCGAGCGGCCGGGTATGTACGACATCGTGCTGAGCAACATTATCAGCGCGGCGATCATCGGCCTGGCGCCCGAGGCCGCCGAGCGCGTTCGCCCGGGCGGCCGTTGGGTCGTCAGCGGCATCATCGAGGCCAACTGGCCGGACGTGCTCGAGCGCGCCCAAAGCTGCGGCTTCCTACTCGTCGAAAAGCGCACGGAGGCGGAGTGGGTCGCGGCGATTTTCGCTCGCTAAGGGCTCTGCCGAGGGCTTTCCTCGACGACTTCCCGGAGGAGCTTCCGGCGCTCATCGAGTTGCCGCCCGGGGACGCCGACAAGTTCCGCAAGGTGCTTCGGCTCGGCACGGGAGACCCGATCGCGCTGCTTCCGGGCGACGGCCGCTTGGTCAAGTGCCTCCTCGAAGGGAAGTCGGCGCGCCCGACGGAGGTGCATTGCCCGCAGACGGAGCCCGAGCTTCGTTTGACCGTCGCGCTCGGGCTGCCCAAGCCGGACGCGCTCGAAAACGCCATCCGCATGGGCACGGAGCTTGGCGTGGCGCGTTTCATCCTTTTCCCTGCCGACCGGACCGTCGTGCGATGGGACGCGGCGAAGCGGGAGTCCCGCCTGAAGCGTCTTAGGGTCATCGTGCGTGAGGCCGCCGAGGTGTGCTTCAGGACGCGCCTGCCCGAAGTTGGCTTCCTCGATTCGCTGGACGCGGTGTTGGATGAGCTTCCGAACGCGGACGTGCTGAGCGAGGTCGAGGGGCTGACCAGGACCTTCCTTCCGCAGGGCGCAACGGTCGAGGTGGTCATCGGCCCGGAGGGCGGGTGGGCGCCGCGCGAATTGACGCGCATCGGTGACCGGGCTGTAACTCTGGGGCCACGGGTTCTGCGGGTGGATACGGCGGTCACCACTGCGTGCGCGTTGGCGCTCAACCGCTCGTAGCGGTCATGCCGTGGCGCGCTGCCCATACGGCGGCCTGCACGCGGTCGGAGACGCCGAGCTTCTGCACGATGTGCTCGACGTGCGTCTTGACCGTGGACTCGGACACCACCAACACCGCCGCGATCTCCCGGTTGCTCAGCCCGTCCGTCAGCAGCGTCAGCACCTCCACCTCGCGGGCGCTAAGGGGTATCGGCAGACCCTCCTCGTCGGCGGGTCGGTTCGAACGCAGCATCGCCTTCCGGAGCGCGTCGGCCGAAACCAACGACTCGCCGGCGGCCGCGCGCTCAAGCGTGTCGAGGAGCTCCGCCCGGGTTACGCTCTTCAGAAGGTAGCCGGAGGCGCCCTCGGTCAGGGACTTGGCCACGAACCCGGGGTTGTCGTAGACGCTCAGCATCAGCACCACCGTTGCCGGCGCGGCGCGCTTGATCTCCCGCAACGCGGAGAAACCGTCCCCTCCCTCCATGCGGATGTCCAGCAAAACAAGGTCGGGGCGCGTCTCACGGGTGGCCCGGAGCGCCTCGGCGGCGCAACCGGCCTCGCCCACCACGTGGAATCGCGTGCCGTCCAGCATGCTGCGCAGGCCCTGACGCCAGATCACGTGGTCGTCCACCAGCAACACCCCGACGGGTTTGGCACAGCCGCTCATGTCTTCGTCGTACCCTCCCCGGTGAGCGGGAAGGTGGCCCTTACCGTCGTGCCACGCCCAGGGGCGCTCTCAAGGCGAAGCTGTCCGCGCACCAGCAACGCGCGCTCCTGCATGCCGTGGATACCCAGGTGCTGCGGGGATGCGCTGCGAGCCGACGGGATGAAGCCGCAGCCGTCGTCGGCGACGACGAGCTCGAAGGCGTCCTCGTTCGGAAGCCTTCGCAGGCGCAGCTCGACGCGCTGCGCCCCGGCGTGCTTCCTGGCGTTGGAGAGCGCCTCCTGCGCGACGCGATAGGCCGCGGTCTCCACGGTTTGGGAAAGCCGCTCGAACCCGCCCGTCTCGTCGCGAAACTCGGCGGCAAGCCACCCCGCGCGCCGACGTTCCTCGTCCAGCAACTGCTCCAGCGCCCCCGATAGACCGAGGTCCTCCAGCGTCAGAAGCCGAAGGCCGCCGACCAGCCGGCGCACCTCCTGCACCGCCGTCGCGGCCGTCCTGCCTGCGTCCGCCAGGCGCCGGTTCGCGGCGGGCTGGTCGCTCTCCTCGACCGCGTGTTGCGCCGACTGAAGGTAGGCGTGGAGCGCCATCACGTACTGCGCCAGGCCATCGTGAAGGTCGCGCGAGAGCGCCATTCGTTCGCTCTCCTGCGCCTCGATCACCCGCTGCAGAAGCTCGCGCTGCCGCGCCATCAGGCGCATATGGTGGATGGCGACCGCGACGTGCGCGGTGATCGACTCGACGGCGCTGCGGTCCTCGGCGCTGAACGGTTGGGCGCCCAGCGCCCGCGCGGCGACCAGGGTGGCGACGATCTCGCCCTGGCGGACGACGTGGAACGACGCCAGTTGATGCTCATCGACGGTCTCCCTCTCGGGCCACGCCGCCCCGCGCAAGCGTGCAAGGTTCTCGATGAGCGACGTCCATTCGCGATCGCGTTCGCGCGGGGCAAGGACGACGGTGGGGCCTTCGCCGTCCCGGACCGTGTGCACAAGGATGGCGGCGCCGTCGGCTCGGGCCAGCTTGCCCACCGCGCCGGCGATGTCCCGAAGCGCCTCAAGCCCGCTCGCGCTCGACAGGATCTCCATGGCGACCGAGCGTGCCAACGAGAGCATCGTGTCGAGCTCGCGGAGTCTGGCTTCGTCGCGTCGCCGATCGGTCACGTCCTCTCCTACGGCGACCATCGCCACCGTTCTTCCCGCCACGACGAGCGGCCCGTAGTCGAAGGTGACCAGGCGTTCGCTCCCGTCTGTCCGGGCCAGGACGCACTCCCCCGAGGCGGACCTGCGCCCCAGCATCGCCTCCAGCAGGACGCTGTGCGCCTTGCCATCCAGTCCGAACACCCCGACCAGGTCCTTGCCGATGAGCTGCTCGCGGGGGATGCCGCAGATCTCGGTCACGCGCTGGTTGGCGTACATGCACGCGCCGTCGGGGGCCTGCACCACGACGTACTCGTCGACGGAGTCCAGGAGCCGCTCCAGGAAGGCGCTCGAAGCGCCGTGACCGCCGGTCGGGGTCCAGTCGCGGCGTTCGCCGGCGAAGGTCAGCAGCACGCCGTAGGGAAGCCCGCCCCGCCGGACGGAGGTCGCCACCGCCACCGTCCGGCGCGGGCCGTCGGGATGGTGGATGAGCACCGGCGTGGCCACGGACCTCCCATCCCGCCCCGGTTGGGCGCGGGGGCGCCTCGTTTCAAGAACTCCGGAGAGGTCCCGACCGAGCGCCTCGCCGGCCTTCAGCCCAAGCAACGCGGACGCGGCCAGGTTGGCGAAGAAGCAGACGCCCGAGTTTTCCAGGCCCAGTACGGCGAGGTCGGTCGGGCCGAGCAGGCCCTGCACGGTTTCATCGAACGTCACCGTGAGTTCAGGGACCGGCTCCTGGGGCGAGAATCCGCCGTTCGGGGGATGTGTAGCCGATGGTTTCGGGGCCACATTGGGACTGTACCGCAGGCGCGGAAAGGGAACGATCGTGAGCGTAAGCGAAGGTGGAGGCCGCATCTTGTGCGACGGCGAAGGCTGCCAGGCCTCGGTGGCGCTCGGCCCCGAGCTTGATTTCGACTGGGCGTTCGCCGGCTGGACGGCCGTTTTGGAGGACGACGACTGGCGACACTACTGCCCGCGGTGTTCCGGATCGGCGCAGGTCGACACGCGCGCCAGAGAAGGGGGAAAGGAGATCTGAACGCATGAGAGGCGCAATGCTGTTTCTCGCTTTGGGGTGCATCGGGGCGGCGCAGGCCGCCGAACCGCCCCAACCGGCCAAGGCGCTCACGGTCGAAGAGGCCGTCCAGACTGCTCTTCGCAACAACCGCTACCTTCGCGTGGCCGAGTTGGAGCGGGAGAAGAGCCGCGACCTGGTTCGTCCTATCGAGGCGAAGCTCTACCCGGACCTCTCGCTGGGCGTGGACGAAGCCGGACTGCTTGCCCCGGTCAACTTCCGCTTCCCTCAGGGAGCGTTCGGGACCTTCCCGGGGATCGGTTCGGTCCCCAGCCAGGACACCGACGTGCGCGCCCCGGCGAAATTCACAACCCTGGTCAACGTGATCGCCATCCAGCCGATCACCCAGATCCCGCGCATCAAGCTGGGCGTGGAACTGCAGAAGGACATGGTTCGGCTGAGCGAGCAGACGGTGCGAAAGCAGCGCCAGACGGTTGCGCATGATGTGCGCGTTGCGTTCAACCAGGTTCTCCAGGCGTGCGCGGCGAGGAACGCCGCGCAGGCAGGCCTCGAGTACGTGAAGGAGCTGGAACGCTCCGCCAACGAGGCGGTAGGCGCGGGCGCGGCACTGGACCACGTGGCGCTCGAGGCGATGGCCAAACGCATCGAGGTCGAACAGAAGCTCAGGATCGCCAACAACGCCGTGGCCTCCGCCAGGGCAAAGCTGAACCTCGTGATGGGCGTGCCGATCGATTCGGACTACGAACCGACGACCCCGCCCGATCCGGCTGTCGAATGCTACGCCGCCGAGTTCTGTCGTCAAGCGGCCGACGCACAGCGCCCGGAGGTCCGCCAGGCACAGATCAAGCTGGACCAGGCCCAGCGCGCGCTTCGGCTCCGGAACCAGGAGGACCGGCCGGACCTGAGCCTGTTCTTGGCCTACTCGCGACCCTACAACCTGGACGTCATGCCTGACCAGGTCCTGTCGCTCGGCCTTAGGCTGAGTTGGAAGCCGATCGACTGGGGCAAGAAGAAAGCCGAACTCGACGCGCGGTCCGCCGAGGTCGAGCAAGCCCGCGCCGCGTTGGCCGAGACGCGGGAGAGCGTTTGCCTGGAGGTGGACGTGCGAAGGCGCGCGCTGGAGGAGGCCGCCGAGCAGGTGAAGGCCGCCCGCGCCATGAAGAAGGCCACACAGGAACGGGTGCGGGTGGTCAGCCGGCGTTTGGAGAGCGGCGCCGCAACCAACAAAGACCTTCTGGAGGCCCGGTCGCTGGATGCCCAGGCCGACGCCTCCCTCGTCACGGCGCAGACGGGCGTCATGGCTGCCCTCAGCGCTCTTGACCAAGCCATGGGAGTGGAGCAGTGAAGACCCGTCGCCTCGTCATCGTCGCCGCCGTCCTGCTTGGACTGGCCGGATGCGGCCCCAAGCCCGTGCCCCCGTCGATCGCCGCTCCCGTGCGGGTGGCGCCGTTCGGGGTGGCCGCCGGGCGTTCGGATGGCCAGACCTACGTGGGAACGGTCCGGGCGATCACGGAAACCCCGGTGTCGTTCCGCGTCGGCGGGTACGTGGTAAGGGTGGCCGAGGGGGCAACCAAAGGTGAGTTGCTGGACAAGGGCGACTCGGTCGCCGCCGGGCAGGTTCTGGCGCAGGTTCGGCAGGCGGACTACGCGGCCCCGGTCGCCCAGGCTCGGTCCGGGCTGGACGCCGCGCAGGCCACCGCCTCGGGGGCGGGGTTCAAGCTGGCCGAGGCGCAGGCGAACTGCGGCTTGTCA
>CAZIIS010000038.1:1891-24440 GCA_964539295.1 uncultured Fimbriimonadaceae bacterium | reverse complement strand
AGGGATCTCGGTCGGATGGGCCTTGATGGTTGGGAAACGTCCGAGATCCCTCGCTTCGCTCGGGATGACACCGTTGGTTGGGATGACACCCGTGGGTTGGGATGAGCGCCGACGGTCCATGGCTGGCGCGGGAGCGGAGCGCTTCGGCTTGCGCCTCCCCCTACACCCCCTCCGTACGCCTTCGGCTACGGAGAGGGAGGACGCCGTGGCCAAAGGCGACTTCGCGGCGCGTTGTCCTTCGGACCGGGGTGCGCAAGACATCACCCCGGCCACCCAACCCCGAAGCAGGGGCGGCCCCGGCGCAAACGGACAACACCCCGGCCCCCAACCTACTCGAGTTCGCCCAGCAGGGCCTCGGTCTCCGCGACGGCCTCGCCGAACGTCTCGACCGCGAACGCCACCTGCGACTCGGTGATGATGAGCGGGGGTTCGAAGCGGATGACGCGCGGGTTGTTGAGCGTGTAGGCCGCCACGAGGCCGCGCTTGGTCATCTGGGCGATGGCGAGCTCGCCCACCTCGTCCATGGTGAACTCGACGCCGACCATGAGGCCCCGGCCGCGCACGTCGCCGATGAGCCCCGGATGGGCGGTCTGAACCTGGCGAAGGCCCTGCATCAGCCGATCGCCGACCGACGCGGCGCGAAGCGCCAGCCCCTCCGACTGGATCACCTCGACGGCGGCGATTCCGGCCGCGCAGGCAAGCGGGTTGCCGCCGAAGGTGCTGGTGTGACGGAGCGGGTTCTGGCCGAAGACGGCCTCCCACACGGCGGGGGTTCCGAGCGTGGCGCCGATTGGCATCACGCCGCCGCCGAGCGCCTTGGCCAGCGTCATGATGTCGGGCGACACCCCATCGTGGTTGCAACCGAACATGCGGCCGGTGCGTCCAAGGCCGGTCTGCACCTCGTCCAGGACGAGCAACGCGCCCGCCTTGTCGCACGCCTCGCGGAGCGCCTTGAGGTAGCCGGCGGGCGGGACCTTGATGCCGCCCTCGCCCTGCAGCGGCTCGACGATCATGCAAGCGGTGGTCTCGTCGATCGCCTGGGCGGCCGCATCGGCGTCGCCATACGGGACGAAGACGCAGCCGGGCATCAGGGGCTCAAAGCCCTCGCGGTACTTGTCGCGACCGGTGACGGCCAGTGCGCCGGTCGTTTTGCCGTGGAAGCCGCCGGTCGTGCTGACGATCTTGGGGCGGCCGGTGGCGCCCTTGGCGAACTTGAGCGCGGCCTCGACCGACTCGGCGCCGCTGTTGACGAAGAAGGCGAAATCGAGTCCCTCGGGGGAGATCTCGGCGAGTTTCTCGGCCAGGACGGCCTGTTTGGGGCTGAAGAAGACCTTGCTGCTCAGCGGTATCTCGTCAAGCTGCTTCTTGACCGCCTCGACCACCTTCGGATGGCGGTGGCCCAAGGTGAAGACGCCGTAGCCGCCCAGGCAGTCCAGGTACTTGCGGCCCTCGTGGTCCCAAATGTAGCACCCTTCCGCCCGAACCTCAACGCCGAAACCGGCGAAGTTCATTAGCCGGGCGAGGGAAGGGTTCACGTGCTCCGCGTACTTCCTGACGACGGAAGCCTGTAGGGTGTCGGGGTCCATGGCCCATTATAATCGCACGGTGGGCTAGGGGCCGTTTGGGGCCCCTAGCCCAGGGCGTTCAGTCGGGCACGACCACGCAGGGGCCCGCCACCCAGACCGCGCTGCTCTTGGGCAGCGGCCCCAGGGAGTCGATGAGGGCGAGGGCCTCGACCTGAATCGGGTAGTGCACGACGCCGTCGGCGGCGCCCCCCCACCGTCCGGCGTTATCGCCCGTGAGGGGCATGGTCACCAGCCGCCAACCCGTCCAGTCGATGGGGCCGTAGGTGGGTTGGAACGTCTGGCCGGTGGAGTCCTGGAAGCGCATGCGCAGGATGTTGCCCGAGCGGTCGCCGTAGAACCAGAACGCGACGGCGCTTGGCTTGTCCGGCAGGGGGGCGGCGTTCTTGGCATGAAGCGGAACGTACCGCCATCCCTTGCCAAAGCGGTACTCCAGGCGCAGCGCCTTGGGGCAGTCGAACGGCAGGCCGTCCGGAGGGGTCGCCGCGGTCAGGTTGAGGTCGGCCTCGACCTTCTCGTCGCCCTCGGCTACGAACGCCCACCCGTCGGCGACGGTGGCGTCCAGCCGGACCAGGCGCACGGGCGGGACGGAGAGCCAGGGTTTGGCGCCCTTGGGGCCGAACCGGGTGCGGAACCGCGCGTCCGACGGCAAGGCCGAGGGCAGTTGGGCGAAGGCCGTGGCCTGGCTCTGGCCGGCCTTCAGGGCGACGTCGACCATGGCCAGGGGCGAACTCTGGCCGTCGAGCGACAGGCGTACCTGCCCGGCCAGAGGTTGGTCAATCTGCGGGGCGAGGGGCGATTCGAGCACGAAGCCGACGCACGTCGGGGTCGGGGAGACGGCGGTTAGGCGAAGCGGGACGGCGGGCTGCAGCACCACGACCTGGGACACCGGCTTTTCGCCCTTGGGTGTGAGCGTCACGCGGAGCCGGCGGGGCGTCTCCGAGCGGTCGCTCAGCATGGCGAGCCGCTCGAACAGCTTGGGCAACGCCTGTTGGGCTTCGTTGACCGTGCCGTTCCACCTGGGCATCTGCACCTCGTCGTCCTCCACGCCCCAGCCGAGTTCCAGCGGAAGCCCTGGATCGACGCCGCGAGTGAGGGGCTCCACCAGCTTCCAAACGTCCTTGCCGCCGTCGACCCGGGCGTAGCCGGGCAGGGTCGCCCAGTCGATGAGCGCCTGGCTCGCCTTGGCGCCCACGAGCCTGGCCTTTTCGCGCATCCAGGTAGTGCCGCCGCGTTCGGAGGTCCACTCCACGATCCGCGCCTCCTTGCCGCGCGCGAAGAGAAGGCGGTAGGAGTTCGGGGAAGAGAGGGCGAGGCGCTTGCTGAAGGCGAATCCGGCCAGCCACGTCTTCATCTCCTCGACCGCCTTGTAGGCGGGCTTGGGCTGCAGGTCCGTGTAGACCGTGCCGAAGTGGTGCTCGGGCTCTTTCGGGTCCTTTCCGTCGTCCTTCCAGTCGTACCAGATGGTGAGCGGCACGCCGGCGAGCAGGTTGCTCAAGTACTGCCGGGTGATGAAGAGCCCCTGGCGGTCAAGGTCCAAACCGGCGTACTTCTCGGAGTAGCCCCACTCGCCCGCGAACATCGGGATCGACTTGTTCTCGGGCTTGTAGTGGTCGATCATCTCACGAAGCCGGAACCACTCGGGCAGGGCGGTCTCGGGTTCGGTGGTGCGATAGGGGTGGACGGTCACGGCGTCCCAGTACTCGAGCAGGCCTGCCTTGAAGCACGCGTCCAGGAAGCCCCAGTCAAAACCGGAGGTCGCGGGCCCCACGAACCATTCGTCCGGGGCGGTTTCGCGCACGGTCTTGCCGACGGCCTGCGCGAGCGCGATGTACTCCTCCACGTTGGGCTTCGGCAACCAGAAACCGATGTTGGGTTCGTTGTACATCTCCCAGACCACGCCCCGGCCGCGGAAGTGCTGGAGCGCGGCGGCCACGAAGCGGCAGAAGGCCGCGCGGGCTTCGGGCGAGCGGGGCGCGCCGTCCTGGTAGAGGGCGTTGCCATAGTCGAGGATCAGGATCGGCCGGATCTTGGCCCGTTCGAGGTTGGTCAACAGCGTGTCGTAGGCGCTGAAGTCGTATTCGCCCTTCTTCGTCTCGATCTGGTGCCAGAAGAAGTCCATCCGCACCCACTTGAAGCCGGCGGCCTTGAGCGCCTGCATCTCGCCCTCGGCCGGTTGGGTGAAGTGGATGTTCACGCCCCACCCGTCGGGCACGCGCAGGTCGGGCAGGGGGTACTGGGCGCGGTAGGGCTCGGCGCCGCCGGTCCCGGCGACGAGCAACGCGAGGCACAGGGAAAGGGCTGTGACCATACCTAGAGATACCGCGCAGGGCGCGCGATCTCCTTCGGTTTCGGCAGGATAAGCGGGCGAGAACGCCGGTTGGGGTACGTCTTCACGACCTTGGCGCAGAGTTCGACAAACGCCGCGCGTGCGGGGATCGCCCGGCGGGGCTGGAGCGGCACGGCCCTGCCGCCGGAGATCCGGACAGGGAAGACCTGTACCTGGGTCAGCTTCGTACCGCCAAAACGAAGGCGGAAGACGGCCGTGTCCCCGGGAAGGGCGGAGACGAGGTTGCCCAGCGAGTAGAGGATCGGCTTGCCCCGGTAGAGTTCGGCGCCCTGGAGCACGTGGGGGTGGGTCCCAAGCACGACGTCCGCGCCGGCGTCGACGAAGGCCCGCCCAAGAGAGACCTGGTAGGGGCGGGGAAGCGGTTCGCGCTCCATGCCCCAATGCAGAGCGACGAGCAGAAGGTCGCAGCGGCGCTTGGCGCCCGCGACGATGCGTTGGACGCGGACCAGTTGCTTCGGGCCGAGCGTTCCCTGGAACGCGAGGGTGGCGACCCCCGGCGAGCGGGCGCCGGCGGGGCCGCACTTTGCCAACGCTCCATCGCCTACGAAGGCCAGGTAGGAGACGAGGCCGACCCGTACGCCCCCAGGGGCGTCGACCACTGCGACCTCCTCGGCCGCCGCCAGGTCGCGGCCCGCGCCGGAGGCCTTGAGCCCCAGGGTTTCGAGGGCGGCGAGCATCTCGTTCACGCCGGTTCCGCCGAAATCCATGGTGTGGTTGGAGGCGACGCTCACGAGGTCGACGCCGGACTCGGCGACATGCGCGGTGTGGGCGGGGTCGGCGCGGAGAACGAACTGGGTGCGGGCCTTGAGCTCCTCGGCGGACTTGCGCGAGGTGGGCGTCCTGGCGGTGGTCAACGGGACCTCGAGGTTGGCGTAGCCGAGATCGGAGCGAAGGAACACCGGGGCGATCGCGGCCAGGGGTCCGGAGCCGGCACGGATACCGTTGAGCATCATATCGCCGCCGACGGCCAGCGACCAGGACGGAGCGCCGGCAACGACAAGGGCGAGGGCGGCGAACATAAAGCTTACGTTAAGGGACGGCCGGCAGGGCGGCTTCGCGGCGGGACGGAGAGGTCGTTAGGGGAAAAGTCGAAGATCACCCTGAGAAAAACACGGGAATTGCCGACACAAATCATGGGCCGCCCTGCATCTTGGGGTGGCCGGGGTTCATGGATAGAGCCCAAATACCTGCGATGGATCGCAGGGGAGGAGGAACGACAGTGCCGATACTCGACAACCTGTTCGGCCCGAACGTGAGGAACTACCAGCGGGCGCTGGACCGGGCGACGCAGCGCAACAGCGTGCTCGCCGGGAACCTGGCGAACGTGGACACGCCCGGCTATAAGCGGCGCGATATGGACTTCGCCATCCAGTTGGAGGATGCGCAGGGCGAGCTCGAAGGGAGCCCGCTCGCAGCGATCAAGGCGAAGCTCAACCGCGGCTACGCGATGGGCGGTTCGGTGCGGATCGACGGGAACAGCGTGGACCTGGAGCGCGAGGTGGGGGCGATAGCCGAAACCGAACTCCGCTATAACATGCTCACCGAGATGACCAGCCGGTACTTCTCCAACCTCAAGACCGTGATCCGGGAGGGTCGTTGATGACGCTTAGCAGCGCATTGAAGGTGAGTTCGTCCGGTCTGACCGCCGAGCGGTTCCGGATGGACGTGATCTCGGCCAACATCGCCAACGCCAACTCGGTGCAGGTGGGGGACAAGGAGCCCTACCGGCGCCGCAGCGTGGTGTTGACGGGGGACGAGAACGGAGTGGCGATCGGACCGATCGTCAAGGACATGAGCCCGTTGCGCTCGGTCTACGAGCCGGCCAACCCGCTCGCCGATGGGAAAGGATACGTTTACTACAGCAACATCCAGCCGGTGCACGAGATGGTGGACATGATGGGCGCGAGCCGGGCGTACGAGGCCAACATCGCCGCCTTCAACTCAGCCAAGAGCATGATCCGCGCCGCTCTGAACATCGGCAAGGTTTAGGAGGGATTTGAGTGCGCATTAGCGGCACGAGTCCGAGCATCGCCAACGTCGCGCAGCCGCCGACTGCCCAGGCTCCGGAACAGGGTTCCGAAGACTTCGGGAAGATGCTGATGGACGCCATCAAGGAGGTGAACGCTTCGCAGAACGATTCGACGAAGCTTCAGCAATCCTTTATGGCGGGTCAGCCGGTGGAGTTTCACGATCTGATGATCGCGATGGAGCGCGCGAACACCACGATGCAGTTGACGCTGCAGGTGCGCAACAAGCTGCTCGAAGCGTATCAGGAGATCAGCCGCATGCAGGTGTAGGCGGCCGTTAGGCGCGTGAAACTCCCTTGGCACGGACTGTGGCCATGGGGTTGTTGCAGAGGTTTCGACTGTGGTGGGAGGCGATCGACCGGAGCCAGCGGGTTCAGGTGATCGTCGGCTCGGCCTTCTTCGTTCTGGTACTCGCGGGCGTGTTTGTGTTCGCGAGCCGTCCGAAGATGGATCTGCTGTTTGGCGGACTTGCCCCTCAGGAGTACGGCTCGGTGGTGCAGGAGCTCTCGGCGAAGGGGATCCCGGTCGAATACGACGAGCGGGGCAACGTCTCGGTGCCGCATCAGATGAAGGCCAAGGCGTTGATGGAACTGGCCACGGCCAACAAGCTGCCGATGACCACCCACAAGGGGGTCGAGTCGCTGGGCGACCTCAACGCTTTCACCAGCAAGGCCCAGCAGGACGAGATGATCAAGGCCGCGAAGGAGGGCGAACTGGCCAACTCCATCCAGACCCTTCAGGGCGTGGGCTCGGCGCTGGTCCACATCAACTTCGGCAAGGACAGCCCGTTCGCGGACGATTCGACGCCGCCGACCGCGGTGGTGAACATCACCGAGCAGGCGGGCGCCACCTTCGGCAAGGAGGAGGGCCTGGCGATCGCGCGGTTGGTGCAGCACGCGGTGAACGGCCTGAAGTCCGAGAACGTGGTGGTCATCAACTCCCTCGGGCAAATGCTGTACGACGGAGCGAACCAGGGGATGGCCGGAAACGGCGCATCGACCAAGCTGGAGGCGCAGCTCACCGAATCCAAGCGGCGTGAGCGCGAACTTCAGTCGACGTTGGACACCGTGTTCGGCGCGGGCAACACCGTCGCGCGGGTGGACGTGGTGCTGAACATGGACGAGACGTCCGAGTTCGTGGACAAGACCACGGCCAGCCCAGACCCGGTTCAGCAGGATACGGCCACCGAGGAGATGGGCGGCGGCGGCGCCGGCGCCGTGGGCGGGATCAGCGGCTTGGCCGCGAACAACCCGGCCGGCCTGGCCCCCGCGACCTCTTCCAGTTCGTCTTCCGGTTCCGGCAACTACACCAGCAAAGTGACCTCATCCCGGTTTGCCCCCAACGTGACGCGCCAGACCATCAAGCGGGCGGCCGGAGACGTGACCGCGATGACCGTCAACGTGATCGCGAACAAGTCGGCGGTCAAGGACGTGGCGGCGGTCAAGCAGTTTGTAACCGACTACCTCGGCTCCAAGTACGGCGACGACAACTTCAAGTCCAGCGTGGTGGAGACCGATTTCGACACCGCCGCTCAGAAGGCGGACGCCAAGGCGGCCTCGTCGGCGGCCTCTTCGGCGAAGATGCAGCAGATGCTGTCGATCCTGCCGATCGTCGCGCTGCTGGTGGTGGGCTTCATGGTGGTGAAGGCGATCTCCAAGCATGCGCCGGCGCCGATTGTGATAGACGCGGCGTTGTCGGCGGACGGTTCGGCGGCGCTCCCGCTGGGCCAGGCGAGCGCCGCGGTGCAGATGCCCAGCGAGGGGGCGGCCGCGATCGTGGCGAAGCGCCACTCGGAGGAAGGGGAGGAAGACGATGGGAGCATCGTTTTTGAAGACGACAGCGACGGTCCGGTGAAGGTGGGCCGCATCAAGGACAAGGTGGACGTGCCGCTGGAACAGATCCGGAAGATGGCCCTGAAGCGCCCAGACGCGGTCGCTACGCTGCTTAAGAGCTGGATGATGGAGGACCGCAAGTGAGAAAGGTACTCACCGACCTCACCGCCAAGAAGAAGGCGGCGATCGTCCTGACCGTGCTCGGGCCGGAGGTGGCGGCCGAGGTCATCAAGCACTTCAGCGAGGACCAGATCGAGCAGCTTTCGCTCGAGGTGGCGCGGCTCGAAAAAGTGTCGCCTGAGATGCGGGCCAACGTGGTGAACGAGTTCCACGAGATGGCCATCACGCAGGACTTCATCGCCGAAGGCGGCGTGGACAGGGCGAAGAAGCTGTTGGAGAAGGCGTTCGGGCCCGACAAGGCGGACAACCTGATCCGCAAGATCATGACCGCCATGCAGGTCGTGCCGTTCGAGTTCCTCAAGCGAGCCGACCCGCAGCAGTTGCTCTCCTTCATCCAAGACGAACACCCGCAGACCATCGCGCTCATCTTGGCCTATATGCCGATGAACCAAGCCGCGATGATCCTGACCAAGCTGGGCCCAAAGCTGCGCGCCGAGGTGGCGGAACGGATCGCCATGATGGAGCAAACCCCGCCTGAAGTCATTCGAAGGGTGGAGCAGGTGCTCGAGAAGAAGGTTTCGATGCTCGTCAGTCAAGAGATGAGCAAAGCCGGCGGTCCGAAGGCGTTGGTCGACCTGTTGAACCGCGTCGACCGTTCGACCGAACGGCTGATCATGGAGTCGCTCTCCGACAGCAACCCCGAACTGGCCGAGACGGTGAAGAACATGATGTTCGTGTTCGAAGACATCGTCCAGCTCGACGACCGCGCGGTTCAGACGATTCTGAAGGACGTCGACATGAAGGACCTCGCGACGGCGCTCAAGAACGTGAGCGAAGAGGTCCAGGACAAGGTCTACCGGAACATGTCCGAGCGCGCCACGGAGATGCTCAAAGAGGACATGGACTACATGGGCCCGGTGAAGCTGAGCGTGGTCGAGGAGGCCCAGCAGAAGGTCGTGGCGGTCATCCGCAGGCTGGAAGAGGCGGGCGAGATCACCGTCGGTCGAGGGGAGGAGGAGATCCTTGTCTAGCAACGTGCTCCGGGACGTCGTCACATCTCGCACGTTCAAGGATCTGCTGGAGCCGGTTGCCGATGAAGGGCGGGCGTCGGGCAGACGTTCGGGTACCGTCGCTCGGACGGCCGCGACCGTGCGCGAGGAGGCCCGCGTGGCCGGTTACTCCGACGGTTTCACGGCGGGCAGCAAGGAGGGCTACCGCGTCGGGCACGAGAACGGAACGCGGGAGGCCTTGGCCGAGGTGGAGCGGCAGACTCGCGAGGCCACAGACGCCTTTGTGGCGGCGCTACAGGAGTTCGTGGACGGAACGCAGTTTGCGGTGAAGCGTTGGGGCGAGGAGGCCGAGAAGGCGTTGGCCGGACTGGCGATCGAGATCGCCCGGCGGGCGCTTGCCCAGGAGCTTCAGATGTCCCAGGAGAGCGTCGTGACGATCGCCAGAGAGGCGATGGCCGAGGTGACCCATGGGATGCGGGTGCGCGTGCGGGTCAACCCGTTCGGCGCGGCCGCCCTGGAGGCGCGCCGCGAAGAGTTGCTCGCCGCCCTGACGAACGTCCGGGACCTGGAGGTCGTGCAGGACACGACGATCCAGGGCGGGTGCGTGGTCGAGAGCGACGGCGGCGTGGTGGACGCGCGCGTGGAGGCTTACCTGGCGCGCCTGGCCAAGTCGCTCGAGGAGGCGGCGTAGGCCGTGACGGTCTCTCCGGCGTTCCGGTCCATTGAGGCGGCGGTGGGGCGGACCGACCGGCTGGAGGTGCTAGGCCGCGTCACGCAGGTGGTGGGCCTGGTGCTCGAAGCCAACGGGCCGAACGCTCGCGTGGGGGATGTGTGCCTGGTGGAGCCCGAGCCGGGCGCGCCGTCGATCGCCTGCGAGGTGGTTGGCTTCCGGGAGCAGACGGTTTTGATGATGCCGCTCGGCGAGATGACCGGGGTTCGTCCGGGCAGCCTGGTCCGCAGCACGGGGGCGTGTTTGCGCGTCAGCGTGGGGCCGGAACTGCTGGGCCGGACGCTGGACGGGCTCGGACGTCCGATCGACGGACTGGGCGCCCCGAATTGCCGGCAGTACTACCCGAACCTGGCTTCGCCCCCCAACGCGCTGGAGCGGCAGATGATCGACTCGCCCTTCGTGACGTCGGTTCGGGCGATCGACGGGCCGCTCACGATGGGGATCGGACAGCGAATGGGCATCTTTGCGGGCTCGGGCGTGGGGAAGAGCACCTTGCTCGGCATGATCGCCCGGCACGGCGGCTCCGACGTGAACGTGATCGCCCTGGTGGGCGAGCGGGGGCGCGAGGTCCGCGAGTTCATCCAGAACGACCTGGGCGAGGAGGGGCTCCGCCGGAGCGTGGTGATATGCGCCACGTCGGATGAGCCGGCGCTGGTGCGCATCAAGGCGGCGTTGACGGCGACCGCGGTGTCGGAGTACTTCCGGGACCAGGGACTGAACGTGCTGCTGATGATGGACTCGGTGACGCGGTTCGCCATGGCGCAGCGCGAGGTGGGCTTGGCCGTGGGCGAGCCGCCGAGCACCAAGGGCTACACCCCGAGCGTCTTCGCGTTGTTGCCTAAGCTGATGGAGCGGGCGGGCTGTGGCCCGAAGGGCGCCATCACGGCGATCTACACGGTGTTGGTGGAGGGCGACGACACGAACGAGCCGATCGCCGACACCGCCCGGTCGATCCTGGACGGGCATATCGTGCTCAGCCGGCGGCTGACCAGCCGGGGGCATTATCCGCCGATCGACGTGATGCAGAGCCTGAGCCGCGTGATGCCGATGGTCGTGCCGCGCGAGCAGGTGGCGTGGGCCAACGGGCTGCGCGAGATGATAGCGGCTTACGACGACGTGGAGGACCTGGTCAGCGTGGGGGCGTACAAGCCCGGGGCGAAGCCGCTGGCCGACAAGGCGATTGAGCGGTGGGACCGGATCAACGCCTTCCTTAGGCAGGACAAGGCGGAAGGTACCGCCCCGAACGAAACGGTGGAGACCATGAGAGGCATCGTAGATGGCTAAGTTCGCGTTCCGATTGGAGAAGCTGCTCGAGTACCGGCGGATGCAAGAGGGCTGGGCAAAGGACGCCTATCTGGCCGCCCGCGCCCGACGCATCGAGGGCGAGCAGGAGATCGAGGAGCTGCAGGGTCGGCGCACGGAGGCGCTGCAGGCGTCGCCGAGCACCGTGCAGGCGATGCTGGACCTCGAGGCTTACCTGGTTCGGCTCGACGACCTCGAGCGGGATATGGAGGTAGCGCTCTCGGTGCTAAAGGACGAGGAGGAAACGGCGCGGCAGGAGTGGATCCGCGCCCGGACCGACGCCGAAGCGCTTCAGAAGCTGCGCGACAACGAGTTTGCAGATTGGCTGAGGGAGGAGAACCGCCGCGAGCAGGCCGAACTGGACGAGTGGGCGGTGACCCGGAGGGCCGCATGAGGGTCGAGGCCCGAGGATACGAAGGCGTGCAGCAGCGGGTCGCCGAGATACAGGCCCGGATGGCCCAGGTTTTGGGGACCAAGGGGGCTCAGGCGGCGTTCTCGATGGAGGGTTTGGATGGCGCGCCGAGCGGGCCCACGAGCATGTCGGGGAGCATTGGGGCGGCCGGAAACGGCTTTGCCCCGCTCGATCCGATGGCGATGGGCGCGAGCCTTGTGCCCGAAGGCGGCGAACCCGGGGTGCGGGACCTGGTGAAGCGCGTGGCGCTGGAGAGCGGTCTGCAACCGAACTTGCTCGACGCACTGGTTTCGGTTGAGAGCGGCTACAACCCTGGGAGCGTTTCGCCCGCCGGAGCCAAGGGGCTATGCCAACTCATGGACCGCACCGCCGCAGCGCTAGGCGTGCAGAATCCGTTCGACGCCGAGCAGAACCTGCGCGGCGGCGCCAAGTACCTTTCGCAGTTGATCCGGCGCTTCGGAAACGTGGAGCTGGCGCTCGCGGCCTACAACGCGGGCCCGAACGCGGTGATCAAGGCCGGGGGGATCCCTTCGAACGGCGAAACCCCGGCGTACGTCCGGCGGGTGCTGGAGCGCGCCGGCAAGGTTGGGTAGCCCATGAAACGCATCATCCTGATCGTCGTGCCGGTGTTGGTTGTGGGCGGGGTGGTCGCCGTGGCGTTGCTCGGCGCCATCAACATCCCCGGCCTCACGCCGAAGAAGCACAAGGGGCCGTCGCTCTATGGCGAGGCCGCGGTCGGGCAGTATGCCGAGAACACGCCCGCGCCGAAGGCGACCGAGCCTGAGCCGGCCAATGTGGACGCCCCGGGGCAACCCGCGCCGCCGCCCCCAGTGAAGAAAGCTGCGAAGCCCGTTGCGCCGACCACCGACCCCGAGGCGGGGAACAAGAAGCTCGCCAAGCTCTGGAACGAGATGAAGCCGGAGGAGTTGGCGAAGGTGGTCGAACAGGGCTGGAGCGAGGCGGAACTGGCCCAGGTCTTCAACAAGATGGAGCCCGACAAGGCGGCCAAGGTGCTGGCGCTGATGAAGCCCGCGCAAGCGTCGAAGGTGAGCCGGGAGCTTCAGAAAGAGGCCGCGAAGCTCAAACCCGAAGGGCTTTGACGGCTCAAAGAAGATTGGCCCGGCTGAAGGGATTCGAACCCCCGACACCTGGTTCCGAAGACCAGTGCTCTATCCGCTGAGCTACAGCCGGTTGCTTAGAGTTTACCTCCGGCCAAAACCACGGCCCGACCCCTCGGCCTTCTCTGAAAAAGGTCTGCCAAGCGGCAATATGCGCAACGCCGGCGCTTCGCCGGGCGTCGCTCTCCTTGACGGCGTTCGTCGCCGAATTGGAGAAAAGGAATGAAGACTCGCTTCGCGTTGCCGCTCACGTTGATTGTCTGCGGCCTGCTCGCGGTTGGAGCCGCAGCCGCTCAGGAAAAGCAGGCCCTGCGGCTCAAGCTGGACGCGTCCAAACCGGTCCGCATCAAGACCGAGATCGCTATGTCCATGCTCATGAAGTCGGAGATGCTGCCGGAGGACCAGAAGGTCGAAATGACCCTGAAGACGGTCCAGTCGATCCAGGCGCTTTCGGTTAAGGAGGGCTGGACGAAAACCAAGGTTACGTACGGCAAGTGCGAGATGGCCGTGGACGCGGCGATGCCGGTCCCGCTCGATGCCGCACAGGCCGCGGCCCAGCTCGATGGCTCGACCATGACGGTGGAGGTCGACCCGCTCGGCAAGACCAGGAACCCGGTGATGGCCTACGCCAAGAGCGCCGACGAATCCACGAAGCAGATGGCAGGGCAGATGCTGGCGGGCGCCAACCAGGGCGGGTTCCTTGGGAACACCTACCCCGAGCAGCCCGTTGGCGTTGGCGACAAGTGGACGATCGAGATCGATATGTCCAAGAGCCCCGCGGCAAAGGCGAATCCGATGATCACCTCGGTCAGCGGCAAGCTGCCGATGACCTATGAGGTCTTGGGGTTCGAGAAGGTCGACGGCGTGAACTGCATCAAGCTGAAGACGACCTCCTCGGGCAAGATCACGATGGAAATGGCCGCGCCCGGCGTCGACAAGGCGGAGACGGTGATCAAGGGTGAGGGCACGGCCTGGATTGAGCTTGCCACCGGGCTCGTGTTCAAGGCCGAAGGGAAGTCGGTCAGCGACACCGACCTCGGCATGATGAAAATGACCACCGATCAGAAAGTGACGATGAGCCGGGTTAAGTAGCTGGAAGCCATATACTATAAGGGGAGGGGCATTTATGAAGACGGCACTCAACATCGAACGAATTAGCCAAGCGAGCCGCCTTTGGGGGGCGATGCTTGAGCATTTGGAGCGAACTGGGGTGCGCCATTGGGTGGTCGACGACGACGGCGCCCCCAAGCCCAAGACGTACTTCATCGGAGCCGTAGAAGGAACGAGTGTGATAGGGCACCTCTCTCTGCGCGAACAGGCGATCGAGTGCCCGATCAGCGGCGGAGACGGCAGCGTGGGTATGCCGATTCTGGACCCCGACGGCGCGCCGCTTCGGGAGCTGTACGGGCAGACGTTTGTGGTTGAGCAGATGTACCGGCGGCAAGGCGTGGGGCTCCAGTTGCAGCAGGCAGGACTGGCGCTGGCCCGCGACCGACTGTGCTATCAGGTGAGGTCCTGGTCGTCGCTTGATTGGCGCGAGAACTACGCGCTAAAGGTCAAGTTGGGCTTCTGCGTGCACCCCGCCGTGCAGGAGACGACGGCGGGCCAGCAAGTGACCGGGGTGTATTTCGTCAAGAAGGTCTAGGCCGCGCACACGCGGTTTCGGCCCTGGCACTTGGCTCGGTATAGCGCCTGGTCGGCGCTCTTCAGGAGGTCCGTCGGCGTCGTCCCGTGATCCGGGAACCCAGCGACGCCGGCGGACACCGTGATCCGGGGCAAGGGCTTGCCGTCGTAGGTCATGACGGCGAGCCGCACGCCCTCGCGCAGCACCTCGGCTCGGTGCATCGCCTCGGCTTGGTCGGTTGCGGGCATGAGCACCACGAACTCCTCGCCGCCGAAGCGACAGAGCACGTCCTCCGGGCGTGTGTGGCACTCAAGGTAGGCGGCGGTTTGAGCCAGCACCTGGTCCCCGGCCAGGTGGCCGAGCTTGTCGTTGAAGGCCTTGAATCGGTCGACGTCGATCATCAACACGCCAAGCGGTTCCCCGACCCGTTGGGCGCGTTGTAGTTCGTTGGCAAACGCCTCCTTGAAGAAGCGCCGGTTGTGGAGCCCGGTCAGGGCGTCGTGAGCCGCGCTCTCGCGGAGGGCGGCGTGGTTGATGAGGTTGGCGATCGGCGGCGCGATCCGCTCGGCCACCTCGTCGACGGCGTCGTACCACCGAACGTCGTCCTCGCTGCGGTACTGCTGGACCAGCACGCCGAAGCGTTTGCCGGCCGCCTGCAGCGGCACGCACTTGCATGAGAGTCCGTTGCCAGAAGCGCCGTTGGCCGCCAACAGCGGACAAAGGTCGAGGCGCCCCGCGTCGTCGCGGTTGCAGCACGGCTGCTCGCCGAACTCGGAGCACTGGTCGGCGACGAAGCAGGTGGCGTCCAGCGCCAGAGCGCCCCACGACGTGGCCAGTTCGAGAAAACCGCCCGAGTCGTCGAGCCGCAAAAGCGCGCCGGGCGCAGGGCCCAGCAGGTAGGGGGCGCGGCTCGAAAGCTCCTCGTAGGCTATGTCGAGCGTCTCGCTGGCCTGAAGTGCGGTCGCCAAGGCGCCGGCGGCGGAGACGTTGCGCGAGACTGCAGAGATGTTCTCGATAGAGTCTTCGAGCCCGCGGATGGCGGCGTCGCGCATCGTGATCTCATGCATGTGTCCGGTGATGTCGCGGCCCTGCGCCTGCAGTTCGGCCAGCTGGCCGTTCTCGTCGAAGAACCCTCGTTCCAACCACTCAAACCAGCGAAGCTCCCCTTCGGGGAGGACGGTGCGCCGGCGGCTGACGACGGTGTCGTTGTGGGGCGACAGCATCGCGTAGCTGCGCAGGGCCTCTTCGTGTTCGACCTGCGGCACGTAGCGGAAGTGACCGTGGGTCTGCACGTCGTGGCCGGCGAACTGGAACGCCTTTCGGTACGCCTCGTTGGCGAAGGTCAGCGCGCCGTCGGGCCGGAACCGGCAGATCAGGTTTGTGTCGGCCTCGAGGATGGAGCAGAGACGAACGGCGGACTTCTCCATCTCGCTTTCCAGCGAGAGCCGGGCGGATGCGGCGCAAAGCGATACGCGGAGTTGCTCGTCGCTCACCGGGTAGAGCAGGCAGCCCATCGGGCGTACGTCTCGGATGAGTTCCGACAGGCCGTCCGCTGTGTCTGCGACGAGCACCGTGGCGACGTTCGGCGTTCCGACCATGCGGTTGACGAGCCTGGCGTGTTCGGCGCAGACGAGGACCACGTCCGGCTCCGACTCAAGGCACGCGGACAGGGCCTCATTGGCGGAACCGGCCCGACCGGTGATCTCGGCGCCGCACCGCCCTGCTTGTGTGGCCAGCGCTTCAAGGCGCTCGGCGTTGCTTTGGATGATCAGCAGCCGCATAGGGGACGTAACCTCAAAAAGGGCAACAGCCCGATCATCGGTCGGTGAAGCCCCCGGGATCAGGCCGTGGCGGCAGGTTCAGTCTCGAACATGAACCGTTCGTCCCGATAGTCGACGCTCACGCGCTGGCCGTCGCGCACGTCGCCCTTGAGCAACGATGCGGCAAGCGGGTTCATCACCTCGCTTTGGATGGCACGCTTGAGCGGGCGCGCGCCGTAGACCGGGTCGAACCCGGCGGTGGCGAGCTGCGTCAGCGCTTCGTCGCTGAGCGTAAGCTCGATGCGGCGGCTTGCCAACCTCTCGGCCAATTTGGCGACCTGGATTCGGACGATCGCCTTGATCTCGTTGACGCCGAGCGAGTGGAACACCACGATGTCGTCCAAGCGGTTGATGAACTCCGGCCGGAAGAACGCCTTCACCACTTCCAGCACCTGCTCCTTCACATCCTCGAACGCGACCCCCTCGACTGGATCGCCGTAGAGGTTGGAGCCGAGGTTGCTCGTTAGGATCACCACGCTGTTGCGGAAGTCGACCGTGCGACCGTGCCCGTCGGTCAGGCGCCCGTCGTCCAGGATCTGTAGCAGCACGTTGAACACCTCTGGGTGCGCCTTCTCGACCTCGTCCAGCAGCACCACGGAGTAGGGTTTGCGCCGCACCGCCTCGGTCAGCTGGCCGCCCTCCTCGTAGCCGATGTAGCCGGGAGGGGCGCCGATGAGCCGGGCGACGGAGTGCTTCTCGCCGTATTCGGTCATGTCGATGCGCACCATGGAGTGCTCGTCGTTGAACAGGAACTCGGCGAGCGCCTTGGCGGTCTCGGTCTTGCCCACGCCGGTCGGTCCCAGAAAGAGGAACGAGCCGATCGGGCGGTTCGGGTCGGCGATGCCGCTGCGGCTGCGTCGGATGGCGTCGCTCAAAAGGCGAAGGGCTTCGCCTTGGCCGACCACCCGCTTCTCCAACTGCTCCTCCATGGTGAGCAGCTTCTGCATCTCGCCCTGGAGCAGACGGGAGACCGGCACGCCGGTCCACTTGCTGACGACCTCGGCGATGTCCTCGGAGTCGACCTCCTGCTTGAGCAGGCGCTGGCCCTCCTGCATGGCGCCAAGTTCCTCGGTTTCGTGTTGAAGCTCTCCCTGTAGCTTGGGAATGAGACCGTGCTGGATCTCGGCGGCCTTGGCCCAGTCCAGTTCCCGCTCGGCGGCTTGAAGGGCGTTGCGCAGCGATTCGAGCTGCTCCTTTGCCTCGCGAACCTTTTCCAGCTTGTCCTTCTCGACCTGCCAGCGGGCGCGCATCTGGTTGGCTTTTTCGGCGAGTTCGCCTAGCAGCTTCTCGGTGTGGGCGAGGCGCTCCTTACTGGCCTCGTCCTCCTCCTTGCGCAGCGCTTCGCGGTCGATCTCGTGCTGGGCGATCTGGCGCTCCACCGCGTCGAGCTCCGCCGGAACGCTGTCAACCTCGATCTTCAGGCGGGAGGCGGCCTCGTCCATCAGGTCGATCGCTTTGTCCGGCAGGAAGCGGTCGGTGATGTACCGGTTGCTTAGGGTGGCCGCGGCGACCAGCGCGGAGTCGGTGATGCGCACGCCGTGGTGGATCTCGTAGCGCTCCTTTAGCCCGCGCAGGATGGAAATGGTCTCCTCCACGCTGGGCTCGTCCACGAGCACGGTCTGGAACCGACGTTCGAGCGCTTTGTCCTTCTCGACGTACTGACGGTATTCGTTGAGCGTCGTGGCGCCGACGCAGCGCAGCTCGCCCCGCGCCAGCATCGGCTTGAGCATGTTGGCGGCGTCCATCGAGCCCTCGGCCTTTCCGGCGCCGACCAGGTTGTGCAGTTCGTCGATGAAGAGGATGATGGAGCCCTCGGCGCGGGCGATCTCCTCGAGCACGGCCTTCAGGCGGTCCTCGAACTCCCCGCGGTACTTGGCCCCGGCGACCAGCGCGCCCAAGTCGAGCGAGACGACCGACTTGTTGCGGAGCGATTCGGGCACGTCGCCGGCCACGATGCGGCGGGCCAGCCCCTCGACCACGGCGGTCTTGCCGACCCCAGGTTCGCCGATCAGGACCGGGTTGTTCTTGGTGCGACGGCTGAGCACCTGCATCACCCGGCGGATCTCCTCGTCGCGCCCGATCACCGGGTCGAGCTTCCCCTGTCGGGCGCGGGCGGTGAGGTCGATGCCGTACTTCTCAAGCGCCTGGAACGTCTGCTCGGCGTTCGGGTCGGTGACGCGGCGGCCGGCGCGGATCTCGTCCACGGCCTTCTGTAGGGCGGGGCGGTTGATGCCGGCGGCTCTCATCGCCTGGCCGGCGAAGCCCTTGTCGTCCACGGCGGCCAGCAGCAGGTGCTCGCAAGACACGTACTCGTCGTGCATGCGGTCGGCCTCGCGGAACGCCTGGGTGAACAGGCTTTGGAGGCGGTTGCCGAGTGTTCCGCCGTAGCTGGCTGCATCCGAGACCTTGGGCTGGCGGTCAAGCTCGCGGTTCAGGTCGGCGACGAGCGCGCCGGGGCTTGCGCCCAGCTTCTCGACGAGCGCGTGGGCCACGCCGTCGGTCGGGGCCAGCAGCGCCGCCATCAGGTGTTCGACCTCGATGGCCTGGTGCTGAAGCTCCTCGGCCTTGTGCTGCGCCTCCTGGAACGCCTCCTGAGCCTTGATGGTGAGCTTGTCGAATCTCATTGCCTATTGAGCCTCCTGGTGTCAAGTGACTTGTCAACAAGTATAACACGTTCTGGCGCATCCGGCGTTCCCGGGACCAAGGGAGGGCCTACTTGCCGACGCAAAAGGTGCTGAAGAGCCGCTCGATGGCGTCGGGCGAGGCGGTCTCGCCGGTCACCTCGCCCAGCGCCCGGGCGGCCTGCATGAGCCCGACCGCCGCCAGGTCGTCGGGGGCGCTGCTCTCCAGCGTCGCGACAACGTCGAGCAGCGCCTCGCGCGCGACCTGAAGCAGCGGCGCGTGGCGCTCGTTGACGAGCGGTTCGGCCTCGGTCCAGTCGCCGATCCGGTCGTGGACGGCGGCCACGAGCTCGTCGATCCCCTGGCCGGTGAGCGCGGAGATCGGCAGGCCGGGACCGCACACGGGACCCAGGTCGGCCTTGTTGGCCAGCACCAGGGTCGGCCGGCTGGACTCCATCGCGAGCGCTTCGTCCAGCGCGCTCCAACCGAGCGAGGCGTCGTACACGTACCACACGAGGTCGGCGTTGGCGGCGGCCTGCTTGGCGCGGTCGACGCCGATGCGCTCGATCGGGTCGAGCGGCGCGCCGAGGCCGGCGGTGTCGATGAGCCGACAGGGGATGCCGCCCAGGTTGGCAAGCTCCTCGACGGTGTCGCGCGTGGTTCCGGGGATCTCGGTGACGATGGCCCGCTCGGCGCCCAGCAGCGCGTTCAGCAGAGAGGACTTGCCGGCATTGGGCAGCCCGACGATGGCGATGGCAAGCCCCCCGCGCAGGATGCGCCCCGTCTCCGCGGTGCTCAGCATGTCGCCCAACCGCCTGGCGGCGTCGCGGCATCGCTCGGCCGAACCATCGCGGTCGAGCGGGCCCACCTCCTCGGGGAAGTCGGTGGAGGCCTCCACGGCGGCCAGAAGACCGAGCAGGTCGTCGCGGAGCGCGTGCACGGCGTCGTGCAGGGCGCCCTCGCGAAGCAGGTTGGCCTGCCGAAGCTGGGCGTCGGTGAGCGCCGCGACGGTGTCGCGCACCCCTTCGGCCTGGGTGAGGTCGATGCGGCCGAACATGAAGGCGCGCATGGTGAACTCGCCGGGCCGGGCGGGGCGGGCGCCCGCCTGGATGCAGGCGTCAATGATGCCCTTGACCGACGCGGGCGAACCGTGGACGGAGAACTCGACCGTCTCGTCGCCGCTGTACGAGTGGCCTTCGGCGAACGGGATGGCGAGCCCGTCGTCGCCGTTGGCGAAATGGCCGAAGAGCGCCATGCGGGGCGAGGGGGAGTCCGGCCAAGGCGCGAACACGTGCCGGGCAACCTTCCACGCCTTGGGTCCGCTGACGCGCACGACGGCGACCGCGGCCATGTGGGAGCCGGTGATCGGCGCAACGATCGTGTCAAGAAGGTGCCGCATGGGCAAGTTCCGTTATACCGCTCCAAGGGGCTATGCGGGCCCTCGGAGCTCGGCCGAGGTTTGCGCTGCGAGCGGAAGGAGCGCACGCCTTCCTCGTTCGCTTGTCGGTTGAGGGGGAACCCCAGGCGAATAGCTGGCATCAACCCATCGCAACGAATCCAGGTCGGAAAGCATTGCCCTCCGGCGAGTTGAGCCGCTATATGGCCAAATTTGGCCCTGACGCCGGCAATCCAGCGGGATCGCGCGGCCTCTGGTTATGGACATATCGCGATGTGCTAATGTCGCAACATGAAGCTGTTTCTCGATACCGGCGACATTGAGGAGGTGCGGCGGGCGGTCGATTGGGGCGTGCTTGACGGGGTGACGACGAACCCGACCCTGGTGGCCAAGGCGGGGCGCGGCTTCAAGGAGACGGTGCTCGATATCTGCCGGGCCGTGCCGAACGGGGCGATCAGCGCCGAGGTGGTCTCGACCGATTTAGACGGCATGTTGAAGGAGGCGCTGGAGATATCGAGTTGGAGCCCGCAGATCGTGATCAAGGTTCCGATGGTCTCGCCAGGGGTGCGTTTGGTGCGGGAGTTGACGGAGCGGGGCATCCGCACGAACGTCACCTTGGTCTTCACGCTGAGCCAGGCGCTGCTGGCAGCCAAGGCTGGCGGGACCTTCATCAGCAACTTTGTGGGAAGGGTGGACGACATTTCGGGCGAAGGGATGGTGGCCGTCGCGGACACGGTCGCGATGGTGAGGACCTATGGCTTTGAAAGCGAGGTGCTGGTGGCCTCGGTGCGGCACCCGATGCACGTGGTGGAGGCCCTAAGGGCCGGGGCGCACATCGCGACGGTCCCGTTCAAGGTGATGGAGCAGCTGTTCCGGCATCCGCTGACCGATTCGGGCCTGGAACGGTTCCTGGAGGACTGGCGCAAGGCCGGGCTGTCGATCTTCTAGGTCCGCCGGCAGCCTGATTTCGATGTTTCGCGGCGGCGAATGGCCGCGTAGAAGGAGACGCAAAGGAGATGCAGACGAAAGGCGTTTGGATTGCGGTTGCGGCCGTTTGGGCCTTCGCGATGGGCGGTTGCGCGCCCGAGACCCGGTCGAACGCGGGTTCGGCAGGCGGGGAAAGAGCCTACGTGGGCACGTACGGGATGCAGGTCTCGGCGGAGGATTCGGCGAGGTTCGACGAGAACCTGCGGGAGATGGAGGCGCAGCCGGGCGGGAAGGAGATGGCCGCCAAGGCCCGCAAGGACTACGACGAGAACCTGGCGGGCGCCTCGCTCACGGTGAACGGCGACGGGACGTGGGTGATGCAGACCCCCGCCACGGTGGGGCCGGGCAAGGCGTCCGGGACTTACGTGGCCGAGGGCGACCGGTTGACCTTGAGGACCACGAAGCTGGGGGACCAGCCGACGAAGGAGGGGGACCAGCCGCCGATCACCTTCACGTTCGACCCTGGGGCGGGGACGCTGACCGCCCACAAGGGGGACCAGAGCCTGGTCTACAAGCGCAGGTGAGGGCCCGGACCGGGGTGGTGGGACCGTTGCGGGGACCCGGAGGGGCCGATGTGCGTTTCTTTTTGGAGCCGCGTCTTCAGGTTCAAATGAACCTGGAGGGGCGGAAGCGGGGGCCGAGCCGCCCGTGGCGGGGGAAGGGCTCCGTGGGGGGCCGGTGGGACGGGAAGGCCCACGGATGGACCGGGCCGGCTGGGACCCTTTTTGGCGGTTCTTTCCGGGGTCGCAATTTGGGTCGTTTTAGGTTCAAAATGGGGGTTGTCCGGCGCCTCGTTTTGGGCCGCTTTTGGGGGTCTTGAGGGAGCCCAATTTCGGGAAAGTGGCCCGACGCCCTTGACTTCCGGATTCCAGGTTGGTATCATTTCTCCTTGCCAGCCGAGCTAAAGCGAAGCATCAAGCGAAAGCCGCAGCGAGGCGAGCCCCGGAAACGGGCGAGAGCAATTTGAAAGTTGTATAAAGGTTTGTGAACTGCGCGTTAAAGGCACCGAATTTGAGCACCTGATAAGCTACGACGGGTGTGCGACGAATGCCTAGGGACAAGTTGCCGACGAAGGACGTGTAAGCGACGAAACGCTCTGGGGAGCTGCACAGAAGCGATGATCCAGAGATTTCCGAATGGGGAAACCCGCCGAGGGTAATGCTTCGGCATCCACATCTGAACACATAGGATGTGAGAAGGGCACCGGGTGAACTGAAACATCTCATTAACCCGTGGAAGAGAAATCGAAGAGACTCCGTGAGTAGCGGCGAGCGAAAACGGACCAGCCTAAACCGACAGGCTTGCCTGTCGGGGTAGTGGGGCATCCACCAAGTCCTCCTAATTCAGGGGTTGACCTTGAATTAGAAGGATTTGGAAAAGGATATCGCGTAGGGATAGAAGAAACGAGTTGGAAAGCTCTGCCATAGAGGGTGATAGCCCCGTAATCGACATTTCTACCGAATTCAGGATGTACCCGAGTAGCGCGGAACACGAGGAATTCCGCGTGAATCTGCCCGGACCACCGGGTAAGGCTAAGTACGACTTGTCACCGATAGTGCATCCAGTACCGTGAGGGAAAGGTGAAAAGAACCCCGGGAGGGGAGTGAAATAGAACCT
>CAZIIS010000038.1:0-1832 GCA_964539295.1 uncultured Fimbriimonadaceae bacterium | reverse complement strand
TGCATAATGAGCCTGCGAGTTAATGGTACCGGCGAGGTTAAGCGGTTTAGCCGCGAAGCCGTAGGGAAACCGAGTCTGAATAGGGCGTCGAGTCAGTATCATTAGACCCGAAACTGCGTGATCTAGCCATGGCCAGGGTGAAGTGAGGGTAACACCTCATGGAGGCCCGAACTCATTGACGTTGAAAAGTCTCGGGATGAGCTGTGGTTAGTCCGGTGAAATGCCAATCGAACGCAGAGATAGCTGGTTCTCCCCGAAATGCATTGAGGTGCAGCGTTTTGCGTTTTCATACGGGGGTAGAGCACTGAATGGGCTAGGGGGCTTACCCGCTTACCGAACCCAACCAAACTCCGAATACCGTATGATTAGCAAGGCAGTGAGACTGCGAGCCATAAGGTCCGTGGTCAAAAGGGAAACAGCCCAGATCGACAGCTAAGGGCCCTAAACGACGACTAAGTGTGGAACGATGTGGAGTCGCGTAAACAGCCAGGAGGTTGGCTTGGAAGCAGCCATCCTTTAAAAAGTGCGTAATAGCTTACTGGCCGAATGTGATTCTGCGCGGACAATTCAACGGGGCTAAAGTCGTCTCCCGAAGCTTCGGGATCCCCTCTTGGAGGGTGATCGGTAGGGGAGCGTTGTGTGTGCAGTGAAGCTCGAGCGGAAGCACGGGTGGAGCGCACTCAAGTGAGAATGCAGGCACGAGTAGCGATAACACAGGTGAGAATCCTGTGCGCCGAAAACCTAAGGTTTCTCCGGCTATGCTCGTCATACGGAGGTTAGGCGGTTCCTAAGGCCAGGCCGGAAGGCGTAGCCGATGGACATCGGGTAGACATTCCCGACCCAGCGCAGGGGCACTGGAAGGACGCTTCTAGAAGTTTCATCCCGGACTGTTGGTTGTTCCGGGCTACCAGGAGGCTGGGCCAGCCGGAAGGTTGGCATAAAGGCTGAATGGGGGGAAAGGGATGCTTCGGCAGAACTGAACTGAGACGGATAGGGGCCGAGAAAAGCTCCAAGGCATACCCTGTTGCTGACCGTACTGCAAACCGACACAGGTAGGTGAGGCGAGGAGCCTCAGGCGCTCGAGAGAACTCTCGTTAAGGAACTAGGCAAACGGGTCCCGTAACTTTGGAATAAGGGACACCCAGAAATGGGTCGCAGCTAAGCAGCCCAGGCGACTGTTTACCAAAAACATAGGTCTCTGCTAAGGTGAAAACCGATGTATAGGGGCTGACGCCTGCCCAATGCCAGTCGATTAAGCGGAGGTGTTAGGGGCAACCCGAAGCATTGAAGTGAAGTCCTGGTGAATGGCGGCCGTAACTCTAACGGTCCTAAGGTAGCGAAATTCCTTGTCGGCTAAATACCGACCCGCATGAAAGGCGTAACGACTTGGGCACTGTCTCAACGAGAAGCTCGGTGAAACTGTAGTACCGGTGAAGATGCCGGTTCCGCGCAGTAGGACGGAAAGACCCCGTGGAGCTTTACTACACCTTCGGATTGTCATTTGGGTGTAGATGTAGAGCGTAGGTGGGAGCTTCGGCGCCAATGGAACACCACCCTTCTACATCTGGATGACTAACATGTGCCCTTATCGGGCATTTGGACACTCCGTGGCGGGTAGTTTGACTGGGGCGGTCGCCTCCTAAAATGTAACGGAGGCGTACAAAGCTGCACTCAGCCTGGTCAGAAATCAGGCGTTGAGCATATAGGTATACAGTGCAGTTGACTGTGAGACTGACAAGTCGAGCAGGGTCGAAAGACGGTCTAAGTGACCCTCTGGTGGTGCGTGGGCACGCCAGGGTTCAACGGATAAAAGCTACCCCGGGGATAACAGG
>CAZIIS010000037.1:0-24665 GCA_964539295.1 uncultured Fimbriimonadaceae bacterium | reverse complement strand
CCCATCCGACCGAGATCCCTCACCTTCGGTTCGGGATGACACGCTTGGGGGCGGGTGGCCGGGGTGATGTCTTTTGCACCCCGGTCCGAAGGACAAACCGCCTTTGGCCGCGGAGTCCTCCCCCTCCGTAGCCAAAAGCGTACGGAGGGGGTGCAGGGGGAGGCGCAAGCCTGAAAGCCTCCGGGTAAAGGCGTGCCCATAACATCGTCCAGGGACAAGGCAAATGCGGGACCGAGGGGGCGATCGTTGGGCCGAGGGGCGATTCGTGAATCGCCCCTACAACGGCCATACGGTACCGCCGGCGCCCGGCGCGGACCCGGAGATGGTCATCGCAGCGGCGGCGGCCCACGCCCTGCGGCCCAATCGTCTCCCCGATCGCCCTCGCGACTGGCGTATGCTCACAGGGAAGCCATGCCGAACCTTTCCGAACGCTCCGCTGCCATGCCGTCGTCGCCGATTCGCAAGCTCGCGCCGCTCGCCGTCGCAGCCAAGAAGCGCGGCATGAAGGTCTACCACCTCAACATCGGCCAGCCCGACATCGAGAGCCCGCAGGAGTTCTGGGACGCGGTCCGGAACACCGACCTCAAGGTGCTCGAATACAGCCCCTCGCAAGGCCTGCAGCCCGTGCTGGACAAAGTCGCGGCGCACTACTGCAAGCAGGGGATCGACGTCACCCCCGAGCAGGTGATGATCACCACGGCCGGCTCCGAAGCGCTCAGCTTCGCCATGTTGGTCGGCATGAACCCGGGCGACGAGGTGATCGTCCCCGAACCGATGTACGCGAACTACATCAGCTTCGCCAAGACCACGGGCGTCGAGGTGGTCCCGATCACCACCCATATCGAGAACGGGTTCGCGCTCCCCTCGGTCGAGGCGTTCGCCGAGAAGGTGACCCCGCGCACCAAGGGCGTCATCATCTGCAACCCGTCGAACCCGACCGGCGCCATCTACAGCGAGTCGCAACTCGACGCGCTGCGGGAACTGGCGTTGCGACACGACCTGTTCGTGATCGCGGACGAGGTCTACCGCGAGTTCAACTACTCGGGCAAGCCCGTCCCCTCGGTGATGCAGCTCCCCGGCCTTGAGAAAAACGCGGTCATGGTCGATTCGGTCAGCAAGCGCTATTCGCTTTGCGGCGCGCGCATCGGCTTCTTGGTTTCGCGCAACGCCGAGTTCATGGCGGCCGCCCTGAAGTACGGCCAGGCGCGGCTCTCCCCGCCGACGCTCGAGCAGTACGGCCTCCTCGGCGCGCTCGACGCCCCCCAGTCCTACTTCGACGCCGTGCGCAAGGAGTACCAGGCGCGCCGCGACCTGGTCACCAACCGCCTTCGCGCCATGCCGGGGGTCGTCTGCCCGGACGTGCAGGGCGCGTTCTACGCCACCGTCAAGCTGCCGATCGACGACTGCGACCGCTTCTGCAAATGGCTGCTGGAGAGCTTCGACTTCAACGGCTCGACCGTCATGCTCGCCCCGGCCACCGGCTTCTACTCGACGCCCGGTCTGGGGATGAACGAGGTGCGGGTCGCCTACGTGCTCAAGCTCGAGGACCTGTCCGCGGCCATGGACTGCCTGGAAGCCGCGCTCGTCGCCTACCCCGGCCGCAAGGCCTGAACCATCTGCGCCCGGGGTCTTTCGGCCCCGGGCGCATACCCCTGAAGGCGGTGGAGCGCAACCCGGACGCGATAATCGTCGAACGCAAATCACCCAGCGGTGACGTTTTGGCTCCTCCCGTCGTATAATGTCACTGGAGGGAATGGACAACCCCATTGGGAATCCGGGTTAACGCAGTAAGGTTGTACACTACGTTAACCAAATGAGCCGTAGAACCGGAGCGAGATTCCTCAAGCGCTCCATTTTTCGTGTCTGAACGCCCCGCTGCGCGGTAGCCTTGCCGGCGACATGCAGAAGCTACGCTACGCCGTCATCGGAACGGGCGGCATTGCCAACAGCCACTTTCACGACGTCACCGCCAAACCGGACGTCGAGGTGGTCGGCCTGAGCGACGTGGCCGCCGCCAACCTCGAGGCGGCCTCCAAGAGGTTCCCGAAGGCTGTCGCCGAACCCGACTACGAGGCGATGCTCGCCAAGGCCGAGCCGGACGTGGTCTCCGTTTGCACACCCAACCGGTTCCACAAGGCTCAGGTGCTCGCCGCCCTCAAGGTCGGCGCCCACGTCATCTGCGAAAAGCCGATGGCCATGAACCTGGCCGAAGCCAAGGAGATGGAGTCCGCTCGCGCCAAGGCCGGCAAGCTCGGGTACATCAACTTCAGCTACCGAAACGTCATGTCGTTCCGGTTCGCCCGCGAACTCATCGCCTCCGGCGAACTCGGCCGCATCAGCCGCGTCCACGCCGTCTACCTGCAGAGCTTCCTCGGCGCGCCGGGCACCCTCTACTCCTGGCGCAACGACCTCGACATCGCGGGTTGGGGCGCGCTCGGCGACCTCGGCGTGCACATGATCGACGCCGTTCGGTTCATCACCGGCCTGGACTACGAGCGGGTCGTCGGGTTGGCGCTCACCGCCATCCCCGAGAAGCTGGACGCTCAAGGCAAACCGCACAAGGTCACGACGGACACCAACTCGGCCTTCATCGCTCAGCTCTCCGAAGGCGTCGCGGCGACTTTCGAGACCACCCAGTCCGCCCCAGGCTACGGCAACCACCACCGAATCGAGGTCTCGGGCGAGCACGGCACGCTCATCGTGCTCTCCGACAAACCGAACGAGATCGAGATGACCGTAGGGAAGTCGATCAACCGTTACGCAACGTGGGCGACCTCCATCCCTGTGAACACCGTTCCCACGGACTTCTGCGCGCGACAGAAGACCGGCGGCCCCGGACTGCTCATCGACGCCGTGCGCGGCGAGAAGGTGGAGTTCCCGACCTTCGCGGACGGAGTGGCCGCGCAGAAGGTGCTCGAGGGGATCCGCGAATCGACGCGCACCAACGCATGGTGTAGTTTATAGTACGAACCGGAGTGCAGAAGCGCCGATTGCCGCAACAAAGGCAGTCGGCGCTTTTGCTGGCTGATAAGATGCGACAAACCGGCCGACATAATGGTCGGGCGACGTTCACTTCGCCCGGTCGGTAAGGATATGGACAGAGCAATGCGAAAGGCGATCGCGCGCAAGGTGTGGCACAGGCCGCAAAGCGCCCCGCGCCTGTCGTCGCAACAGGAGCAGGCCATCAAGGACCTCCTGACGCTTGCGTTCCAGCTCCACGAGGCCGGTCGCGAAACCGAGGCGGAAGGCCTTTGTGGCAAAGCCCTCGACGTCTGCCCCGGACAGCCCGAAGCCCTCTATCTGATGGGGGCGATCTCACTGGAGCGCGGCGACCTGGCTGCCGCGCTCCGCCGTCTTCGCCGGGCGCTCAACAGCCGGCCCAACTGGGGCGAGGCTTGGGCGGTCTACGGCTCGGCGCTTGCCTCGTCGGGTGAGAACGACGACGCGCTTTCGGCATTCGCTACCGCCGCCAGGCTCGCGCCCAACGACGCGTCGGCTCATGCCGGGCTCGCGCGCCAACTCTGCCGCCAGGGCAAGCCCTCGGACGCCGTGCGGGAGTTCGAGAGCGCGATCGCGCTCGACCCGGACTCGCCGGGGATCTACTCCGACCTGGCCGAGGCGTTGTTGCGGATGGGGCGGCTCGACGCCGCGGACGAAGCAAGGCGCCACGCCCTCCGGCTCGAGGCCGAGCGGTTTGCGGAGGAGACGGTCACGGCGGCCGCCTAGCGCCCCTCCCACTCCTCGCGCAACATGCCGAAGTAGAGTCGGTCGATCAGTTGCCCGGCGTTGTTGCGGCGCTGGTTGCGCAACCGCCCTTCGAACTGGAATCCGCTGCGCTCCGCCACGCGGGAACTGCGCACGTTGTCCGCGTCGCAGCAGATCAGCGCCTTCTCGGCGCCCAGGCGCCCGAAGATCAGGTCGAGCGCCCCCAGGACGGCCTCCGTGGCGTAGCCTTTGCCCAGTTGCCCGCCGTCGCCCCAATAGCCGACCTCGTAGATCGCGGCGTCGGCGTCGAGGAGTTGGAGGTAAAGCTCGCCCGCGAACTCCCCGGAATCCGTGACGAAGTACGGCGCGGCCATCCGCTCGCGCAGCAGCCATTCCGCGCAAGACTGCCGAACCAGGAGTTCGGCCTGCTCCACGCTGTCCATCTCCAGCAGGTAGGCGGGAGCGGTCTCCTCCAGGAGCCTGCGGTTGCGTCGCACCGCCTCCAGCAGCAGCGGCCCATCCCCCGGGCGGTACCCCCTTATCGTCAGCCTTGCCGTCCCGAACGACTCGGGCAGGTCGACCAGCATGCGGTGCATGCGCCGAGCATACTCCCGCAACGCTGCGGGAGCATGCTCGGCCGGAGCGAAGCCTAGTTCGGCTTGCCCCAGTGCTTCATCAGGAACGCCACGTAGATGGCGCAACGGTCGCGGGTGTTCATGTCGCCGCCCATGCCGTGGCCGCCGGTCGGGTCGATCGCCAACTCCACCAGCGGTCCCTTGCCGTACTGCAGCAGCTTTTGATAGACGTGGATCGTGTCCTGGTAGAGCACGTTCAGGTCCTCGACGCCGTGCAGCAGCAACAGCGGGTTCTGCAGGTTCTTCGCCAAGCTGGTCAGCGAGTACTTGTCCAGGTCCTCCGGGTGGCCCGGCCGCGAGGCGCCGATGACGCCGCCGCTGTACCAGGTGTTGTAGTTCTGCCACTCCGTCGGGCCGGCCCCGGCGATGCCCAGCGTGAAGACGTCCGGCGCCGTGTACATGCACATCTGCGTCTGGAAGCCGCCGAACGACCATCCCGACACCGCGACCTTGGTCCGGTCGATGCCGTACTCCCCCTCAAGGTACTTCACGCCGTCCGTGAGGTCCTCGACCTGAGCCTTGCCCGGGTTCTCGAAGTTGGCCTTGCCGAACACCGCGCCGTAGCCGCTCTGGCCGCGCGGGTCGACGCACACCACCACGTAGCCCATCGCGTACGACAGCCACATGTCGAACAGGCTGACCGCGCCATCCACCACCGACTTGCCGGTGCCCAGTGGGCCGCCGTATACGTTGATGAAGAGCGGGCGCCTGTCCTCCTTCTTGAAGTTGGGGGGCAGGTAGGCGTAGCCGTAGATGGTCTGGCCGTTGCGGTTCTTGTAGGTGAAGAGGTTCGGCTTGATCTTGTACAGCTTGCTCCACTCGGCCAGCTTGTGGGATTCGGTGATCGCCTTCTCCTGGCCACCCTTCTTGCCGTCGATCACGAACAGCTCGCCCAGCGGCGCGTCCCAAGAGCGGAAGGCAAGCGCCACCCTCTCCTGGTTGTGGCCGATCGTCGGATCGCCGTAGAAGCCGCGCTTGGTGGTCAGGCGTTTGACCGCCCCGGTCTCCACGTTCACGCGGTAGACGTCGTTGCGCTCCAGGCCCTCTCCGGCGCCCTGGACGATTATCTCCTTGCCGTCTTTCGTCGGCTCAAGCGGGAAGTCCTCAAAATCGCCCTTGGTGATCGGCGACGCGCCCTCGGTCAGCGGGTCGATCATCCAGGCGTGGCGGAAACCGCTGGTCTCCAACATCGCCACGATGCGCTTGCCGTCGGGCATGAAGAACGGCCTGGTCATGCCGGGCGTCGAATGCTCGCCGTCCTGCGACGTCTTGTAGACGACCTTGGCCTCTTTCTTCTCGACGTCGGCGACCCAGATCTCAAGCACTTTTTGGCGTTGCTTCCAGGACGCGAACACCATCTTCTTGCCGTCGGGCGACCACGGTTTCTCGTGGATGCTCGTGTACCAAAGCTCCTCGCCACCCGGGAACTTCCAGGCCTCCCACGGCTTCCCATCGTTCTTGGGATTGGTCTTCGGGTCGTCGTTTAGGTCGTAAAGGAAGATGTAATCCTCGTAGTTGTACTTGTCGTCCGCGACCCCGCGCGTCTCCTTGCGGGCCTGGGCGAACCGGTCGCGGTAGACGATGTAGTCCACCTGCCGTTCGGGGGCGAGGCTGCGGTTGGCCTGGATCAGCAGCTTCGTGCCGTCCGGGGAGATGGCGTAGGAGTAAAGCGACACTTCCTTCGGCAGCTCTGGGTTCAGCTGAACGACCGCGCCGCTCTCGAACGACGCTCGGAACACGTTCGCGCCGCGTTTGTAGGTGTAGCCCTTGTCATCGGCCGTATAGGCGACCTGCGACTCGCCCTCGCGCGTCCGCGTCAGGCGGACCGGCTCCTTGTCGCCCATCTTCCAGCGGTAGACGTCGCCCTTGAAGACCATGAGCAACTCGTTGGTCTTCTTCGCCCAGGCGATCTCGCTGGGACCGTAGTAGGCGGGAAGCGGCTCCTTCCGCTCCTTGTCCTTTTTCGCCTTGTCGATCTGGTAAACCCGGTACTCGTCGTTGGACATCTTGTCGGTTTTGGCCTCCTCCTCCTTGTCCTTCTTGTACCGGTCTATTGCTTTGGCCGTATCGCGGTCGTATCCGGCCATCATTTCGATGGTCGTGAGGCGCGTTGCCTTGCCTTCCTTCGCGTCATACACCCAAAGGTCGTTGCCCTTGTCGTCGTAGGGATTCCAAAGGTACGCAAGGTAGCGGTCGTCAAAAGACCACGCGACCGCTTGAGCTGATTTGCCCGATAGCCGCTTGCGCGGGAAGACGTCGTCAAAAGGCAGATCGGTCTTGATCTCCGGAACCCATATCCCTTTCGGCGCCGGGTTGATGCTGTCGGCTCGGGCCAACCCGAAAGCCGCGACAACCAATGGTATCAGTGCGAAGTATTTGGCGGTCCTCATGCACAATCCTCACAGAACCGGGCCGCAACCGTTGCGGCGAGGTCAATCAGGTTGTACCCGCGAAACGCGACTCGGGGCCGGAACGCCCCGAACCACCAGGTAAAGATCGTTCACGTTGCTCCGCGTGGGACCCGTCACGAACGCGGCGCCCGCGGCTTGGCACCAGCGCTCGCTGTCGCTTTGTGCCAGCGCTTCCCGCACCGAAAGCCCCGCCCTCTTCGCCGACTCGCCATCCACCACCGCGCCCGCGGCGTCGGTGGGCCCGTCCGTGCCGTCGGTGCTGCCGGCGAGCACCGCCACCCCCGGCAGGCCGTCGATCAGCCCGGCCACGCGGCACGCCGCTTCCTGGCATCGTCCGCCCCGCCCCGGCCCACGCACGATCACGGTCGGCTCGCCGCCGACGATGGCGCACGTCCCCGGCGCGGCCCCTCGGGCGGCCCCCGCCAGGATCGCAGATAGCTGCTCCACCCTCCCCGAAAAGGCCCGGTCCAGAACCTGTGGCGCCAGGCCGAGCCCTTGGGCCGCGGCGGCGGCAGCCTCGACGGCCAGGTTCACGTCCCCCACGAGCACGTGCTCGACCAGGCCGGCGCCTTCCGTATTGGGCGAGGAAAGCGGGACGTCCAGGCCATACCGTTCGGCCACCTCCTCGGCCGAGGGCCCCGAACCCCCGGCGCAGAACGGCCCGGAGCCGATGGCTTCCAGCGGGTTGCCGAGCACGTCGGAGAGCACGAGCACCAGGCAACGGGCAGGGAAAGCGGCAGCTGCCAGGCCACCGCCCTTGACGAGGGAAAGCCGGCGCCGCACCGCGTTGATCTCCTCGATGGGCGCTCCGGAGCGCAGGAGTCGCTCCGTCGCCCGCTGGATGTCGGCAAGCGACACGCCTTCGCGGGGCGACTCGATCAGCGCCGATGCGCCGCCCGAGATGAGGCCGATCACGAGGTCCTCCGGGCCCGCGCCCTGCAAAAGTTCGACGATCTGCTTGCCCGCGACCAGCGACCCCTCGTCCGGCACGGGGTGTCCCGCCTCGAGCACCTCGATTCGGCGCAAGGGAAGGGAATGGCCGTACTTGGTGGCCACGACTCCGGCGGCGGCGCCCTCGCCGAGCGCCTCCTCGACCGCCTGCGCCATCGCTGCGACCGGTTTGCCCGCGCCAACCACCAGAACGCGCCGGTACTGCCGCAGGTCGGCCAGCCGAGTTTCGAGCGCCGAAGCCGTCAGCCGGTCGGCGCGGACCGCCCGCAAAGCCTCCTCGTATACCGCTCGGGCAAGGCTCGTGCTGTCCATCGGAATCGGGGAGGTTACCAGCCCCTCTGCGACATAACAAAGGCCGAGCGATCGGAGAGGACAGTAACCGCTCGGCCAATATTTGCGGCGGGCTTTTCGCGCTTGTTGCTCAGCCCTGCCCGTGGGTCATTTCGTTCGTTTTGCTCCCACATGCTTAGACGGATTGACGCACGGCAATGCTTCCCGCAAACAACGGAAAAGTGACAAATGTGGGACCAGTGATGCAAACGTCGATCTGAGGCCGGCCAAGCGCCTAGCGCGTGGCGCGCCATCGCGCCACGGGCAGCCAGATGAACTCCGATCGCCCGATGATGCTGTCTCGCGGAACCAGACCCCAACCCCGACTGTCGAACGAGCCGTTTCGGTTGTCGCCCATCATCAGGTAGTAGCCCGCCGGGATCTTCGCGGCCGGCAGACCCTGGAGCGCCTGCATTACCGCCACGTCCGTGGTCTGGTACTCCTTGGCGACTCCAGCGACGTTCACCAGCCCGCTCTGCATCTGCACCGGCCAGACCTGCCCCTTGTACTCCACCAGCTTGAAGTCCGGGATGGACACCTCGTCCCAGCGCTCGCGGGGCAGGGGTGTGGACATCGGCTCCGAACCCATGCCGAAGCTGGTTTCCGTGTAGTCCACGTACGGCTCGTCGACGGGCGAGCCGTTGCGGTAGAGCTTCTTGTTCTTGATCTCGATCAGGTCGCCCGGCTTGCCGATAAGCCGCTTGATGAAGTCGGTGTCGGACTGGCCGGGGTGCAGCGCGCGCTTCGGCGGCTTGAACACCACGATGTCGCCGTGCTCGGGTTCGCTCACTCGGTAAACGAACTTGTTCGCGACGATGTAGTCGTGGATCCGCAGCGTGTCGATCATCGACCCAGACGGGATGAAGAAGGTCTGGATCACGAACGGCCGGATCAGCATGAAAACGGCGATTCCGGCGTAGACCAGGGCGTCGCACAATTCATTGGCGATCTTGGCCCAGGAGTACACGCCGGTCCGGAGGTGGATCGGCGTGCGCTTCAGAAACGGAAAAACGCTGATCCGCACAACGGTGCAGATCAGCGCGAAAATCAGAACCTTGCTGAGAGGCGCTCGCGCAACCCGGTCAATCCAGAAGACCAGCCCCTGGGGTTGCCCGGCCTGGGCGAGCAGGCTCCAGCACGCGTTCACGGCCTAGCGCCTTTCCTCGATGCGGGCGGCCTTGCCGACCTTCTCGCGCACGTAGTAGAGCTTCGCGCGGCGAACCTTACCGTGGCGGATCACCTCGAACTTGGCCACGTTCGGCGAGTGCAGCGGCAGCGTGCGCTCGACGCCCACCCCGTTGCTGGTCTTGCGCAGCGTGATGTTCTCTGCCACGCCGCCGTTCTTGATAGCGATCACCAAGCCTTCGAAGACCTGAATGCGCTCCTTGCCCGCCTCGCGGACCTTCACGTGCGCGCGAACCGTGTCGCCAGGGCGGAACTCCGGCAGGTCCTTCTTGATGTAAGGCTCCGCAACGCTCTGCAAAATAGCTTGCTTCGACATCTGTCCAAAATCCTCTTTGGGGCAGGCCCCAGGGCGGGCGCAGGACGCGCCAAGAGGCCATTATAGCATGTCGACATCGGACCTTTTTAGGTCCGCACGACAGAACAGGTCCGGCCTCGCCTGGCGCGTTCGCCGCAGGCACTGCTGCCTGCGCCACTTGGCGATCGCGCCGTGGTCGCCCGAGAGCAGCACCGGCGGAACCGACTCGCCCATGAACTCGACGGGACGAGTATACAGCGGAAAGCCCAGAAGCCCGTCCGTATGGCTGTCGTCCTGGTGGCTGGCTGGGTCTCCCAGCACGCCCGGCACGAGCCGCACGATCGCGTCCGCCATCGCCAACGCCGGCAGTTCGCCCCCGGTCAGCACGAAGTCGCCGATCGAGTACGCCCGGTTCGCCAGCTTGGTGCGTATCCGCTCGTCCATCCCCTCGTAATGGCCGCAGATGAACGCGACCCTGGGAGCGGCCGCGAGTTCGCGCGCGGCGGCCTGGGTGAACCGTTCGCCGGCGGCGTCCGTCACGATCACCGGCGTCTCCGGCTCCAGCGCCAGGCTCTCCAGCGCCATCGCCACCGGCTCGGGTTTGAGCACCATCCCCGGCGCCCCGCCGAACGGCGTGTCGTCCACGGTTCGGTGTCGGTCGTAGGTGTAGTCGCGCGGGTTCACGGCATGGAACTCCGCCAGGCCCGCTCGCGCCGCCCGACCGAGGATGCTCTGCGATACCACGCCCAGCACCATCTCGGGAAAGAGCGTCACGAAATCCACTCGGACCATGCTGCGAAGGTACCCGTTGAGCGCGAGCGTCGGGAGGAGCCGTTCCTAGGGTAACGTTGCGGGCGGAACTTGGGGTCGTCTCTGTGGGTCAAGCGGAATAGGGAGACAAGGTTATACTGCTTGGTGAGGGGCTTGGCATGCACAAGGAAACGCCGGAGGTTGACAGGAATCCGCTGACCGAAGGGGTCTACACGCTTTCGGAGGTTGCGCGGTTGCTTCAGGTTTCGCCCTCTGTCGTGGCGCGATGGGCCAAGGGCTACGTCTACGCCGCCGGCGATGAGGAGCGCTCCTCCGGGCCTGTGCTCGCGGAGGGGTCTGCCGAGGGAGGTCTGCTCAACTTCCACGATCTGGTGGAGTTGTTCTTCGTGCGGGAGTTCCGCAAGGCCAGGGTTCCTTTGCCCAAGATCCGCGGTGCGGCAAACGTCTTGAGAAAGCGGTGGGGCACGCGCTATCCGTTCGCTCTGCGTCGCATTGCCGAACTCAACAAGGACCTGGTTGACGAAAAGGCGCTCGAAGTCGTGCTTGGCCAACAGCGGGTCTTCGAGTTCGCCAAGCGCTTCATGCGTTTCTTTGACTTCGACGAAGAGGGTTTGGCGACGGCCTATTACCCGCTGGGGAAGAACAAGCTGGTCGTGCTGGACCCTTCCCGCTCCTTCGGCGCACCCATCGAGATACGCTCGGGCGTGCGGACCGAGGTGCTGTACCGCCAGTACCTCGTCGAGGAGGACGTCCGGGCCGTCGCCGACTGGTACGAGGTGGCGCTGGACGGCGTGACCCAAGCCGTGGAGTTTGAGGAGCTGTGCCGGAGCCGAGCCGCCTGAAGCTCCTAGCGGACGAGAACCTCTCGCCGGTTTTGGTGTAGGTGATCGTCAAGCTGGGAGGCGGGTTCGTCGAATCGCTTCACCGGAAGCCGGAGCAGGGCATGGCCGACGAGCACTGGATTCCGCTCTACTCCTCGCGCGATTACGTCTTGCTCTCATGCGATCGGCAACAGGTGAAGGACGCCGTGATCGCCCGGGCGATCGCCTCCTGTGGCGCTCGCATGATCTACTTACCGGCCGCGTTCGCCAACATGAGGCGTTGGGATCAGGCGCTGTGGATTCCCCGCCACTGGTGGCGTATCGTTGATGCTGCCGGCCTGATGAAACAAGGCGAGTTGCTCGTCCTGTCGCGTACCGGAAAGGCCAAGCCGGCTTAGCTCGGTCCTGCCGGTTTTCATCTTCCTTTCATCTCGGGAGTCCACAACATCCGCAGGGGCCGAGCGGCCCGCGGGAGGAACAGACCGATGGTACGCATGCCGAGGCGCCGGGGTGGCAAACCCACGAGGTGGGCGGTCGTCGTTGCGCTCGCGGCCGTTCTGGCGACGCCCGGTTGCGCCCCGAGCGTCGGCACGACGAAATCGCCCGCGCGGCGCGTCGAGGCGGCGCAGTCGGAAGCCAGAACGGTTCGCCCTCCCAAGGCCATCCGATTCATCTTGCACGCCGCATCTGTTTTTGATATCCGGGAACCGCGGGCTAACGCTTTCGTCTAACCAAGTGCGCTTCGCCGCTCGAACACCGAACGGTGGAGGGGCGGTCCAACGGGATAAGGAAGCGCGAAGCAACGATTAGCTTGATACTCTCAACCCATGACTAGGCCCACCCAAGCCCTCGGGTGGGCCGTTTTCTTGCCCGGAGCGTCCTCGCCTCACGGCTTCTGAGCCCGGTCCTCCATCCACTTGATGAACGACGGGTCGTCCATCTCCAGCCCCGACTTCTCCCACACTCGCTTTCGGAACTTGGGGTCCTTCGGGTCATACGCCTTCTCCGGCACGAACACCCGCGGGTCCGCGGGCACGTGTCGGTACGGCGTGTAGTCCGGTTTCATCGTAAAGGCGTCGGAAAGGTCCGAGGCCAGCGCGTCGAACATGTTGTTCGGCCCAAGCCCAAAGATCTTGTAGATCGTCTTCAGGCAGCTCATGATGCTGGTGTGCACGTGGGTCACGTAGCCGTGCTTCGCGTACGGGCTGATCGCCAGGACGTACGAGCGGTGCCGATCCACGTGGTCGCTGTCCCCGCCGGCGTCGTCCTGGGTTACGAGGATCGCCATATTCTTCCACTCCGGAAGGTGCGTCAGGTACTCCACGAGCCGCCCAAGCGCCAGGTCGTTGTCCGCCATGAACGAGCACACGTAGGGGTAACCCGCGGCAGGTTGGGCGCCCGCCCCGTGGTCGTTGCATAGCGTGATGTTCATGTAGGCCGGGATCGGTTTGCCATTCTTCCGGTAGTTCTTCTCCAGGTCCTCGATGAACCAGTCCACGCGGGCGATGTCCGGGATCGACATGTTGAAGATCGGATACTCCCAACACGTGTTGTCCCACAGCGCCTTGCCCATCGGGTGGTTCACCACGTTGTAGGTCCCCGAGCGAAGCGTATCGGGGCCTTCGTCGGTTCCTGGAAACTCAAACCCTTCCCCGTAGTTGCGGAACCGAATGCCGCCCCGGTCGAGGTGCTCCCACATCGAGCCGTTCTCGAGGTAGTCCTCCGGGATCTGCGACCCGTTCGAACCGAAGCTGGCCAGCCGCCCCTTGGCCGTATCGGTGGCGCGGAACGCCCATCCCGCGTAGTAGACCCGCGTCGTCCAAAGGCTTGGGTAGACGCCGACCAACCAACGGTGCCCGTCCCCGCTCCAGTGCGGCTCCATGTAGAAGTTGTCGCTGATCGCGAACTGCTGAGCCAGCCGAATGTGGTTGGGCATGATCGGCACGCGCTGGTCGCGCCCCTTCTCGGCGATCCAACCCCGCATGCCGAACTCCGCATACTCCGGTTGGCCGTTGGCGCCCTTCAACCCGCCGAAGATGCCGTCGAAGGTGTGGTTCTCCTTGGTGATGAACACGACGTGCTTGATCACCGGACTCTTCACGCCGTGCAGCGCAGGCACCGGGTTCACGGCCTTGGCCTTGGCCGGCGTGTATTGGTTTGCGATGCCGTTGTTGCGCAGCACCTCGGCGGTCCAGGCCTTCAGCTTCGCCTCGGCGGGCGCGGCGACCGCGTCCACCATCCCCGGCATGTCGTCGAGGCCGTACCGTTCGTCCGTCTTGGGTCTCGGGTTGAGGCGACCAATTGGCCCGCGCCCAATCCCCTTCTGCGTGGCGATGTACAACGTTTCGTCGTTCGGGCTCAGCCGCACCTGCGTGGGGAACCACCCGGTCGGAATGTGCCCGAGCACCTTGCCCGTCTTCGTGTCGATGGCCGCTACGGCGTTCAGGCCGCTCTCGCAGACGTACAGCCGGTCGCCCTTGGCGGTCATCGCCATGCCGCTCGGGATGACGCCCCGCAACCGGGCGACCAACGGGCTCGGGGTGAGCTTGATCGTCTGGAGGTTCTTGAGCGTGGCCGCCTCGAACACCGAGACCGTGTCGTTGTTGGCGTTGCTCACGTAGAGCCGTCCGCCACGCACGAGGAGCGCGTTCGGCGCACTGCCGCCCACCGCCTTGCCGCCGTCTGCCGGGGCATGGATGAGCAGACCCGACTTCGCCGTCTTGGCCAGCTTCGGAGCGGTTGGCGCGCTCAGGTCGTACGCGTAGACCGACTGCGCGTCCGGCACGTAAGGGCTCCCGAGCCCGGGCACCTTCCGACCCTCGAACTCCACGCCCACCTCGCTCTCCTTGCTGGGGAAGGCGAACGCCGGGCGGCTGATGCCGCGCGGGCTGCCCTCGTTCGGCCTTGGGGCCGGGATCAGCGAGTAGTCGAAGATGCCGATGTTGGCCACGTACAGCCGTTTGCCGTCGTCCGACATCGCCAACGCATACGGCTCGCGTCCGGCCTTGGTCCGCCCGACGACCGCGCCCTTCACGAGGTCGAACGTCACCAGGTCTTCGTTCGCCACGTCCACGCCGTAGGCCAGCTTGCCGTCCCTGGAGACCGCCAAGTCGTTGATGTAGCTGTCCTTGACGCCGTTGACGTCCACCGGAATGCGCTTCTGCTCCTTCCAGTCGGAGGCGCCGAGCAGCGCCACGGCGCCGGCGTCGCCCAAGCTCACCAGGAGACCCGAACCGTCCGGCGTGAAGGCGCCCGCGGGGGCGAGGTCGTTCACCTCCACCGTCGATCGCGCGGGCTTCTCCGCGGTGGCGTCGGGGAAGACCGAGAGAGCGCCGTGGAACACCACCAGCGTCTTCCCGTTCGGGCTCAGCAGCTCCTGCCAGACGTTGCTGCCGGTGTAGAGCCGTCGGCCCTTAGGAGTCACGAAACGACCGTTGGGCAGGATCGAGCGACCGCCAGGGACGACCACTGCGTTCTCAGAACCGGCGGGCGCGCCGAAGATCACCTTGGGCGGCTCTGCCGGCTTGCCCGCAAGACACAACAACAGGGCGAGATGAAGCATCACCCCTGGTTTTTACCCGCCCCAGACATAGGAAGAGCCCCGAGCTTGACGCTCGGGGCTCCTTCGAAGGGCTAGTCGTCCTCGCGGATGATCACGTTGCGCTTGATCTTCGGCATCGGCGTCTTCGTGCCCTTGATCGCGCCCCAAAGGATGTCGTTCAACTCCAAGTCGGGAAGCGACTCCTCCTTCAGGATGTTGAGCAGCCGCGTGCTATCGGCGGACCGGTAGGCCGTCGACTTGTTCACCGCGCAGATGATCTCCTTCGGCGGCAGAATCGCCTTGTACGGCGCGTCGTTCGAGGCGGTCTTGCCGAACACGTCGATCGGCTTGGCCGTGCCGTCCATGTGGGTCATCGGCGGCAACCCGAGCAGAAGCTCGATGGTCCGCAGCGCCGAGTCGGTGTTGTAGAACCGGCTGTCGTGGGTGTTCTTCTGCACGAACGGCGAGATAACCTGGATCGGCGAGCGGTGCGCGTCCACGTGGTCCGTGCCGTTTTGGGCGTCGTCCTCCAGCACGATGATCGCGGTCGATTTCCAGAACGGGCTGTTGGAGACGTCCTCGACGATGCGCCCGAGGGCGTAGTCGTTATCCGCAGCCATCGCCTGTGGCGTGAAGTACCCCGCCGCCGTGCCCACGGTATGGTTGAACGGCAGCCGGATGAGCATGAGTTGCGGCATCTCGCCGCTCCTCAGGTACTCGTCGAACTCCCGCTTCCACGCCTCGTAGCGCGACTTCACCGGGTTCTTGCCGTAGCTCTTCATCTGCTTCGGCGCCGGCGCGTTGTACTGCACCCACGCGTCGCTGTCGGTGAACGACATGTCGAACTGCCGGTAGTCGATGCAGGTGCGATCGAGCAGCGCCTTCTTCGTCGGTTCGTTGTCGGCCACGAGGAGCTTCCCGTCCTTGTCCTTCGACTCGCCGGCGGCGATGTACATGCCGTAGTTGCGGTAGCTCACGCCTTTGGCCAGGCAGAGATCCCAAAGGTAGCCGCCCGAGGGGCGCCCCGCGTCGGCGAGGTCCAGAAGGTCCGGAGGAACGCCGTTGTTTTGCCCCTCGAAGTCGTAGTCGCGCCCGCGCCCCGCGTAGTTGTAGGTGTGGTTCCGCTGGTTGTACTCGTTGGCGATGCCGCCCGTCGACCAGCTCCAGCCGTCGGCGCTGACCTCGGCGCACACGTAGAAGTTGTCCAGCAGCGCGAACCGCTCCGCCAGGGCGTGCTGGTTCGGGGTGATCTCCTTGCCGAACAGGCAGATCGACGGGTCGCCGTTGCCCTGCTTCATGTCGCCCAGCACCTGGTCGTACGTGCGGTTCTCTTTGACCACGTAGATCACGTGCTTGATGCCTGGGTTGAAGCTGCTCGCCCGGCTGTTGGTCGCGTTGATCTCGGTGAACCGGTTGTTGTCGAGTGCCGTCACGCTCATGCGCGCCAGCTCCTTGTCCGTCGGGACCTTGACCAGGCTCACCGTCCCTTCATACAGGTTGAGGATGTAGGTCGATTTGCGCGCGGGGTCGTTCGGCTCCTTGTTCGGCTTCCGCGCCTCGATCCCTTTGGCGCACGCGACCAGCAGCGCCTTGCCGTCTGGGCGCGCCACGACCGACGTCGGGTACCAACCGGTCGGGATGTAGCCGCGCAGCGTGCCGCTCGGCAGGTTCACCACCGCCACCACGTTCATGTCGGCCAACGCCACATACAGCGTCTTCTCGTCGGGCGAGAGCGCCATCCCTAGCGGGGTCGCGCCGGGAAGGCCGCGCGCCGCGTCCGGCCGGACAAGGATCGTCTGCCGAACCGTGTCGTCGTTTGTGCCGATCACGCTCACCGTGTCGCTGGTCGAGTTGGCGACGTATAACCGGGTCTGGCCCTTGTTCAGAAGCATGTAGGTTGGGTTCGACCCCACCGGAATCTGGCTCAGCACCTTGCCCGTGGTCGGGTTCACCACCGTCACCTTGGCGTCCCGTTCGCTGCTGACGTACACCTTGTGGTCGGCGAAGGCGCCCTTCGTCAGAGCCGCCACCCCCAGCGGGAAGCCGGGAAGCTCAACCTGGGCCGTGCGCACGCCGCTGATCGCGTCGATCACGCTCAGGCTTCCCTTGAGGTCGGTCTCCATCGACGTCTCGTTGTTCGCCACGAACAGCATTCCGCCGTCCGAGGAGAGCCCGAGCCCCGCGCAACACAGCGCCGGCTTGCCTTTGGCCGGCGCGTTCTCGATCTCCTTGAGAGCGTCCGACAGGCGGCCCTGGTCGTCCAGTTGGTACACGTTCACCCGGTCGACGCACCCGCGCGACACGTAAAGCAGCGTCTCGCGGTTTGGCCCGGGCGCGAACGACACGCCGAAGTAAAGCCCGTCGTTCTGGTTCTTCCCGGTCACCTTGCCGTTGAAGCCGGCCTGCGAGGTCACCGCTCCGTCGCTCGTGCGCAGGATCGTCAGGTACTCGCGCGAGCCGGCCCCGGTCACCGCCACGTATCGCCCGTCCGGGCTCAGGGCCATGTTGCACGGGAAGCTGCCCACCGGCGTGTGTTCGCCGATCGGCGAAATGTACTTGCCAGTAGAAAGCGGTATCGGTTCCGTGCTCTCCTTGGGTGGCGTCGCCTGCGACGCATAGGCGGCGAATGCCGCCAACCCCGCCGCCGCTACCAACCCCGCCATTAACGCTCTGGTTGCCATCGCTTGCTCCTTCTCGACAGTAAACCCCACCATGTCCCTGGTAAGGTCGCTGTGCGCCGCCCGGCGCGCTCGGCCTAGCGCACACTCGGCCGGCCTGTGCCGCCGGTAAACTCCCGGCCGCCATGGAAACTCGCGTCGAGAAAGACAGTCTTGGTGAAGTCCAGGTTCCGCTGGACGCCTACTGGGGTAGTCAAGCGGAACGTAGCCGCAACCTTTTCCGGATCAGCGGCCTGACCGAGCACCCGAAGATGATCGATGCGTACGTCATGCTCAAGAAGGCGTGCGCCGAGGCCAACACCGAACTTGCCTTGCTGGACAAGTCCGTTGGCGACGCCATCGTAAAAGCGGCCGACGAGGTCCTGAGCGGCGAGATGCGCGACCAGTTCCCGGTGGACGTGTTCCACATGGGCGCCGGTACCAGCTTCAACATGAACGTGAACGAGGTTCTGGCGAACCGGGCCGAGGTGATCCTCGGCGGCGCCAAGGGAACCTACGCCCACGTCAGCAGCAACGACCACGTCAACTACGGCCAGTCCACCAACGACACGTTCCCGACCGCCATGCGCGTCATGGCTCGCCTGATGCTCGAAGACCTCTTCGAGGCGGTCGACCGCCTGGCCCACGCGCTCGCCGACAAGGGCGCCGAGTTCGACGGCATCCTCAAGTCCGGCCGCACCCACCTGCAGGACGCGGTGCCGGTTCGGCTTGGCCAGGAGTTCGCCGCTTACGCCGCCGCCGTGCGCAAGGCGCGCGGATGGCTGGAGAGCGCGGCCGGCGAGCTCGAAGAGCTGGGTATCGGCGGAAGCGCCGCGGGCACCGGACTCAACACCCACCCGCAGTACCGCGCCAAGGTGGTCGAGAACCTGCGCCGCTACACAGGCATCGAGTTCCGCAACGCCCCCGACATGCGCGAGTCGATGCAAAGCCAGCTTCCGATGGCGGCCCTCGCCGCCGGGCTTCGCATCCTCTGCCTGGAACTCACCCGCATCGCCAACGACCTGCGCCTGCTCTGCTCTGGCCCGCTTACCGGCTTGGCCGAGATCGTCCTGCCGGCCGTGCAGCCCGGTTCGAGCATCATGCCCGGCAAGGTCAACCCGTCGATGGCGGAGAACCTGAACATCGTCTGCTACCAGGTTCTGGGTCAGTGCCAGACCATCGATTACTGCGTCCAGGCCGGCCAGCTCGAACTCAACGTGATGATGCCCGGCATGGCCTTCGCCGCGCAGTTCGCGCTGCAGATCCTCGCGAACACCCTGCACACCTTCACCGACAACTGCATCGTCGGTATCAAGGCCGACGCGGAGCGCTGCAAGCACTACGCCGAGACCTCGCCGTCGCTCGCCACCGCGCTCAACGCCCACATCGGCTACAAGAAGGCCGCCGAAGTGGTCAAGACCGCGCTGAAGGAAGGGAAGCGCATCCCGGACGTCGTCCGCGAGATGGGGCTCCTCGACGAGGCGACCCTGACGAAGGCGCTTGACCCGGCGCTGCTCACCGAGCCCGGCATCCCCGGCAAGTAACCCCCCGCCGAGCGAACGCGAAGAAGGAGCGAGCGATTCTGGCTCGCTCCTTCTCGCTTTGCACTCCCTACAGCTCGGCCATCGCCGCGGGTTCCGCGTCCCACACGGCGTACTCCGCCGCGTAGCCCGGCGCCAGCCGCCCCAGCGTCTCTCCGTCGCCCAGGGCCTCGGCGGCGCCGCGCGTGTATAGCTCGATGGCCCGCTCGAGCGGGACGTTCTCGGATGGGTCGAACCCCTCGGGTCGATGCGTCGCCATGCGGATACCGTCCCAGGGGTTGCCGCCCGTGACCGGACGGTCGGAACTGAACGCCATCGGGATGCCCGCCCCCAGCACGCTCCGCACCCGGTTCAGCCGCCCCGCGACCTCGGCGCCCAACTGTTTGTCGTAGGCGTGCCCGAAGCGCATGAGGAACTCGGGCTGCATCGCCACCCGGCACCCAAGCGCCCGGATCCGGTCCACTTGGCCGTCGCTCAAGATCATCGCGTGTTCGACGCGGTGCCGTCTGGGGTCCTGCGTGGAGGAAAGCGCGTCGAGCGTCGCATCGGTCGCGCGGTCGCCGATGGAGTGCGCCGCCACGCTCCAGCCGTCGGCGTCGGCCTGAAGCACCATCTGCTTCAGGCGCTCCGCGCCGTAGATCAACCGCCCTTGGCTGCCCGTCGTCTGGTACTGGCCGTGGATCGCCGCCGTGGCCGAGCCGATCGCGCCGTCGGCAAAAACCTTGACCCCTCGAACATCGCACGCTCCCTTTGGGAGCGAGGCGATCCGTTCGCGCAGGCGCCCGGCCTCCATCCGCTTCGGGCCGTACACGCATCGCCACTGCAGGTAGAGCCGGGTGCGGACCGCGCACCCGCGCCTTGCCGCCTCGCCGTAGGCGGCCAACTCCGTACCCAGGTCGTAGTAGCCGGTCATCATGTCGGCGGCGGCCACGATCCCGAACCCGCGCATCTGCTCGCCGGCGGCCAGGATCGCCGCGACCATCTCCTCAAAGGAGGGCGCGGGGATGGCCGCCGAAACCCGCTCGTGCGCGTCCTCCAGCAGAACGCCGTTCAGCCGCCCGTCCTCGCCCCGGCAGAACTCCCCGCCCGAGGGGTCCTCTTCGTCCTCGCCCACCTCGGCCAGTTCCAGCGCTTGGGTGTTGGCCACGCCGGCGTGCCCGCTGGTGTGTTCGAGCAGCACGGGCCGCCCGCCGCACACCGCGTCCAGCTCCTGGCGCGTCACGTGCTGCGCGTCGGCGAATCGCGTTTGGTCGTAGTGCACCGCCAGCAGCCACTGGCCCTCGGGCAAAGCGCGATGCCGTTCGAGCAACGCCTGCAACACCTCCTCGCGGCTCGCAAGTCCCTCCAGGTTCAGCTTGAGCAGGTCCAGCCCGCTGGGCAGGACGTGGCAGTGCGCGTCCACGAACCCCGGCGTCACCCACTTGCCGGTCAGGTCGATCGTCTGGTCGCCGCGAAGCCCCTCGCCGACCGCTTGGATGCGGCCGTTCGCGAGCGTCATCTGCGTGAAGCCGCCCTCGGTCGTGCGGAAGCCACGGACGAGCGTGGTCATTTCTTCTTCGTTCGTTCCTCGTGCTCCTGGAGCGCGCGGAAGACGACGTCGATGCCGAGCAGCACCGCGAGCACGCCGGCCGCCGTCCACTGCGCCCACATCGGGATGTTCTCCTTGACCATGTACATCAGAAGCCCCAGCACCACGAATGCCGAGGCCATCACGTAGGCCTGGGCGCCTTTGGCCCGCGCCCGGATGACCCAGACGATGGTCATCGCCGCGCAGATCATCATGCCGGCGGACATGCCCAGTCCGATCAGGTCAGGCGCCACCGAGCCTCCTCGCCGCGGCTTTGCGGACCCAAACCCTCGGGTCGTCCTGAAGGGCGATCCACTCCTCCTCGCCCAGGTAGAGCTCCACCACCGGTCGCATAATGTCGTCCAGCCGTTCGACGGGCCGAAGCATCCCGGCCTCGATCGCCTTGTCGATCTCCCGCACGCTGCGCACCCCGACCAGGACCGGGTGCTCGTCCGAATAGGTGGCGATCACCGCCTGCGCCGCCGTGTACCCCGGGAAGGCGTCCTGGCTCACCTTGCGCCATAGGTTGGGGAGCACCGTGAACGGCACGCCCAGGCCCCAGTTCAGAGGGTGCGAGGTGGCCAATCCCACGCCCCGTCGCTCCGCCGCCGGTCTGAAGGCGTCGAAGGCGTCGTGGTCCACCGGGTTGCGCGGCGCGACCACCGCGTCGAACACGTCGTACTGGTCGAACAGCTCCAAACTCGCAGAGCCCGGACCCTCGACGGCCAGCCCACCGAACCGGACCAACCCCTCGTCGCGCGCTTCTTGCAGCCCCTTCACCGCGCCCTCCGCCTGATCGGGCCGCAGCCCGCCGCGAACCCGGATGAAGTAGAAGTCCACGTAGCCGCGCCCGTAGCACGAGACCGTCTGGATCACGTGGGAGTAGACCGCGGCGGCCGCATGGATGGCGTCCGGCGCGCGCCGGACCTCCAACCCGCCGAAACTGACGGTCGTCGCCTCTCGATGCCGCAACAGCCCGCCCCAGAATGCCGGGCTTCCGCTCATATCCATCGGAACCTTCGCGGCCAGGGCCGTCTCGATGAGCTCCTCTGCCCAGTACGGCGTTGTCGGCTCGTCCGGCGTTTGGAGGCTCAGCCAGACCTTCGGCAGTTCCAGGTTCGTCCGTCCAAATTTCACGTTCTTCTCCGGTACATCCCTTTTGCCCCTACAACGCCGCCGTCAGTCGGTCGGCAAGCACGAACGCGAAGATGCCGAGCGAGACAAACCCGTTGAGCGTGAAGAACGCCGTGTTCACCCGGCTCAGGTCGTTCGGCTTCACAAGGCTCTGCTCGTACGCGAGCAGGCAGGCTGCCGCCGCGATGCCCGCAAAGGAGAGCGGCCCGGCCCCCACCAACCCCGTGGAGAGCGCCATGCAAAGCACCGCGCCCACGTGGCTCCAACGGCTGACCGCCAAGGCCCTTGCCCCGCCCAGCGTCTCCGGGAGCGAGCGAAGGCGGTGCTCCTTGTCGAACTCTTCGTCCTGCAGGCTGTAGATGATGTCGAAGCCCGCCGTCCAGAGCAACACCCCCACCGTCATCGGAACGATCGCCCAGTCCACAAGCCGGTCGAGCCGGCCCGTTACGCCGACCCACGCCGCCGTCGGCGCGATGCCGAGCGACAACCCCAGGAAGTAGTGGCTCAGCGGGGTGAACCGCTTCGTGCGCGAGTAGAAGAGCGTCACGCCGAGCGCCACGGGGCTGAGCGCCAGGGCGAGGGGGTTCAGCATCCCGGCGGCCACGAAGAACACCGCGCAACTGCCGAAGAAGAACAGGTTCGCGTGGCGAAGCGACAGGATGCCCGCCGGTATCGCGCGCATCTTGGTCCGAGGGTTTGCCGCGTCGATGTCGCGGTCGGCGATGCGGTTGTAGGCCATCGCCGCGCTGCGACACGAGACCATGGCCGCCACGATCCACCCGAACGACCACCACGTGGGCCAGAGTCGCCCCTGCGACATCGCCGCCCACAGCATCCCGACCATGGCGAACGGCAACGCGAAGACCGAGTGTTCGATCTTCACCATCTCCAAGTAGACCCTGAGAGCCCGGAAGCCCCGCGCCTGAACCGCCATGCCGCTCATTCTACTAGCCTCCTCACACCCGTTCGTATCGCGTGTTCCGCCGCGCCGGCTCGTAGCCCGCCTCCCGGATGAGCCGCTCGATCTGCTCGGCGTTCAAGATGAACTTGCTCCCCGATGCGCTCACTACGTTCTCCTCGATCATCGTGGAGCCAAAATCGTCGGCGCCATAACCCAGCGCGAGTTGCCCGATCTTGGGGCCCTGCGTCAGGATGCTGAGCTGCACGTGGTCCACGTTGTCCAGGAAGATGCGCGCCACGGCCTGCGTCCGCAGGTAGTCGAACGAACTCGCCTTCTGATGGACCTCAAGGCGCGTGTCCTCTGGCTGGAACGGCCAGCAGATGAACGCCCGGAACGGCGCGCATTCGTCCTGCACCTCCCGAATCCGCGTCAGGTGTTCCACCCGCTCCTCCAGCGTCTCCACGTGCCCGAACATCATGGTCGCCGTGCCGCGAATCCCCTGTCGCGCGGCGGCCCGCGTGCATTCCAGCCACCCCGCCGTGTTCAGCTTGTGCGGGGACACCAACTTGCGCACCCGGTCCACCAGGATCTCGCCCCCCGCGCCCGGCATCGAGTGCAACCCAGCCGCCTTGAGCCGCCGCAGGCACTCCTCGAGCGATAGCTTCGAGCGTTTGGCAAGGTGCGTCACCTCGGCCGGGCTCAGGGCATGCAGGATCGCCGTCGGGTAGGCGGCCATCACCTTGCCGAACACCCGCTCGTACCACTCGATGTCCAGGTACGGGTTCACGCCGCCCTGGAACAGGATCTCCACCCCGCCCCGGGCCACGGCGTCGCCCACCTTCTCCAGGATCTCCTCGTCGCTCAGCGTGTACCCTTCGGGGTCGCCCGGGGGGCGGGAAAAGCCGCAGAACTTGCAGCCCACTCGGCAGATGTTCGTGTAGTTCACGATGCGCCCGACCACGTAGGTGACCGTGGCGCCCGGCGCCCTCCACTGCCGACGCCGGTCTGCCAGGGCCGCCAGCTCGGTCAGGTTCGGGTGGCGGAGCAGGAAGCCGGCCTCTGCCGGCTCGATTCGCCGGTTCGAAAACACCTTCTCGGCGATCCGCTCGATCGTGATGGGCTCTGGCATAGACGGCTCATTCTACCGACGCCCCGGCCCTCGGCCCGAGACGCCATACTGGGCCGTGCTGCAAGTACACCAAGACGGGCCCGTCCTGCGCATCACGTTCAACCGACCGGAGGTGCGCAACGCCTTCGACGCCGAGACCCTGGCCGCGTTCCACCGCGCCTTCGACGAGGCGCCTGCGGCCTGCCGGGTGGTCGTGCTCAAAGGAGCGGGGAAGGCCTTCTGTTCCGGCGGCGACCTTGCCGCCATCGAACGCTCCGTTCAGGCTGGGCTTGAGCACGACGCCGAGGAGGCGCTCACCTTGGCCCGCGCCTACCAGAAGGTGGCCGAGTGCCCCGCGGTGGTGATCGCCGCCCCGCACGGCGCCACCTACGGCTCGGGATGCGGCCTGGTTGCCGCGGCGGACGTGGCGATCGCGGCCGACGATGCGCGTTTCGCATTCAGCGAGGTGCGCCTGGGATTCGTGCCGAGCGCGGTTTCGCCGTTCGTGCTGCGCAAGATCGGTTCCGGCCACGCCCGCGCGCTGTTCGTCACGGGCGAACCGTTCGACGCCGAGCGCGCCTTCCGCATCGGGCTCGTGCACCAGGTCGTGCCGGTCGACCAACTGGACTCCGCCGTGGAGTCCAAGGTTCAGGCCGTGCTGCGGTGCGCCCCCGGGGCGGTGGCCGAGGCCAAGCGTCTGGCCCAGCAACCCCCACTTCCCGTGGAGGAGGCAGCCCGCCTGCTCGCGCTCAGCCGCACCCAGCCCGAGGGGCGCGAGGGTATCCGCGCCTTTCTGGAAAAGCGCCCGCCGTCCTATTCGAGAAAGGCGTAGTGCCGGGTCGGGGTGTACGGTTGGGCCGCCTGTTATCGCCGGCCTCGGCGTCCTCCCCCTTCGTAGCCGAAGGCGTACGGAGGAAGCGAGATTGCGTTCGGGCTACCCGTTGGCGTCGGCCACGGCGTCCTCCCCCTCCGCTTGCGGAGGGGGTGTAGGGGGAGGCGCAAGCCGATCGCTTTCGCCGGCGCGCCAGCGACTGCCCCCTGGCGCTAATCCAAACCTACGGTTGTCATCCCGAGCGCAGCGAGGGATCTCGGACGTTCCCCAACCATCAAGG
>CAZIIS010000036.1:0-24994 GCA_964539295.1 uncultured Fimbriimonadaceae bacterium | reverse complement strand
CCTGCTGCTCCTGTGCGGCCTGGCAGATGCCGGCGATGGCGGCCAACACGCCGCAGGCCACATACGCCGCCCACTTGGCCCAGGCGACCGGCACGCCGCTCAGGCGCGCGGCCTCCTCGTTGCCGCCGATGGCGAAGAGCTGCCGGCCCCAACGGTGGTAGTTGATGAGCAGCCAGGCGATGGCCAGGCAGACCAGGCAGATGATGGTGACGACGGTGAGGTGGCCGCCGAAGATGCGCGAGTCGATGTGCTCGAAGACCGCCGGGACGTCGACGTACTTGTACTCGCCGCTCGGCAGTTGCACGGCGGTGGAGACCTTGGTGCCGCCGCTGGCGGTCTTGGCCAAGCCGCGGGCAAACACCATCATCGCCAGGGTGGCGATGAAGGCCTGCAGCTTGCCCCAGGAGATGAGCGCGCCGGAGACGGAGCCGCACGCCGCGCCGATGATCAGGCAGGCCGGGATCGACGCCCAGGGCGACCAACCCCAATGGATGCTCATCAACGCGAAGCAGACCGCCGAGAGGGCGAGCACGCTGCCGACCGCAAGGTCGATGCCGCCGGTGAGGATGACCAGCGTCATGCCGCAGGCCAGGATGCCGTAGACGGAGGCTTGCCGCAGGGCGTCACGGTGCGTGCCCAGCTGGTAGAAGGCGCCGTTGGCGTTGAACACCGCGCCCAGGATGAGCACGAGGATGAGGGCGACGACGGCGCGGGCGGCCGGGCTGAGCATGAACTGCTTGAAGCCCGACGGCTTGGGGGCGTGGGCGGGCGCGGTTTGGGTTGTTGGGTTCATCTATGCGGTCTCCTGCTCGCGGACGCCCATAGCCGCTTGGATCACGCCGTCCGGCGTGGCGTGGGCATGGTCAAACTCGGCGGTCACGCGGCCTCGGTGCATCACCACGATGCGATCGCTGAGTTCGAGGAGTTCGGGCAACTCGCTGGTGATCAGGAGAATCGCCATGCCGGCCTTCGTCCACTCGCGAATGAGCTTGTAGATATCGCGTTTGGCGCCGATGTCGATCCCCCGGGTGGGTTCGTCGAGCAGCAGCACCTTGGGGCTGGTTTGCAGCCATTTGGCAAGGGCAACCTTCTGTTGGTTGCCGCCGGAAAGCTCGCCCGCGGCCATGTCAAGCGAATGGGCGCGGAGGCTCAAAGTCTTGGCGTGGCGTTCCGCGGCCTGTTTTTCGCGGCCGATGCGGCGGATTCCGCCGGGGCACAGGCGGGGCAGGTCGGCGAGCGCCGTGTTGAACGTCACGGACATCGGGAGCACGAGCCCGGTGGTTTTGCGATCGTTTGTGAGCAGGGCGATCCCCTTTCGGATCGCCTCGGCCGGCGAGCGGACGACGACCTTCTCGCCGTCGACCAGGACCGCGCCGGGAACGGGGCCGTTGCCGCCGAAGAGGCCCATGAGCAGTTCGCTGGCCCCGGAGCCCTGGAGGCCCCCCAGGCCGAGCACCTCTCCGGGCTGGACCGACAGCGAGACGTCGTCCACCAGCTTCCGCCCGCGGATGGCGACAGAGACGTTGCGGATCTCGAACCGTGGCGGGACGCCCTGCTGGGCTTGAGTGGGGACCGCGGCCTCGTTCCCCTTCGTCTCGCCGTTCGTACCGACCATGAGCTGCACGAGCTTGGCGGGGGACATCTCGGCGATCGGGGCGACGCCGACCAGCTTGCCGTCGCGCAAGACGGTGATCCGGTCGGCGAGACGGCCGATCTCCTCCATCTTGTGGGTGATGTAGACGATCCCGCACCCCTCGCTCTTGAGGCGTCCGATCAGGCCGAACAGTTTCTCGACCTCCGGCGCGCTCAGGGCGCTGGTTGGCTCGTCCATCACGATCACCTTGGCGTCGTGGCGGAGCGCCTTGGCGATCTCCAGCAGTTGGCGCGCGGCGATCGGCAGCCGGTCCACGATCGTGTCCGGTTCGAGGTCGAGCCCAACGTTATCGAGCAGCTCTTGGCAGCGGCGCCTTTCGGCGGAGCGGCTGACGAACCCGCCGGCGGCAAGCGGCTCCGAGCCGAGGAACAGGTTGTCGACGACGCTCATGTTGGGCGCCAGGGAGAGCTCCTGGTGGATGACCGCCACGCCCAGGGCGTTGGCTTCGCGCGCGTTCACCGGGGCGACGTGCTTGCCGTTCACCTCGATGCGCCCCTCGTAGCCGCCGAGGACGCCGCCCAGGATCTTGATCAGCGTGCTCTTCCCCGCACCGTTCTCACCGGCCAGGACGTTCACCTCGCCGGGCAGAACATCGAAATCGACGCTCTCAAGCACCAGGTTGGAGCCAAAGCGTTTGGTGATGCCCGTCATCTTGACGAGCGGATCTTGCGGTCGGCTAGTCATCGTCCCTAATCTTACTGGTTCAAGCTCGGGCAGCAGGACCGATCATATCAAGGTTGACGGATCAACGTCTATCGTCAGGCGCGCGCCGTCGGCCGACAGACCATCCAGGGCGTCGAGCACCGGCGTCGGGTCCGCGTCGGGTTGCAGCTTCACCAGAACGTGTCGCCGCCACAGGTTCTGCAGGCGCTCGATGGCGCAATCGGCCGGGCCGAGCACCATCGCGTCGCTCAGCTTGGCGCGCAGGCGATCGGCGGCCTGCGCGGAGAGGTCCATGACGGCCCGGCGGGATTCGCCCGCCGCGAGCACGTTCACGAGCCGCACGAACGGCGGATAGCCGGCGGCCTCGCGGTCCAGGATCTCCTGGGCGTAGAACCCCTCGAAGTCGTGCGTTTGGGCGCAGGCGACCGCACGGTCGTCGGGCGCCATGGTCTGGATCACCACCTCGCCGGGCGAGCGTCCGCGCCCCGCGCGCCCCGAGACCTGCGAGAGCAACTGGAAGGTGCGTTCGGAGGCCCGGAAGTCGGGCAGGTTGAGGGAGAGGTCGGCCGCGACCACGCCGACCAGGGTGACGTTCGGAAAGTCGAGTCCCTTGGCCACCATCTGCGTGCCGACGAGCACCTGGGTGGCGCCGGAGCGGAACTTGCCGAGCGTCTCCTCCAGCGCGCCCTTGCGGCGGGCGATGTCGCGGTCGAGCCGTGCGACCTCGGCGTCGGGAAACCAGATGCGAACCTCCTCCTCGACCCGTTCGCCCCCTACCCCGAAGGGCGCCACGCGCGTCCCCTCGCAGCTCGGGCAGATGTCGGGAGCGGGTTGGCTGAAGTCGCAATGGTGGCATCGCAGCTTGCGTTCGCGCCGGTGGTAGGCCAGCGATACGGCGCAGTTCGGGCAGAGGAAGCGGTGGCCGCAGTCGCGGCAGAGCAGAAACGGCGCGTAGGCGCGTCGGTTTAGGAAGAGGATGACCTGCTTGCCGTTCGTGATGGTGGCGGCGATGCGCCGGTGGAGCGACGAGGAAAAGATGGTGGGATGGCCCTGCTTGTACGACTCGGTCAGGTCCTCGACGAACACGGTGGGCAGCAGCGCGTGGGCGGCGCGCTCGGGCAGGCTGAGCAGCGTCATGCGGCCTTCGAGCGCCGCGTGGTACGACTCGATGCTCGGCGTGGCCGAACCGAGCACGATCGGCGCCCCGAAGCGCTGGGCCAGCCAAAGCGCCAGGCTGCGCGCGTGGTAGCGGGGCGTGCTTTCCTGTTTGTAGCTGGCCTCGTGCTCTTCGTCCACCACCACCAGGCCGAGGTTGGTGAACGGGGCGAAGATGGCGCTTCGCGCGCCGAGCACGACCGGCGCCTCGCCGCTCCTGACCTTGAGCCAGCTTGCGAGCCGTTCCGGAGGGGTCATGTTGCTGTGCATGACGGCGACCCGCTTGCCGAATCGCTCGCGAAGTTGCGCCACGACCTGGGCGGTGAGCGCGATCTCGGGCACCAGGTAGAGCACCTGGCGGCCCCACTTGAGCGTCTCGGCGGCGGCGCGCAGGTAGACCTCGGTCTTGCCCGAGCCGGTGACGCCGTAAAGCAGGAACGCTTCGGCGCGCGAGTCGCGCACGGCCGCTCCGATGGCGTCAATGGCCGCCTGCTGGGTGGGGTTCGGGGTGGGCGCCTGGCGAGCGGGGATGGCGCCCTCCTCGATCTGTTCCAGAAGCCCCGCGGCGAGAAGCGCGCGCAGCGTGGCGTCCGTGACGCCGCCGAGGGTCCGCAACTCCTCCACGGTGAAGCTGGCCGACTCGGAGCCCTGGAGCTGCATAAGGGTGAAGGCCTGGGCGGGACGGCGCTTGCCTTCGCCGGCCAGGAACCCCTCGACGGCCGCGGCGTTCGGGGTAAGGCGCAACATGCCGGTCAGGCGCCGCCGTTCGGCCAGAGGGGATAGCCCCATCGACTGCTCGACCAACCCGCGCCGTCGGAGCGCCAGCAGCGTGCTGCGAAGCCCCTTCGAGGCCGGCTTGCCCTTGACCTCGACGATCTCCTCGCCGTCGGCGAGCGTTTGGACCACCTTCTGCTGCGCGGGGGTGAGCTCGCCAAGGTCCGCCGAGCGGCCGGCGTCGGTCAGGCGCCATCGCGTGGCGATGCGGTCGCGGGAGCCGGGCGGCACGGCGAGGTTCAGGGCGGACGGGATGGAACTGAGGGTCTGCCGGGATACCTCGTGCACCAGGTCGATCACCGCGGGCGGGAGGTCCAGGCCGTCGACCTTCGCGCCCAGCGGCTTCAGTTGGGACGCGGGAAAGGCGAGCTCGGACGGGACGACCTCGCGCACGGCGAGCACAAAACCGAGCGCCTGGCGCGGGCCGAGGGTGACGAAACACGCCTGGCCCACCTGCGTCTCAGGGGTGGCGAGGTACGTGTAGATCGCCTCGGCGCCCACGGAGCGCGGGTCGAGGCCGACGTCGGCAACCAGGAGCTTCTCTTCCACTTCGTCGTCGCCATTCTATCCCGTCGGAGGGACGTGGCCCTCGCCGGCGCGGGCTTCGGGTGGCGTCGCCCGGACGGGCTTGGGTTAAATGGACCCGCGGCGTCGCCGCCGATGGAGACCTATCCAATGCTGATCGACCTGAGTGTGCCTGAGCTTTTCAAGTACGAGGGGCGCAACCCGCGTCCGGACGACTTCGACGCCTATTGGGACAATTCGCTCGCCGAGATGCGCGCGCTCGACCCGCAGGTGGAACTGAAGCCGGTGGCGACCAAGGCGAGCTACGCCGAGCTGTTCGACATGCGGTTCACGGGCGTGGGCGGCGCGCGGGTCTATGCGAAGCTGCTGAAGCCGAAGAACGCGACGGGCAAGGGCCCGGCGCTGGTCTACTTCCACGGCTACACGGCGAGCAGCGGCGAATGGTCCAGCTACCTGCGGTGGGTGGCCCAGGGGTTCACGGTCGCGGCGATGGACTGCCGTGGCCAGGGCGGCCTGAGCGAGGACGTGGGGGGCGCGCCGGGGAACACGCACTGCGGCCACATCATCCGGGGCCTGGACGGGGCGCCGAAGGACCTGCTCTACCGCTCCATCTTCCTCGACTGCGCGCAGCTTGCCGGGCTGGTAATGGGCTTCGATTGGGTGGACGCCGGGCGCGTGGCGGCGCACGGCGGTTCGCAGGGGGGCGGCCTGACGCTGGCGTGCGCGGCGCTGGAGCCGCGGATCGCGCGGGCGGCCCCGCTCTTCCCGTTCCTCAGCGACTACCTGCGGGTGTGGGAGATGGACTTGGCCGAGGGCGCCTACCGGGAGATCAAGGACCACTTCCGCCGCCACGACCCGCGACACGAGCGGGAGACCGAGATCTTCACGCGGCTGGGGTACATCGACATCCAGCACCTGGCGCCGCGCATCCGCTCGGACGTGCTGATGTCGACGGGTTTGATGGACGCCATCTGCCCGCCGTCGTCGCAGTTCGCCGCCTACAACAAGATCACGTCGAAGAAGCGGGTGATCTTCTACCCGGACTTCGGGCACGAGGGGTTGACCGGCTCGGACGACCTGGTCTTCGACTACCTGGCGGACCTGTAGGTCATAGCAGTTCGTCGAGGTCTACTTCCGCGAGGCTTGGCAGGCGCAGGTCGGCGCCGCTGAGGTCCAGGCCTCGCGTGACCTTGTTTGGCACGGCGATGCAGAACAGCCCGGCGCGCTTGGCGGCCTTCACGCCGTTGGGCGAGTCCTCGAAGGCGACGGCCTCCGACGGCGCGACGCCCAGTTCGTCGCACGCGGCCAGGTAGAGGTCGGGGTCGGGTTTGGCGTTCGGCGCGTCCTCTCGGCAGACGATGGCGCCGAAGAAGCCGTGCAGGCTCACGCGCTCGAGTTGGGGGTCCACCCACCAGTGCGGGGAGCTGGATGCCACGCCCAGCTTTAGCTGGCGCGCCACGCTCTCTTCGAGGAGGCTTTTGGCGCCGGGAAGGGCAGGAGAGCGGCTCACGAGGTCGCGGGCCAGGCGGCTTTTCCACTCGCCCATCGCCTTACGGTCGACGGAACGAGAGGAGAGCCGTTCGAGTTCCTCGAGGAAATCGACGGCTCCCTGTTCCAGTCCGATGGCCGACGCCCACAGCTCCAGCGGGAGCTGCACGCCGTGTTCGGTGTAGACGCGCGACCATGCTTCGTACTCGGCCGTCTCGGTGTCCACCAATAGGCCGTCGAAGTCGAAGACGAGGGCTCTAGCGCCGAGCGCTATCTGTTGAGCTCCTTGGCCTTCTCGATGTTGAGTGCCCGCGGCAGCTTGATCCAGAAGGTCGAGCCCTTGCCGAGCTCGGATTCAACCCAGATCTTGCCGAGGTGGATCTGCTCGACCAGGTGCTTGACCAAGAAGAGACCAAGGCCGGTGCCGTAGATCCTCCGGTTGTCCTCGTTGTTGACGCGGTGGAACTTCTCGAACACCTTGTTCAACTGGTCGGGGGCGATGCCCATGCCGGAGTCCTCGACGCCCATCGTCACCCAGTCGTCGTCGAAGTAGCCGTGGAGGATGATGTCCCCTCCGTCCGGCGAGTACTTGATGGCGTTGTTGATGATGTTGGTGAGGATCTGGTCGACCTTGTCCTCGTCGCCGATGATCTCGGGGAGCGGGCGGTCGCACTTGGCGAAGATGTTGTGCTTCTGGCTTGCCTGTCGCTGGATGGTGAGCACCTTGTCGACCAGGTTCTGCACGTTGAACCGCTTGTAGTTCGGCTTGAGGCTCTCGTTGGCCTCGATTCTTGCGGTGTTCAGCAGGTCGTTGATCAGGCGGGTGAGTCGGTCGCACTCCTGGTCGATGATCTGATGGAACTCGCGGCGCTCGTCGTTGGAGAAGTCGTCGTCCATCAGCAAGGTGCTGACGAAGCCCTTGATCGCGGTGAGCGGCGTGCGCAACTCGTGCGACGCCATCGCAACGAACGAACTCTTCATCCGCTCGACGTTGCGCTGCTCCGTGACGTCGTTCAAAACGCCGACGAGGCCGAGCAAGCGTCCGTCGTCCGACTTGACCTCGGTCACCTGCGCCGTGAGGATGCGCTCGCTTCCGGCGGCGTGGTAGTTGATCTCGATGGGGTCGGGCGACTCGCCCCGCAGGCCAGACTCGATCAGCTTGGTGATGCTGTCCTCGCGGACGAGGTCGGTGTAGGGCTTGCCGATGAGCGCGGCAGACGTGCCGAACATGGCGCGTGCGGCGGCGTTCACCTGGCTGACCTTGCCCTCGGGCGAGACCAGGATGATGCCGGAGGCCAACGACTCGAAGGTCTGCAGCAGCTCTTCGCGCTCTTCGACGACCTCTTTGTACAGTTGCAGGTTGGCGATGATCGACCCGACGTTGCGCGCCATGCGTTCGAGCAGGCGCACGTCCTCGTCGTTAAAATCCTCGCCGTGCCGCTTGTTGAAGGCGTGGAGCACGCCGATCGTGGTGCGATCGGTGACGCGGTTTTCCTCGTCGCGGCGCTCGATGACCAGCGGGACGGTGATGCCGTTGTGCACGTGCAGTAGCGACACCATGTCCTTCTTGGTCCGCGGGTCCGCGGTCGCATCATGGAAGATGATCGGCTCGCCCTCTCGGAACACCTGGCCGGAGACGCCGTGCGTGGCGCGTACCCGGAACAGGTCGAGCTTCTCGTCGTCGACCCCGAATGCGGGCGGAATGCCGAGCAGTTCGCCCCGCTCGCGGTCGAAGAACATGATGCAGATCTTCTCCGCCTGCAAGATCATCGCGATGCGCTGGACAAGCCGGCGCAACGTGACGTCGCCCTCTTGGATGGTGGCGACGTCAAGGCCGGAGTCCATGGACAACGGCTTGGTGGCGGGAAGTTCAGTACTGGTTTTCGAGTTGAGCTGTAGCTCAAGCTCCCTGATGCGGCGTTCAGCGACCGCCAACTGCTCCGCGAGTTGGCCGTGTTCGTCGTTGCCGCTCATCTTCAAACTCATCGATTGGTCCTTCACGGAAGAGCGCCTTAAGCGTTTTACTAGGATACCTAGGTGGGGGAGACCTAGTCCCACCCCTACTAAGGGGACTGCACAGACGGCGCCATTGGTTCCAGGGAGGGGAGAACGGTCCCGGAAAGGGCCTTGTTGATATAATCGGTTTGATGGCGGTTTCGCTGGAAGAAATGCCCCTGCTGCCGCTACGAGCAGTCCTTTTTCCCCACGCGCAAACAATGCTGCACGTGATGGAGACGGGCGACCGCGAGATGGTCCGTCAGTGTTTGAAGAGCGGCACGCGGTTCGGCATCGTGTTGGTCCGCAGCGAGGACGTGGCCGGGGAACCGGAGCCGTACCTGGTGGGCACGGCGGTACGCATCGAAAGCGTGGAGGCGCTGAACGACGGCAGCCTGAGCGTGCGGGTGGAGGGCGAACGGCGCTTTCGTATCCGCCGGCTCGACCACTCGCGCGCGTACCTCGTGGGCTACGTCGAGCCGGTGGAAGACCAGGCGGTGGAGGACTCGCCGCGCTCGCACGCGCTGATCCAGCGCGCGAGGGAGTGCGTGAGGGAATACGTCGAATCGACGTTCCGTCAGGCCGACGTGCGGGTGACCGGGGTCCGGTTGCCGTCCGACCCGACGAAGCTGTCTTTCGTGGTGGCGAACGTGCTTCCTGCCGAGGAGATCGACAAACAGCACCTTCTGGAGGTCACCGACACGCTCGAACGGGTCCGGGCGCTGATCCCGCTCTTGGAACAGCGCATCGCCGAATCCCAGGAACCGACCTACTACCGTCTGACCCGCGCCGACTTCGACGAGTGGGTGAACCCCAACTAGCGCGCTAGGCGCCGGTCGGGGCCATCGTTGCCGAGAGCACGCGGATGCCGCGCAACGTCGCCTTGCCTCCCGCCGGGAGTTCGATTCGGATGAACCGGACGCGAGTGGCCGCGTTGCGGTACGTGAGCACGCGCCCATCGGCGTCGCTTCGGCCGCGCGCCTTGAGGGCGAAGGAGCCTGAGAGTTCGCGCTGCCACAGCCGGGCTTCCGACGCCTTCTGGCCGGTGTTGTACACCTTCACGTCGAACTGCTCCCAGATGCCGTCCCCGGCAAGCTCCAGGTCGATCTCGCCGAAGGCGCGGTCGCGCCCAAGGTCGATCTCGATCCAGCCTCCGGGCACATCGTCCAGGGCGAGCGAGGTGGTCGGGTCGCCGTCCACCAGCGCCTGCAATTGGGCCGGGTAACGGCCGGCCGAATCGGCAACCACCTTGTTCAAGGCCAGGTTGGTCGAAGCGTCCAGCGGGGCGTCGCAGAGCGGCAGGCGGATGTCGAAGAGCGCCGCGCCGCGGTTGCCGCGCGAGGCCTCGTCCCACAACCGCCAGATCGGCATCCAGGCTGACTCGGTGATGCCGTTGGCGGTCACCTGGAACAGCAGGCAGGAGTTCGAAAGGTCGGGGTTGAGCTTGCCGAGTGGGGTGGGCTTGGCGCCCTCCGCGCCGGGCCGACCGGAGACGAGAACGACCCCAGTGTTTGTGGTGGCAGCCTTCACGACTGGCTCGGGGGCGAAGCCCCCTCCTTTGGACTGGTAGACGTTCACCTGGGCGCCGGCAAGCGGACGACCGTTCGGGTTGAGCATGCGGATCACAAGCGATCCCGGCAGGTCGGCGAACGGCGCTCGCTCTGCGCCGAGCTTGCCGAGCGCGACGTTGAGCAGCGCCACGTCGGTGCGGCTAAGTAGCCCCTGCGGGGCCATCGGGTTGCCCAGCTCGATGGGGTTGAACCAGACCGGGTCGGATAGGGCGATGCCGGGCATCCAGTTGGAGTCGTCGCGGGTGTCGCCGTAGCCCAGAACGCCGGGGTACCGGTCGACCGGGCGCGAGGTGACGGCGTGGCCGCCGACCTCCGTCGGCTCGCCCCCGGCGGACGCCAGGGTTTGGCCCGACGGGACGCCCAGGGCGACCAGCGTCTTCGCCACGACCGACGCCGGGAACGGCGAGGCGAGCAGCGCGTCGACGTCCGCCTGGCCCAGCCGAAGCGCCGCGTGGGCCGAGGGGTCGGGCGCGCCCGACCCGATCGACTGGATGCGCACGCGTTCGCGGCATCCGTCCTGCGCCTGGCGTGTGAAGGTCGCGCCCAGCGCCTCCTCGTTCATCGCGGCGGCGAAGTCGCGTAGCGCCAAAGCCAGCGCGGGGCTCTTCGCTGCCGATTCCGGTACGAGCACGCCAAGGCCCATTCCGTTGGCGGCGACCTCGTAGGCGTCGTCGTCGGGCTGGGCGTCGGGGCCGGCGGCCTCGATCGTCACACGGAGCGGGCACGTGCGGTGGTCGGTCGCGTCGCCGCGCCACGGGATCTCAAGGTCGGTGGTGGTCTCCGCGCCGGGGGCGAGGGCTTGCCCGACCTCGAACGCCGCAAGGCGGCGCTCCTGCAGGCTCCAAACCACGCGGTAGTTGCCGGCGGGGGCGCTGCCCGTATTGGCGATGCGGGCCACCCACTTCACCTTCTGACCTTCGGCGGGCCAAGCGGCGCCGGAAACGCCCGGTGCGGACAGGCCGACGACGGCCAGGTTCGGGCCGCTCGGCGCGGGGGCCGGGGCGACCGAAACGCTGAGCGAGGGACGCCCGCGCAGCGAGTCGGAGCTGTCGAACTCCATCGGCGTTTCGCACTCGATGCGGAACCCCCAGTTGTCGAGCGGGTGGTCGAGCATCGCCTGAACGGCGGCGTCGATCCCCTGGACGACGAGGGTGTTGCCCTCGACGGTGACGATGGCGGTCGGGATCGGCTCGGCTTCGGTTACGCCCTGCGCGCCGGCCCGTTCCCAACGTGAACCTCCCTCGCCGCCCCTACGGTGGAGCCAGGTGGAGGCCCAGCGGGGCGCCGCCGGTTTCGCCATCGGTTCGAGCGGTTTGGCGGTCGGGTCGAGGCCGCGCCGCCCGGGCCCCTCGCCCCAGGGCACGAGCATGCGGCTGACCGTGGCCGCGCCGGGCACGTCGCCCACCTCGATCGGCAGGCGAAGCGTCGCCTTGCTCACCCGTGCGCCCCGTCCCAGAACCCGCGCCAGGTTGCCGAAGCGGATGAGCACCGCCCTTCCGGGGCCGGCGGAGAGCAGCGGGTCCCGACCGAAAGCCGAGGATGGGCTCCCTTGGTCGAGGAACGTATCCTGGACCGCGTAGTAGCCGTCCTTGCCCCGGGCGAACTCCACGGTGGTCGTGGGCTCGGGGGCGAGGACGACGGCGAGGGCGACGATGGCGCCGATCATGCCCGCAGTTTAGCCGCTGCGCGAGGCCCCCGCCCGACTCCGGAGATATCGGCCCAAAGCCGCCACGGCCTGGTCGGCCGAGCGGAACACCGGAACCCCTTGCTCATGCACGGCGTTCGCCAGCGGGTCGTAGAGCGAGCCGGCATCCACCACGAACACCACCGGCTTGTCGGACGCGCGGAACGCCTCGGGCACGACCTTGGCCAGCGAGCCGGCCTCGTCGATCTCGTCGGGGGCGGTCTTCATCTCCGGGGTGAGCGGCACGCCGCCCACGATGAGCGCGTCCACCTCCTCGGAGGCGAGCAGAAGCTCGATCGCCTCGGCGAAAACCGCGTCGCCGGCGGCCGGAGTGACGTCCAGCGGGTTGCGGAGGTTCACCAGACGGTCGAGTTTGTGGCGCGCGAGGATCGCCGCGAACCGCTCGCGCAACTCCGCGGACGGCGGTTCCATGCGGACCTCGTAGCCCGGGCCCCGGATGGCGTCGGCCATGCCCACCGCCTCCATCCCGGCGTTGGTGATGGCGTACACGCGGTCCCCCCGCACCTTCTTGCCGTGCAGGTAGGTGGCGACCTCCAGGAGCTGCTCGAACTCCTTGAAGCCGGAGGCCACGAGCGCGCCCGCGTTCTCGGCCGCGGCCAGGCAGACGTCGTAGTCGCCCGCGACCGAGGCCGTGTGCCCGGCGGCGGCGTTGCGACCCACGGCCGTGCGGCCGGCCTTGTAGAACACCACGGTCTTGCCCCGCGCGACCACCGCCTTCACCGCCCGGACGAACTCCGCCCCGTCGCCGTCGGCGAACCCCTCCACATAGACGCCGATCGCGTCCACGTCCTCGCGCTCGCTGACGGTCCAGAGCACGTCCGAGAGGGTGAGGTCCATCTGGTTGCCGATGCTGACGGCGATCGCCGGGTCGAGCGTGCTCAGGTTGCTCAGGCGCGACACGATGAACGCGCCGCTCTGGGAAATGAGCGCGACGCGCCGAGCGGGGGCGGTCCAGCGCGTGTCGAGCTTGCGTTGGGGGATGAAGAAGGTGTCGTAGCGCCCAGGGCGCGACTGGAGTCCCATGCAGTTGGGGCCGAGGAACACGGCGCCGCCGTCGGGCCTTTCGCGCCCGCGCCGGAGGGCGTCGCGCACCGCTTGGGTGAGCTCCTCGGCGCCGTCGGCCTCGCCTACGCCGCCGGAGATAAGGATGCCCGCGCGCACCTTGCCGCTGGCGTTGGCCTCCTCCACCACGGCGGGCAGGCCCGAGGCCGGGGTGGCCACGACCAGAAGGTCGACCGGCTGGGGGAGCGCGGTGATGCTGGGCACGCAGCGCACGCCGTCGATCGCCTCCTCGCCCTCCTTCACCACCCAAAGGCGGTCTATCGGGTAGCCGCATCGAACCACGTTGCCGAGGATGATCCGCCCGAAGTTCATCGACTTCGAGGAGACCCCCACGACCGCCATGCTCTTGGGCTCCAGCAGCCCGGCGGCCTTCTCCAGCGGCCGCTTGGGCGGGATCCGGGTGGCGGTTTGCATGCTGCCCCGGCCGTCGAGCGGCACAAGGCGCTGGCCACGGAAAGCGAACGGGTTGACCTCGAGTTCGCCGATGTCCGGACCCTCCTCGCCACGGTCGACGCAGAAGCGGCGCGCGATGTTGATGAAGGCGCGGAAGCAGCGCAGCAGTTCGCCGTCGCTCACGAGCCGCTTGTGGCCGCGCACCTGGCCGGCGATCACGTCGTAGGCCGCGGTGAGCTTGAAGGTCTCTAGGAACCGCTCGGGCGTGGTGTGGTTGGCGAGGGCCTTGGCCACGGCGGCGCCGGGCGCCATGCGGGTGGCCAGGTACTCGGTTTCGAGCCCGCCGAGCCCGGCGGCGATCACCGGCCCAAACTCGCGCGTGGCCCGAATGCCCACGAACAGCTCGCTGCCGAAACCCCGGAACTCCGGCTCGACGTACTCCACGAGCAGCACTCCGGCCACTTCGCCGGCGGCGGCATGGCGTTCGACCATGCGGTCGATCTCGCGGCGGACGGCCTCGATCTGGTTGGGCACGAACGCCACCGCTTCGACGTCGCTCTTGTGTACGACGTCGGGCGAAACCAGCTTGAGCACAAGGCGTTCGCCCGGGAAGCGGGAGAGGGCGTCGCGGGTGATCACGCGCCCGCGCGGCAGGAAGAGGTGCCGCGGCGGCGTGATGGCGCCGACGATCTCGACCAGGCTGTAGACCTCGTGCTCGTACAGGCGGCGGCGACCCTCGTTGTAGGCGCGCACCAGGGTGCTTTCGAAGGCGTGGGCCTCCGCGCCGGAGAGCCGGTCGGGCGTCTCCTCGATGGCGACGGCGTCCGCCTCCGGCGGGTTGTCGCCGGCCAGGTGCTCGGGGGCCAGGGTGTCGATCCACTGCCGGACCGCCTTGGGGGCCGCGCCGCGCAGAAGACCGTCGACGTAGGCCGCCGCGGCGTTTCGCCCGAACCGGAAGGCCCGGCGGTTGCAGGCGACCAGCTTCTCGCCCTTGGCCTGGAACAGCTCGGCGACCGCCTCCTCCAGGGCGGCGGGGTCCATCTGTAGGTAGAGCGACGCCGCCCCGAGCGCCACCATGTTGGCGGAGCGGGGGGAGCCGGCGGCCCGGGCCAGCTTCTCCATGTCGAGCAGCGCGTGCCTGGGGAACTGCGCGACGCGGTCCAGCACGGACTCGATGGGCGGGTAATCGTCGATGTTGACGAACGCGTTGGTGCTGACCACGACCGCGCCGCCGGGCGCCAGGTACTGGACGTAGCGCAACGATTCGAGCGGCTCGATCGCCACGATCAGATCGGCGCGGCCTGCGCCGACCGTGTCGCTGTAGATCTCGTGGTCGGCGATGCGCACGTGCGCCTCGACGGCGCCGCCGCGCTGGCTCATGCCATGCACCTCGGCCTGCTTGACGTGAAGCCCGCGGTTCAGGGCGGCCAGGGAAAGGCCGCGCGCGATGGTGAGGATCCCTTGGCCGCCGACTCCGGCGATGATCAGGTTATGCTCCACGGTTGGCCTCCTCGGTTGCGGGTTTGGCGGGCCGGAGTTGGATGCACGGGCGGTGGGAGACCACCACGGAAAGTCCCCGGTGCGCGATGGCCTTGCGGACGGTCGCCACGTTCTCCTCCTGGTGTTTGCGAAGCGGGTCGATCTGGTGCAGGTCGCGGACGCCGAGTCCGCGCAGGATGCTCATCAACTGCTCGCCGGTGGCCATCGTCTCTTGGGCGCCGGTCATCGCGACCGTGGCGTTGTCGAGGATGACCACGGTGAAGTTGGCGTCCGAGCGAATCGGCCCGAGCAGGCTGGTCATCCCCGAGTGGCAGAAGGTGGAGTCGCCGATGGTGCAGATCACCGGGTGCAGCCCCGCCCGCGACGCGCCGTGGCCCATGGAGACGGAGGCGCCCATGTCCACGCATGTGTGCACCGCCTTGAACGGGTGCATCGCGCCGAGCGTGTAGCACCCGATGTCGCTGAAGAGCGCCGGGTGGGGGAAGCCGGCCACGGCGTCCATGATGACGAGGAAGGTGTCCGCGTGCGGGCAGCCCTTGCAGAGTTGCGGCGGGCGCGCGGCAACCCCTTGCTCGGGCGGGGCGGCCTCCGGCGGGTCCCCGAGCGCGGTGGCCACGATCTCCGGGGTTAGCTCGCCGTCGGGAGGGAGCAGGCCGGTGAGCTTGCCGCGAACCGCCTTGCCGGGCAGCCCGAGTAGGCCGTTCAGGCGCGTTTCGATGAAGGGGTAGCCCTCCTCGACGATCACCAGCTCTTCACAGTGCGAAACCAGGTCGCGGAAGAGCGAGACGGGCAGCGGGTAGGCGCCCACCTTGAGCAGCGAATCCTCCTCGGAACCGCGCAGCGCCTCGCGCACGTAGTTGAAGCCGATCCCTGCGCCCACGATTCCGCGCGGGCCGGCCAGTCGAAGGACGTTGTGCGGGGAGTGCTCCGAGGCGTCGCGCACCGAGGGCTGAAGGTCGAGCAACCTCCGGAACCGCCGCCTGGCGTTGACCGGAACCAGGGTCCAGCTGCTGGGGTCGCCCGTGGGAAGGGGGCGCCCGCGCCGTTCGCGCTCGTCGGTCTCCCAACGGGTCACGTTGGAGCGGCTGTGCGCCAAGCGGGTGACGAGTCGCAGCATCACCGGCAGTTGGAGCCGTTCGGAGAGTTCGAACCCCTCGCGGGTCATGTCGTAGGCCTCCTGCTGTGTGCCCGGCTCGAAGAGCGGAACCTTGGCGAAATCGGCGTAGTAGCGGGTGTCCTGCTCGTTCTGCGAGGAGTGCATGCCGGGGTCGTCGGCCACCACCACGACCAGCCCGCCGTTGACGCCGGTGAGGGCGGAGTTGATGAACGGGTCGGCGGCCACGTTCAGGCCGACGTGCTTCATGCTGACGATGGAGCGAAGGCCCGCGTACGACATGCCGAGCGCTTCTTCGTAGGCGACCTTTTCGTTCGCCGACCAGCGCGCCCAGACCGGCTCCCCGGCCTCAACGGCGGCGATGACGGTTTCGAGGACCTCGGTGGCGGGCGTACCGGGATAGGAGAAGGCGCCGCCGATGCCGGCGTCGACCGCCGCGACCGCAACGGCCTCGCATCCGAGAAGAAGGTCAGAGGGCACGGTCGACCTCCGCGAGGAGGAACCGAGAGGAAAGCACGCGCCGGCGGGCGGAGGTCAGAGCAACGACGACGTTACGACCCGGGCCGGCAAGTCTCCATTGACAAGCGTCCACAAGCAGCGAGAATACCCGTGGAAGGGTCTAGGCTTGGCCTTCGACCAGACGCAAGATCCGGGCTAGGGTTTGTTGCGCCTGCTCCAGCGGGGCGGTCTCGAACGAGGGCACGTGCAGGAAGCCGACGGGACGGTCCGGGTAGCGCGAGAGCGCCTGATAGAAGACGTAGTTGCAGAGGTAGTCGCCGGCGTCGGCGCTCGGTTCCCACTCGTCGCCGGGCTGCAACAGCTCGGGGTGGCGCCAGAGCGTGGCCGCCAGGAGCGGCGGGCCCTTGGGGTCGATGACGCCGGGGCCGTACACCTCGCCTCGCACATCCGGCGTCGCGCCGATCCGGTTCCTTGCGGTGGTCTCGATGCGGAAGCGCGGAGCCGAGGCCGCCACGCCGAGCAGCATCAGCGCGTCGAACGAATCCGGGTCGAGCCCCTCGATGAACGCATCGACGCCCCGGTAGGCCACTTCCAGCGGGGCGTAGGGGCAGCCGCAGGTCGAGGCCAGCACCTGAGACGGGTTTTCGCCGATGCTGAGGAACGGGCCGAAGCCGGTGAGAAGGAGCCTCACTTCGCAGCCTTGGCCAAGAGAACGGCGGTGTAAACGGTTGGGGCGTGCTCCTCGTCGCCGGGCAACTCCACGTTGGCGGCCTTGAGCTCGATGCGCCTCGGCCAACCGGACTTGAGGTCGATCTCGGCGAACCCCTTGGAGGAGATCGGTTGGTCGGCGCCCTTCTCGGTGCAGGCGAACTCAAAGCGGGCGGTTTCGGCGGTCAGGGCGGAGAGTCGGTACCGCCAGTCGGCGCGCGGCAGCTTGAGCCCTTCCTCGGCGGGCCAACTGGTCGTCCAGACGTCGCCCGTCGCGACGGCGGGGCCGGGGTAGAGCAGGTCGAACAGCCGTAGGATGCGGGCGTTGGCGCGGGGCTCCAGGTAATAGGCCTCGCGCTTGCGCACGTCGCCGCGTGGGGAGCGCCACTCGCTGGTCACCGTGGGCTTCAGGTTCGGGTCGACCGGAACGTCGACTTCCTCCATCTGGCACTTGAGCGCCTTGCGGGAGACGACGATCTTTGCTGCGCCGGACTCGTTCACCTCCTCCACCCGGAAGCGGAACTCGTCCACGTTGCGGGTCGTCTCGTCGTGAAGCGGGTTCACGAAGGTTTCGGTGAGTTCATACACCCGTTCCTGACCCTTGACGAAGTGGTAGCGCAGGGTGGCGTTGGGGGCGATGAGCAATGCCGCCACGAGGAACGCGGTCACTGGACGGCCTCCAGGCGCTTTTCGCCGGGCTTGCGGTAACCCCACTCGCGGGCCAGTTCCTCGCGTCCGGTGGCGCTCTCATATCGGGCGCGCTTGCGGACGAGGTCGGCGCGCTCCTGTTCAGCCTGCTTCATCTCGGCCACGGCGGCGTCGCGCTTGGCCTTGTGCTCGTGGTACTGCACCCAGGGCCGCCAACTGAACGCCAGGCCGACGAGGACCGCAAACACCACCCAGAACAGCTCCCATTTCCAGCGTTTCATCGCGTTGTCACCATCCGTGGCGTACCTCCCGATCATAGCCCGGCGCGGGCCTTTGGCTAACCGACGTCCTGAACGAGCACGAGGTTCGTTTTGCCCGGCGCGCCGGCGGGGTAGCCGGCGGTCACAACCACCTTGTCGCCCGCCTTGAGGAGCTTGGCCTCGACGAACCGATCGGTCGTGACCTCGATCAGGTCCGCGAGGTTCGGCAGCCGATCGACCTGCGCCGTTTCGACGCCCCACACCACGGAGAGGAAGCGCTGGGTGCGGGCGCTCCAGGTGCTGCAGAGGATCGGGCCGTGAGGGCGGTACCGGCTGACCATGCGCGGGGTCGTGCCGGTGGCGCTGGTCGTGACGATCGCCTTGGCGCCCAGCATCTGGGCGAGGTGGGCGGCGGCGTGGGCAACGCACTCGGTCGTGGGTTCGTGGTGACCGTCGAGTCCGGGCGCTTCGAGCCGGTCGCGGCGGTCCAGCAGGCGTTCCGCCTTCTCGGCGATCTGCGACATCGTGCGCACCGCCTCGATCGGGTACCGCCCGGCGGCGGTTTCGCCGCTCAGCATCACGGCGTCGGTTCCGTCGAGGATGGCGTTGGCCACGTCGCTGGCCTCGGCGCGGGTCGGTCGGGCCGCGTGCAACATGCTTTCCAGCATCTGCGTGGCGGTGATGACCGGGACTCCCTCGAGGTTGCAGGCGCGGATCACCTGCTTCTGCGCGAGCGGCACGTCCTGCAGGTCCATCTGCAGCCCCAGGTCGCCCCGCGCGACCATCACGACGTCCGAAGCGGCGATCACGCCGTCCAGGTTCTTGAGCGCCTCGCGGGTCTCGACCTTGGCGCAGAGCCGCACCTCCGGATCGACCTTCGAGACGAGTTCGCGGAGGCCGATCATGTCCTCGGCGCGGCGCACATAGCTGAGGGCGATGAAGTCGACGCCGAGCTGCAGCGCCCGCTCCACGTCCTCGCGGTCTTTGTCGGCGAGGGCGGGCACGTCGAACGAGCGGCCGACGAGCGTCACGCCCTGGTGGCTCTTCACGCTCCCGCCGGTGACGACCTTGGCCTCGAAGACGCCGTCCGCTTCCGGCCCAAGCCGGAGCAGCACCTCGCCGTCGCCCAGCAGCAACCTGTCGCCGGGGGCCATCGCCGAGGCGATGACCGGGTTGGGGACGCGCAGGTCGGCTGCCGCACCGCGAGAGAGCGTGATCGTCTGGCCGGCTCGCACCTCGATCGCCCCGCCGGCGACCTCGCCGATGCGGAACTTGGGGCCCTGCAGGTCGGCCATGATGCCGACGGGGCCGATCTCGGGGCTTAGCTCCCGGATCCACTCGATCCAGCGCGCGCGAGTCTCCCAGTCCCCGTGGCTGCAGTTAATTCGGGCCACGTTCATGCCGGCGCATATCAAGGCATGGACCTTCTCGCGCGAGTTCACGGCGGGGCCCAGGGTACAGACGATCTTGGTGCGGCGCTTCATCGGTGCTTCGGATGTAAGGACGCTGTGGCGGCGGGAAGGGCGCGCCCTAGGGCAGTTCCGCCGTGCCGGCAAAGGTCTGCTTGGTGTGCGAGGCGACGAAGACCGGCGCGTTCCACGCGGCCATCGACACCAGCACGTCGCCCCCGGGGTTGTGCACGAGGGCCTCGCCGGAGAGCCCACGTTTGCGAAACCAGGCCGCCGCCGCCGCGCCGCTGCCGGTGCCGCAGCCCATCGTCTCGCACGCCCCGCGCTCCCAGATGCGCAGTCTGAGCTCGCGCTCGCCGAGCGGTTGCACCCAGGTGACGCTGGTGCGTTTGGGGAAGAGCGGGTGCAGCTCCAAGCCCGGGCTGACCCGATGGAACTCCTCGTCACCCGGCAGCCGATCCACGAACACCACCAGATGGGTGGAGCCGGTGGTGAGCGCGGTGCCAACCACCGGCCCGACCGGCTCGTCGACCAGCTCGCCGGGGTGCTCCGTCACATCGAGCGGAACCGCCTGCGGCGAGTAGTCGGCCAATCCGAGTTCGACCCGGACAAGGCCGTCCGGGTTCACCCTTGCCTGGAGCGAACGTCCGAAGTGTTCGATCGCGTGATCCGCTTCCACCCAACCTTGTTCGAAGGCGTGTTTGGCGGAGCAACGCAGCCCGTTGCCGCAGAAATCCTCCGTGCCGTCCGGGTTGAACATGCGAACGAGCAGCCTGCCCTCGGAAGGCTCGAGCACGAGCAGGCCGTCGCTTCCCACGCCGAAACGTCGGGCGCATAGGCGCAGGGCCAGGTCGGGCAACGAATCCTCCAGGCCCAGGTCGCGAACGACGCTCGCGTGGACCAGGACGAAGTCGTTGCCGACAGATTCGACCTTGAAAAACGGGATTCGGGTCAGATGAGCTCCTCCAGGTAGTACTCCGCGCTTTCGGCCGCGCCGCGGAACCAGGAGCCGTCCGGACAGACCAGCGGGAACCACCAGGCGCTGGGCCGGTGGCCGGCGTGTTCGAGCCCCTCGGTGGCGATCACCGCCTCGCGGATGAGCCGCAGGCGGGTGAGTTCGGCTTCGAGCGCCAACTCCTTGCGCCGTTCGCGCGCGCGCACGGCCTCGTCGGAGCGGACCAGCGACTCCTGCTCGGCCCGCAGGGCCGCAAGGCTCCGGCGGGCGGTCCTCTGCTGCTCGACGATCCGATCTACTTCGGCCGCGTGGCGTTCGCGTTCGGCCAGGTCCTCGGCCGAGGCTTCTTTCTCGAAGACGCGTTCGCGCCAATGGCGCCCCTTGGCCTCCTCGGCGGACGTTCGCTCGGCCTTCAGGCGCTTGAGCGCATCGAGCAGCGGGCGTTTTCGGGCGGCGATCGCGTCAAGCCGTTGGGACAGGTCGAGCATCTGCCCGTGGATCGCCTCGTACTCGGCGGCGAGGCAGCTCCAGCACCCGCGAAGGGTCTGGTCGAGGAAAGCGAGCAGTTCGAGCGGCCGCTTCAGGTTGCCGAGCGCGACCAACCGCTTGCGCTGCTCGTAGGCGACCTCGCGCCAGCGGGACGAGAAGGTGGCGGCGCTCAACTCCTCCACGCCGAACGGCCGCCGCAGCGGCTCGCCCAGGCGGATCCAGGCGCAGCAGTCTCCCATCGCGTCCCAGGGCCTGTAGCGCACGCGCAGGATCGGGTTGAGCTCCAGGCGGTGGCCCTCCTCCGCCAGTCGCCGGTGCATGGCGCGGCTATGGCGCACGTAGGGGCTGCCCTCCTCGTGGAAGACGAAGACGAACTCGCGTGCGAGCATGCCGATCAGCGTCACGGCCTTGCCCACCAGCACGCAGTCCGGTCCGAGCCGCGCCTCGATCACCTCGGCCAGGTCGCGCGCGCTTCGAAGCGGCTTGCGGATGTTGAACCCGACCGGTTCGGGGGTCATCACCAGACCGCCGTGCGTGCCCAGGCGGAGCGTGCCGCGCCCCCGACCCGGGATCACCAAATCGAACGGCAGCGCGCCCACGCCGAACCGGTCGAGGGTGTACGCCTCGGTGTGTCGCACCGATTCGTCGTACGCTCGGCAGGCGGCGGCGCGCGATTCGGGACGCACGAAAAGGTCAAAGATGTCGAACCGGGGAAGCCCGCAGGCGGCTGTGTTGAACCGCAGGAGCTCGGTGGTGGCCGTGGTCTGGATCTCGACGGGTTCGCCCGCGGTGATCGAATAGGCGGATGGGAGCAGGCGGCGGTAGAACTCGGTAAGCGTTTGGCCGGGGTCGGCTTCGGCGGCCTCGCGCACCACGGCGCGGAGCCGGTCGGCCGCCTCGTCGTAGGGGTTGCGCCGGCATTGGCAGACGGCCATCTGCTCCAGGCTACGCTCGATCGCCCAGTCGAAGGTGGCCAGCAGCGTCTCCGCCAACGGCGCCAAGGGCGTTTCGGCGACGGTCTTCGCGTCTTCGGAGAGGGAGACCACGCCGCGCCAGCCCCACGCCTCGGTGATCTCGTCCAGAACGCCGGGCCGCTCGGCGGCCACGCGGGAGAGTTTGGCGCCCGCGCGCTGCAGGCGCTCGCGCGTGACCACGGTCTCCGAGCCGAAGAGAGCGGAGAACTCGCCGGCGGCGCTCCACAGCCCGCGCGTGGTGGTGTCGTTGTGGGGCAGCGCCAGGTACCCGATATGACCGGCCTTGCCGGGGGTCTTGGCGAAATAGTCCGTGTCGTGCACGCCCGCGACGAAGGAGCGCTCATACCCGAGCCGGCGAGAAGCCAGCACGACCGAGGCCTTCATCGGCTCGTCCCAAAGCACCGTTTGACCCAGCGCCAAGAACGGGGCGCTCGGCGCACGGCGCTCCAGTTCGCGGAGTGCGGTCTCCTGGGACGTACAACAGACTTCCATCGGGCGGCTAGGGGATTCTACGGCATGGACGGGGTCGATGGTGGCGGGGTCCGGGTCTGGCCCGGCGCGTTCCCCGTGGTTTTCGGTCGGGTTGCGCCACAATGAACTTGGAGCCGCGGACCCGAGTTGGCGCTAAACGCAAGACGGAAGGCGATGGCGGGCGTAGTACCAGGAGGCCAGTGAATGTCGGAGATGCCGAAAGCCGTCGAGGGTGAGCCGGATACGATGAGCAAGAACCTGGTACAGGCCGCAGAGGACGAGCGCGTGATCGAGCGCGCGGCGTCGGGGGAGTACAAATGGGGATTCGTATCGGACGTCGAGGCGGAGACGCTGCCGCCCGGGTTGAACGAGGACGTGGTTCGGTACCTTTCCGCGGTGAAGGGCGAACCGGACTGGATGCTCGAGTTTCGGCTGCGGGCCTTTGAGCACCTGAAGGGGATGCGCGAGCCGCACTGGCCGAACGTGACCTACCCGCCGGTGGACCTGCAGGCGATCAGCTACTACTCCGCCCCCAAGAAGCGCGCCGAGTTGGCGTCGATGGACGAGGTGGACCCGGAGTTGGTGCGCACCTTCGACAAGCTGGGCATCCCGCTGGAGGAGCAGAAGCTCATCGCCGGAGTGGCCGTGGACGCCGTGTTCGACAGCGTGTCGGTGGCCACGACCTTCAAGGAGAAGCTGGCCAAAGCGGGCGTGATCTTCTGCTCGATGAGCGAGGCGCTTCGCGAGCACCCGGACCTGGTGCGGCGGTTCCTCGGCACGGTGGTCCCGTACAACGACAACTACTTCGCCACGCTCAACTCGGCGGTCTTCTCGGACGGCTCGTTCTGTTACGTGCCCAAAGGGGTGCGCTGCCCGATGGAGCTCTCCACCTACTTCCGGATCAACGCCAAGAGCACCGGGCAGTTCGAGCGCACGCTGCTCGTGGCGGACGAGGGGGCGACCGTGAGCTACCTGGAAGGGTGTACCGCGCCGATGCGCGACGAGAACCAGCTTCACGCCGCGATCGTGGAGTTGGTGGCGCTGGACGGGGCGAGCATCAAGTACTCCACGGTGCAGAACTGGTGCCCGGGCCACAAGGAGGGGCGGGGCGGCATCTACAACTTCGGGAGCAAGCGGGGGCTGGCCGAGCGGGACGCCAAGATCACCTGGACCCAGGTCGAGACCGGCTCCGCGATCACCTGGAAGTACCCCAGCGTGGTGCTGCGGGGCGAGAACGCCGTCGGCGAGTTCTACTCGGTGGCGCTCACCGCCAACAAGCAGCAGGCCGACACCGGCACGAAGATGATCCACATCGGGCCGAACACCCGCTCGACGATCATCAGCAAGGGGATCAGCGCGGGCAACGGGCAGAACACGTACCGGGGCCTGGTGAAGGTGACCACCGGCGCCGCGAACGCCCGCAACTACAGCCAGTGCGACTCGATGCTGATGGGCGACCGGTGCGGCGCGCACACCTTCCCGTACATCGAGGTGAAGAACCCGACGGCGACGGTGGAGCACGAGGCGTCGACCTCCAAGATCGGCGAGGACCAGCTCTTCTACCTCAACCAGCGCGGCATCTCGACCGAGGACGCGGTGAACATGATCGTCAGCGGCTTCTGCAAAGAGGTGTTCCGCGAACTGCCGATGGAGTTCGCGGTCGAGGCGCAGAAGCTGCTCGGGGTTTCGCTAGAGGGATCTGTAGGATAAACTTGGTTCGGAGGGAACCGCACATCATGGCCGAGGCCGCGCCGATCAGACCCGTCGTTCAGCTTCTCTCAGCCGAGGAGGCCGAGGAGTCGGAACGGCAGTATTGGTCTTCGCTTTCCGGCGAGGAAAGGGTCCAGAAGCTCGAGGAGTTGCGTTTCCTCTGGATGTCCGACGATGAACGAAGACTTGAGCACGTTGTTGAAGTGCTTGAAGTCGCATGACGTCGACTTCATCGTGATCGGCGCCCACGTTCTTGCCCTGTACGTTCGTCCGCGGTTTCGCTAGAGGGGAGCGTCGGGTAACGTTCGGGGGTCAGCCCATGGGCACGAAGGCAGGCGAGCGTTGGATGGTGGTCCGGCGACGACGATCGGTCGCTCGACGTCGCGTTCTGGCAGGCTCAGGGGCCAGGCGCCATCTTCCGAGCTGCGTGGGAGCTTGTCGAGACGGCTCACAAGCTAAAGGGAGGCGACCCTCGTGAACTCCGACTTCAAAGATCTCCTGTTGTCGTCTCGCGGATTGGGCGTTAACGCAGTGCGTTGAACCGGGAGCAGGATTGGGCGGTTACGTTGGCCCTCCCCTTCGGTCATGCTTGTTCTCTGGTTTGTCATGACCCCAGAGCCCAGGGCAAAGCGACTGGGTAAGCGCCGGTTCCACAGAGCCCTGTAGGAGCGGCCCAATCTGGAAGGTCGCGCGGGCGTTCCGAATAGCAGCCCTGTCCGGTAATGTTGATTAACTGGGATGGAAGACTACGAACGGATCGGCGGGCTGCGTTTCTCGGGATGGCACAACCTACCCCCGCGGGGGAATCCGTACCGACTCCAGAACTGGACGTTCCACGCGGTTGTGGCGGCTTTCCTGCTAGTAGCGCGATGGATTGCGCAGGACTTCGCCAAGGACCCGCTTCACCCGAGCATAGTGGTCCAGGCGTTCAAGTGGTTGGTCCTTGTCGGCCCCATGCTTGCGATGGTCGTGGTCGTTCTTGTGGCTTCGCCCCGTCGGAGGCCTTCGCCGGCCAAGGTGCGCCCCGAAGGCGTGCCGGACGACGCGCTGCCCGTCAGGACATCCGGCGGCGATGGATGGCTCTGGTTGGACGGCCCGTTTATCGTGGTGTCGGCCGAGCAGTTCTCGTTTCAGTTGCGGGCGCGCGACGTGAAGGGCGAGCCGCTTCAGAACATGTGCTTGCGTGAGAACCCCTGGACATTGAACCTGCCAGAAGGGCTCGGTCGCGGCTCTGTCAACGTGGTGTTGGGCGAGCCGGACCCCTCGCAACTCGGGGGCCGTTGGCTTGATGAAGTGATGGCCGAGTTATCGG
>CAZIIS010000035.1:0-25435 GCA_964539295.1 uncultured Fimbriimonadaceae bacterium | reverse complement strand
ACGCCTCCAAGGTGGTCGTCGTGCATCGCCGGGACGAGCTTCGCGCTAGCAAGATCATGCGGCAGCGCGCGCTCAACAACCCCAAGATCGAGTTCGTGTGGAACGCGGTGGTCGACGAGGTCCTCGGCGAGACCGAGCCCGTCAAGAGGGTCACCGGCGTGCGGCTGAAGGACACCAAGACCGGCGAGCTGAAGGAGATGGCGATCGACGGCGTCTTCGTGGCCATCGGCCATGCGCCCAACAGCGCGCCGTTCGCTCAGTGGCTCGACACCGACGAGGTGGGTTACATCAAGGTGGAGCCGTTCGGCACGCGAACCAAGGTGCCGGGTGTCTTCGCGTGCGGCGACGTGACCGACCGCAAGTACCGCCAGGCGATCACCGCGGCGGCCAGCGGTTGCATGGCCGCCATCGACCTCGAGCGTTTCCTCGAGGCGGAGGGCTAGGCTTTCGTGAGCGCGTTCGCGTTGGCGTTGGCGCTGCTCGCCGGCTTGGCCCAGGGCGAGCCGCCGACCCCTGCGCAGCCGGCCCCGGAGACCACCTACTTCAAGACGATGGAGTTGGCCGGGTACGACTCGACCGACAAAACCCTGCAGGTTTACGTGCCGCTGCAGAAGCTCGATAAGTCCAAGGTCTCCCCCAAACACCAGTGGGAGTTCGAGTGGTCGTCCGCCGGCTTGGTCCGGACCAGTCCGGGCAGCTCTTGGAGCCCGCGCTTCCGGGTTTTCGAGCAGTTCCGGGACGAGGGCGAGCTCGGGCCGCGCGTCGTCCGCCTTCTGCTGCGCCTGTGGGACTTCAACGTGAAGCGACTTCGTCTCGACCACGGGGAGGCGTACCGGCGCCTGGTAGACGTCTACCTCGCCTACGGCGGCGAGCCCGGCGGCGAGCAGCTCTTCACGGTGGACCCGACCGAGCCGAACGCCTACGGCAAGGCGAACCACGTGAACACGGTCTACATCTACCAGGTGACCACCTTCACCGAGCCGTTCGAGATGGTCCGCGAGGTCGCTCACGAGTACGGCCACGCGACGATCCCGCCCATCGGCATCTACTCCGCGCCAGAGGATTGGGCCAACGGACTGTTGGGCGAGCGGCTCTACATCCAGTGGCTGCGGGACGAACTGGCCGCGAAGCGGCTCACTAGCTACGACATGCTTGGGGGCACGCAGGCCTCGCTCGACGCCTATCTCGCCGCCAAGGTCGCGCCCGACGTGAAGCGCATTGCGCTCAACGGGCCGGACTGGTCGCTGCTGACCAAGCGGACCGAGGACGCCATGAAGGAGTACCTCGCGCTGGCCTCGTACGCCGAGCGCGTGCTTCCGCCCAGGGCGTTCGCGCGCAGCCTCGTGCTGACCGGCTCGCAGAAGGCGGAGGACTACAACCGCTCCGTGGTGAGCGCGGCGACCGAGCAGTCGACCTGGAGCCCCAGGTGGCCCGCCGGCCTGGCGAAGAAGCCGATCTGGTTGCCCGTCGGCAAGGGCACGCTCCAGGGAGGGAAGGCCCTGAAGCGCAAGGGTTCGTGGGTGTTGGTGCAGCCGACCGCCGCCAAGGTCGTCATCCGGAATGCGCCCTAGCGGCGGCATCTCGGCTCTGCGGCGCCCGGATCGGGCTATCATCGGAACAGAGGCGGCCGCCGGGCCCCCTCGGGGTACATGCATGGCGCGGTTAGGCAGTCGTCTCTCGTTGGTTCTGCTCCTCTTCTTGGCGGCGTGCGCGCCGGCTCGGATAGGGAACGCTGGCGCCACCGCCGAGGCCGCCCCACCGGAAAGCAGTCGCGTGCTCCTCGTCACCAACCGATCCAGCGCGGCGAGCACCGAGATCGGCGCGTACTACCGCGCCAAGCGCCACATCCCGAAAGAGAACGTGGTTGTGGTGGACGTCAGCCACAGCGACAACATCTCACCCGACGAGTACAAGTTCGGAATAGAGGAGCCTGTACGCAAGGCGATCAAGGACTGCCCGAACGCGATCGACTTCATCGTGCTGACCAAGGGAATCCCGATTCGCCTCCGCGACGACGGCGGCTACTCCGTCGACGGCCATCTGGCCGCCATGAACCTCAACGTCACGCCGATCGAAAACGCCGATATCGCCAAGGGCGACACGTCGGGCATACCCAAAGCGCTCAACCCCTACTTCAACCGGAGCGATTCGTTCAGTAGTAAGCAGTACAATATGTACCTGGTTACTCGTTTGGACGGTTACACCGTGGAGGACGCCAAGCGCCTCGTGGACGCGTCGCTCGCAGCCAAGCCCGAGCGCGGGCTCTTCTTCTTCGACGGCGCCGACGGCAAGAGCGGCGGTTACGCCCAGATGCAGGAGCTGATGAAGCGCGCCGACGACGTGCTGCGCACGAAGGGGTACGTAAGCCGCCTGGACGAGACCAAGGCGTTCATCGCCCCGGACGAGCCGCTTATGGGTTACGTGAGCTGGGGCAGCAACGACAAAGGGTTCAGCAAGACGACTTACCAAAAGGTTAAGTTCAAGCCGGGCGCCTTGGCCGAAACGTTCGTATCGACCAGCGCGCGCACCTTCTCGCCGGTCACCACCGGCCAGAGCGTGATCACCGACCTGATCAAAAGCGGCGTGACCGGCGCCAAGGGCTACGTGAGCGAACCGTACACCTTTGCCCTTGCCAGGCCCGACGTCCTCTTCGACCGGTACACCAGCGGGTTCAACCTGGCGGAGAGCTTCTACGCCGCCTCCCTCGTCGTCAAGTGGAAGGACGTGGTGGTCGGCGACCCCCTCTGCCGACCCTACGCGCCGAAACCGCGACGCGACGGCGTGCTGTAGCATTCCTGAGCTTCGGCGAAGGTACGATCGCGGCCATGGCGCCCCTGCTTGTGCCCATCACCCTGGCCTCGATGTCGGCCGGCGCCGCGCTCCCGTTCGTGGTCGTCGACCCGCTGGTGAAGGTGTTCGCCGACGTCCCGTTGGATTCGTTCGACGGCGGCTTCCAGGCCGAGGTCGCTCGCGGAGAGATCGCCTCCTGGCAACTGGTGGTGCGCAGCGCGGGCCGCATCGAGGGCCTCAAGCTCGTCGCAGGCCCCCTTCACGGACCGGATGGTGGGCGTCTTCCGCGCCCGCGCGTCCGGATCGTGGGGCTCGTCGACGTCGACCGTTCCATGGGAACGCCGGCCACGGACCGCCTGCGCCCGACCCCGGCGGTCTACCCCGACCCGCTTCTGCCCGAGCTGCCGGCCACGCTTGAGCCCAACGCCACCCGGTCCTTCTGGATCGACGTCAAGGTCCCGGCCACGCTACCCGCCGGCGAGTACCGGGGCACAGTCACTCTGCAGGGCTCGGTCGATGGCGCCCCGGTGAAGCGGAAGGCGGAACTGGTTGCGCGCGTCGCGAACGTCACCGTCGGCAAATCGCGGCTCTGGGTGACCAACTGGTTCGCCGCGACCCCGGGCCCCAAGATGCCCGTCCCCCAACCCGATTCCGACGAGTTCTACGCGATGTTGGGGCGCATCGCCAAGAACATGGCCGAGCACCGGCAGAACGTCGCGCTTATCTCGGCCATCAACTTGGTGGAACTGCGCGACGATGGCTCGTTCGACTTCTCCCGTTTCGACCGCTGGGTGGAGGTCTTTGCGAAGAACGGCGTGAACGGGCGCATCGAGGGCGGCCACCTGGGCGGGCGCGCCGGAGGTTGGGAGTCGCAGATGGTGATCGCCATCAAGGAGCGGAAGGACGGCAAGACCGTTTCCCGAAACGTGGCCCCCGACAGCCCAGAAGCGGATCGCTTCTACTCCAGGTACCTGCCCGCGCTGATGGCCCACCTCCGCCAGAAGCGCTGGCTCGGGCGCTATATGCAGCACCTTTCCGACGAGCCGATCCCGATGAACATCGGTAGCTACCGGCAGATGGCCGACCTGGTGCGCAAGTACGCCCCCGGCTTGAAGGTGATCGAGGCCACCCACACCAGCAACCTGGTCGGCGCGATGGACGTTTGGGTACCGCAGCTCGACCTTTGGCACGCCGATTTCGACGCCTACGCCGAACGCCAGAGGAATGGCGACGAACTCTGGTTCTACACCTGCATGTACCCCGGCGGGGAGTACGCGAACCGGTTCATCGAGCTTCCGCTCATCAAGACCCGCCTTCTTCACTGGATCAACTACCGGTACGGCGTCACGGGTTACCTGCACTGGGGCTACAACCAATACGGCGCGTGGGACCCGTACGAGAAGGCGGTCGTTCCGCATGAGGACGGCGGCATCCTTCCCGCCGGCGACGCCTGGGTCGTCTACCCCGGCAAGGACGGCCCGGTCGACTCCATCCGTTGGGAGGCGATGCGCGACGGCATCGCCGACCACGAGTTGCTCTGCATGTTGGGCGAGCATCGCCCAAAGGAGGCGATGCGCCTTGCGGAACGGCTCGTTCTCGCCCTCGACAAGTACCAGACCGACCTCAAGCAGTTCCGCGCGGTGAGGAGGGAGATGTTGGCCGCGCTATCGGGCGCCTAGCCGCCGGAAGGACCACGCGGCCAAGCCCAAGGGGGCTTGGCCGCCAAAGCCCAGTAAACTAACTTACGACATGCGTTACGTCGTTGAGCCTGGACGTTGCCAGGATTTCGCGTCGGCTTCGAAGCTCGAATGGCTCCTCCCCAACGGCCGTGGCGGATATGCGATGGGCACCGTTTCGGGCGCCAACACCCGACGGTATCACGGTCATCTCGTCGCGGCGGTGGAGCCGCCCGCCACGCGGGTTGTGCTGCTCGCCGGCATCGAGGTGCACGCCACCGTTTTCGGCCGAACCTTCCCGCTCTCCACCAACCAGTACGTAGGCGCCCTCTTCCCGGACGGATTCCGGCTCACGCAGTCGTTCTCGGTCGGGGACTACGCCGAGTGGGTGTACCAGGCCGGCGAAGGATTGGTCCGCAAGCGCCTCGCCATGCACCCCGGGGTGGATGCCTGCACCATCGAGTATGCCAACGTGGGCAAGGCCCCCGTCCAGTTGACGCTGAGGCCGCTGGTCTGCCATAAGCCGTACCACGGCGACTTCCGCGTCCAAGACTTCTACCCGCAACGCCTCAATTTCCCGTCCGATTGCACGGAGCTGACCCACGACGGCGTGAGCCTTTTCATCGAGCACCCCGGCGCCGCACGCACACCGACCACCGGCTGGTACTACCGCTTTGAGCACCACCGGGAGATCGAGCGCGGGCTTCAGGCCGTCGACGACCTCTTCTGCCCCTGCGAACTGACCTACGAACTCGCGCCGGGCGAGGCCGCCACGTTGGTCGCCGCCACCTCGGCAGGCATCGAGCCGGTTCGGTTCGTCGAGTCGACCGAGGAGGCGCCCGACCTCTTGGCCAAGTTGCGCGACGCCGCCGAGAAGTTCATCGTGCGGGCCGAGGCGCGCTCCTCCATCATCGCCGGCTATCCGTGGTTCACCGACTGGGGCCGAGACACGATGATCGCCCTGCCGGGCGTCTGCCTGCACACCGGCCACACCGAACTCGCCCGCGAGATCCTCTCGTCTTACGCCTTTCAGATGCGCCAGGGTCTGTTGCCCAATCGCTTCGTCGAGTCCGGCCAGGAGCCCGAGTACAACACGGTCGACGCCAGCCTTTGGTTCGCCAACGCCATCTACCTCACCCTGAAGAAGGAGTGGCACGAGCCGTTCGCCCGCGCCGCCCTGGGCTGGCTGCGGGAGATGGTGAACTGGCACATTCGGGGCACCTTCTACGGCATCCAAGTGGACCCCGAGGACGGCCTGCTCACGCAGGGCGAAGAGGGCGTGCAACTGACCTGGATGGACGCCAAGGTGGGCGATTGGGTCATCACCCCGCGCCACGGCAAGCCCGTCGAGGTGAACGGCCTTTGGGTGAACGCGCTGCGCGTCGGCGAGTGGCTTGCGGGTCAACTGGGCGAGGACGCCACGCTCTTCCACGGCGCCGCCGAGAGGGCCGAGGTGAGCTTCGAACGCAAGTTCTGGCACCCCAAGGTGGGCCACTACCTGGACACCGTGGACCCGGACGATGCTTCGCTTCGCCCGAACCAGGTGATCGCAATGGGGCTGCCGTTCAGCCCGATGCGCAAGAGCGCCCACGCCAAGAAGGCGCTCGACAAGGTTACGCGCGAGCTACTGACCCCCTACGGCCTTCGCACCCTCGGACCCAAGGAGGCGGGCTACCACGGCCGGTACGAGGGCGCGCTGCCCGAGCGCGACGCCGCTTACCACCAGGGGACCGTTTGGCCCTGGCTGTTGGGCTCCTACGCCTGCGCGCTGGCCCGTATCGCTGGGCAGAAGGACCAGGCCGTTGGCGTCCTCCGGCGCGCCGAACGCTGGCTTGAGGAGCGCGGGCTGGGCGGCATCGCCGAAGTGTACGACGGCGACGCTCCGCAACGCCCCGACGGGTGCCCGTGGCAGGCCTGGAGCGTGGGCGAGGTGCTCCGCGCATTGGTCGAGCTCACCGACTAAGCGGGCCTAAAGACGCATGCGAGGCCGGTCCGCGAACGACGCGAATCGGCCTTGGCGTCCTCTTGTCAAGCGTCGCGTCAGACGACGATCAATGAGAGTGAACGCACAAGCGAAAGAATTCGCACATCGCGGCCGATCCTTGCAGCAAGGGGTCGGTCGCTTTTTTGTGTGGACCCTGGCCCAGGCGCCCCGCGACCGGGGCCGTGCATCGTCCGCCCCCTCGAGTCCGTCAGAATAAGAGCGGACCCCGCGCAACCTATGTGCAAGTCGTTCGTGCATTTGCACACCCACACCGAGTACAGCCTTCTCGACGGCGCCATCCGAATCCCCGCGATGGTCAAGCGCGCCAAAGAGATGGGCATGCCCGCCATGGCCATCACCGACCACGGCGTCATGTTCGGCTGCATGGAGTTCTCCATCCAGTGCCGCAAGCACGGCATCAAGCCGATCATCGGCATGGAGGCGTACGTGGCGCCCAACGGCCTGGAGAACAAGGCGGGCCGCGAGGAGAACCAGACCTACCACCTGGTGCTGCTGGCCAAGGACGAACAGGGCTACCGGAACCTTTGCGCGCTGCACACCATCGCCGCGCTCAAGGGCTTCTACTACAAGCCCCGCATCGACCACGAGGTGTTGCGCGAGCATGCCAAGGGCCTGATCGGCACCAGCGCCTGTCTGGGCAGCGAGATCGACCAAGCGCTGCTGCGCGGCGAGTACGACCGAGCGCAGTACATCGCCGGACAGTACAAGGAGCTTTTCGGCCCCGACTCCTTCTACCTCGAACTTCAGGACCACGGCTTGCCTGAGCAGCGAACCGTCAACGAAGGGCTCGAACGCATCGCCAAGGATCTCAGCCTGCCGCTCATCGTCACCAACGACGCGCACTACCTGTGCCGGGGCGACCACTCCGCCCACGACGTGCTGCTCTGCATCGGCACCGGCGCGCTCCTGAGCGACGAAAGGCGTCTGCGCTTCCAAACCCCTGAGTTCTACTTGAAATCGCCCGAGGAGATGGCGCTCCTCTTCCCGAACCACCCCGAGGCGATGGAGAACACCCTGCGCATCGCCGAGATGTGCAACCTCGACCTCCAAGAGGACCGGGCGCCGATGCCCAAGCCCCAGTTGCCGCCGGGCGAGACCGACGTCACCTACCTGCGCCACCTGGCCGAACAGGGGCTTCGCGACCGCATTCCGAACGCCACCGAGGAGGAGTGGGAGCGTCTGAACTACGAGCTCAGCGTCATCAACGCGACGCAGTTCGATGCCTACTTCCTGCTGGTGCGCGAGTTCGCCACATTCACGCGGAACCAGGGCATCATGTTCGGAATCCGGGGCTCCGGCGCCGGCTCGCTGGTCTGCTATACCGTCGGCATCACCGACATCAACCCGATCGAGTACGACCTCACCTTCGAGCGCTTCCTCAACCCGGAGCGCGTCTCCATGCCCGATATCGACATGGACTTCGAGGACGCCCGACGGGAGGAGGTGATCCGGTGGGTGACCGAGCGCTACGGCCAAGAGCACGTCGCCCAGATCGTCACCTTCGGAACCCTCGGCGCGAAGGCGGCGCTGAAGGACGCCGGGCGCGTCATGGGCTACGCGCCGGCCGAGGTCGACCGCCTCTGCAAGACGATCCCGAACGGGCCCGGCTGGACGTTGGCTAAGGCGCTCAAGGAGCTGGCCGAGTTCAAACAGATGTCCGAGGGCGACCCCAAGCTCAAGACGTTGCTGGAGACGGCGATGCACGTCGAGGGGCTGGCCCGCCACTGCGGCGTGCACGCCGCCGGCGTCGTCATCTCGGACGACGAGCTCGACGTCCACGTGCCGCTCTACCGGGGCAACGACGGCCAGGCGGTCACCGCCTACGACATGAACATGCTGCATGAGATCGGCATGTTGAAGATGGACTTCCTCGGCCTGTCGAACCTCACCGTTCTGGCCCGCACCATCGACAACATCCGCCAGACTCACGCCGGCATCCTGGACAACCCCAAGGAACTCAAGAAGCACCCGGTGCTCACCGGCGGCCACCTGGCCATCCCGCTCGACGACAAGAAGACCTACGAGATGCTCAGCCGGGGCGACACCATCGGCGTCTTCCAGCTCGAGTCGGGCGGCATGCGCCGGAACATCATCGAGCTGAAGCCGCAGAGCGTTCGCGAACTGGCCGCCATGGTCGCGCTCTACCGGCCGGGGCCGATGGAGCACATCCCTCGGTATGTGGACAACAAGTTCGGGCGCAGCCAGCCGGACTATATGGACGAGCGGTTGGAGCCCGTCCTGAAGGAAACCTACGGCATCATCGTCTATCAGGACCAGGTTCTGAAGGTGGTGCAGGCGCTCGCCGGTTTCACCCTCGGTAAGGCCGACCTTCTTCGCCGCGCGATGTCCAAGAAGGACCGCAAGAAGATGGACGCCATGATGGGCGAGTTCATGGCGGGCTGCGAGGCGAAGGGCGTGGAGAAGCAGACCGCCGAGCGGGTTTGGGAGATGCTGCTCCCGTTCGCCGGGTACGCCTTCAACAAGGCCCACGCCGTCTGCTACGCCACCCTCGCCTACCAGACCGCCTACCTCAAAGCGCACTACCCGGTCGAGTACCTGGCCGGTCTGCTCGCGGTCTACCGGACGCGAGAGGACAAGGTCACCACCTTCATCGAGGAGTGCCGCCGTCGGAAGATCGCCGTCCTGCCGCCCGACGTCAACCTGTCGGCGCTCGACTTCACCATCGAGGCCGATGGCGCCCGCCAGTCGATCCGCTTCGGTCTTGGCGCCATCAAGGGCGTCGGCGAGGGGCTGGTCGAGCACATCATCGAGGAGCGGAACGAGAGCCCGTACACCAACCTCCACGAGTTCTGCGAGCGAACCCGCGCCCACGGCATGAACCGCGGCGCCCTGGATGCGCTCATCAAGGCCGGGGCCCTCGACTGCATCGACCACAACCGCAACAAGCTGCGCGAGGCCGCCGACCAGGCCATCGCCTTCGCCGACCAGGCGGTCCGCTTCAAGGCCGCCGGTCAGGAGTCCCTCTTCGGCGAGGTTCAGGACGCGGCGGCGCCCGAGTATCCGACGCTGGCGGAAGCCCCCGCCCCGGGGCGCGCCGAGGTGCTCGCCATGGAGAAGGAGGTCATGGGCATCTACGTGTCCGACCACCCGCTCCGCGGGTACGAGCGCGCGGTCTCGATGCATGCCTCCGTGACCTGCGAGGCGGCGCTGGAGATGGATGAGGGCGGGTCTGTGAAGCTGGCCGGGGTCATCGCCTCCCTGCGCAACATCGTCACGCGCGCCAAGGGCGAGCGCATGGCCACGCTCGTGCTCGAGGACCTGAGCGGGCAGATCGGCTGCACCGTGTTCCCCTCGACCTACAGCAAGGTGCGCGACCTGATCGAGAAGGACCGCGTGGTCGGCGTCAGGGGGACGATCACTCGCCGCGAACGCCCCGGCGGCAGGGGCGAGGGGGCGACCGAGGTGCGCGTCGACGACGTGTGCGCCCTGGAACCCTCGGAGACCGCCGACCAAGAGGACGAGGCGATCGCCGGCAGCGTCATCTTCCGCGTGCGCAGCGCCACGCGCAAGCAGCTGGAGAAGGTGCGCGAGATGATCGAGGCCAACCCCGGCGACTACGAGGTGGTGATCCAGTTCGGCGACACCGGTTCCTGCGAGCCGATCGTGCTCCTTCACCGCATCAAGCCCAAACAGGCGCTGATCAACGCCATGCGCAAAACGATCGAGAACTGCGACATCGACGTCGTTTCACGCGCGATGCTCTTCGATACCCCCGAGCCCGAGCCCGCTTCGGTCTAGGGCGCGGCCAAGCCGGTGGTACGCTCCCGTCCATGAAGCTTCGGGCCTGGCTTTGCGCCGCTGTCGCCCTCCTTTCCGTGGCCGCGTCGTTCGCCGCGGACGCATTCGACAAGCATTGCGCGAACCCGACCATGCTGCAGGACCGGCGCGTCCAAAAGGAGGTCGGCATCACGGTCCAGCAGCGAGCCGCCCTCAACCGCCACGCGGACTGGTTCAACGGCCGGACCAAGGCGCTTCGCGAGCGGTACGCCGCCCAAGCCAAGGGCAAGAAGACGCCCCCCAAGCCTCCGGTTTCCGAGGTTCGCGCGTTGGAGGAGCAGATGAAGACGCGCCTGCTCGGCGTGCTGGCCGACAAGCAGATCGCGCGCCTGCGCGAGATCTCGCTGCAGCAGGCCGGCGACGCCGCCGTGCTCGACGCCATGGTCGCCCGGCGGTTGGCCATGACCGACGCCCAGGTCAAGACGATCGGCAAGGCCTACCGCAACGGCTCCACCAAGGCTGCCCAGATTCAGAACGACGCCCTCAAGGCCGTGGTCGCCAAATACCAGGGCAAGAAGCCGGCGAACGCCGAACAGGAGAAGGCGCTCAAGGCGCAGGTCGAGAAGGACCTCGCTGCGGCGCGCAAGCGCGTCGGTCCGCAGGTGGCCGCGCTCGTCGCGAAGTTCAAGAAAACGGTCGCCGCGACCCTCACAATGAAACAGCGCGACGAGTTCGCCGCGCTGAAGGGCAAGCCGTTCCGGCCGAAGTAGCCGCCTAGCTGTAGATCTGTTTGTAGTAGTCCCAGGCCGGGTCGGTCGCCATGCGGACGAACGCGATCTGCCCGGCGTGGTAGGCATCCTCGCCCTGAACCATCGAGACGGCCTGCGCCAGCGCCATCGGCATCCCCCAGATCGTCACGGGCGCGAGCGGGCCCATCCCCGCGCACCGGGAGCGAACCGCGGCGATCAGCTCCTTCCGCTTGGCCGCCATCTCGTTCAACAGCTCGGCCGTGTCGGTGAGTTGGCACTGATAGGCGTCGTAGTTGGGCTCGCCCTCCTGCTGGAGCGAGGCGATGCCCGCCAGGTCGTCCGAGACCAAGTGCTGAAGCGTCTCCCGGATGCTCTTGCACTCGGGGTAGGGCTTCCAGTCCATCTGCTCCTCGGTGACGCCCTTCAGGTGTTTGAGAAGGTACGCCCGCGATTCGTCCAGTCCATTCGCCATCTCGTTGGCGTCGTATGCCGGTTTGTCAACCATGGGATTCCTCCGGCGCCATTATCGCCCATTGCCGGGCGTCACGTGCGCGCCCCGCGAAGGGGTCATAATAGGGTCTGTGCCGGTTTGGGGCGTCGTAAACCAGAAGGGCGGAGTCGGAAAGACCACGACCGCAGTCAACCTCGTTGCGGGGCTGGCCGCTCGTGGCAAACGCACGCTGCTCATCGACAGCGACCCGCAGGGGAACGCGACCACGGGGCTTGGCATCGACAAGCGCGACGTGAAGTCCACGCTGTACGAGGTGTACGCGGAGACGATCGACAACCCCGACGCCTCGCAGGCGATCCAGTCTGCCACCGTCAATGTGGCCGAGAACCTGGACGTGATCCCCGCCACCCTCGACCTGGCCGGCGCCGAGCCGTTGCTGCTGAACGCGGTGGGGAAGGAGCTGATCCTCCGCGACGCCCTCGATGCCGCGCGGGGCCGGTACGACTGGGTGGTGGTGGACGCTCCTCCCAGCTTGGGGTTGCTCACCGTCAACATCTTGGCCGCCGTCGAGTCGATCGTCGTGCCGATGCAGTGTGAGTTCTACGCCCTCGAGGGGCTCAGCCATCTGATGCGCACCATCGACGTGGTCAAGCGCCGCATCAACCCGCGCCTCAAGGTGGGTAAGGTGCTGCTGACGATGTACGACGGCCGCAGCCGACTCACCCAGCAGGTGGCCGAGGAGGTGGGGCAGTTCTTCGGCGACAAGGTTTCGAAGGTGATGATCCCGCGCAACGTCCGGCTGAGCGAGGCGCCCAGCTTCGGCGAGCCGGCCGTGCGCAAGTTCCCGACCTCCAAGGGCGCGGAGGCGTACATGAGCTTGGTTGATGAGGTGCTGCAAGAATGCGACGAGCGCTAGGCAAGGGTCTTTCGCAACTTCTGGGTGAGCAGGCCACCGCGCCGCCCACCAGCGTGCCGGTCGAGGCGATTCGCCCCAACAGCCGGCAGCCGCGCCGCGCATTCGACGAGGAGTCGCTGGCGGAGTTGGCCGGCTCCGTGCGCGAGTTCGGCGTCATCCAGCCGCTGGTCGTGCGGCCGCTCTCGGAGGGCGAGTACGAGCTGATCGCCGGCGAACGGCGCCTGCGCGCCGCCAAGCTCGCGGGACTGGACGAGGTGCCGGTCACCATTCGCCCGGCCGGGGCGCAAGCGTCCCTCGAGATCGCCATCATCGAGAACGTCCAGCGCGAGGACATCTCCCCGATGGACCGCGCTCGCGCCTACAAGCGTCTGATCGAGGAGTTCGGCCTGGTCCAGGAGGACGTGGCCGAACGCGTTGGCAAGTCGCGGGCCAGCGTGGCGAACACCGTGCGCCTGTTGCGCCTTCCGGAACCGGTCCAGGAGGCCCTGGAGACCGGCGCCATCAGCGAGGGCCACGCCCGCGCCATCATGATGGCCGAGGGCGAGGCCGCGCAGGCCGCCCTTTTCCGCCGCATCGTCAAGGAGGGGCTCTCCGTCCGCCAGGCCGAGGCGCTCGCCCGACGCGCCGCCAAGGCGCCCGAGCCCGAGGCCAAGAGGCCGACGCCACACCCGAGCGGCGGCGACCCCCAGTGGCAGGCGCTGGCCGATGGCCTGAGCGTCTACTTCGGCTCGCCGGTGAAGCTGCAGAAGGGCGAAGTCGGCGGCCACATCGTGGTCGATTTCTACTCCGACGACGACCTCCAGCGCATCTTGGACGTGCTCGGAATGCACCTCTGAGCGTGCCGGCGCGGGCCCAACTCGCCCGGTAGAGTAACGCCCGCTCCAGGTACAATAAGGGCTCGGATGGGCTCCGAGACACAGTCGAAAGCGCCAGTCCGTCTGGATATTAACCGTGCCGGAAAACGACCTTCGTATCACCACCGTCGACGTCAGCGAAGAGCTTAGCAAGAGCTACGTCAACTACGCGATGTCGGTCATCATCGCGCGCGCTTTGCCCGACGTGCGCGACGGTCTCAAACCGGTGCAGCGGCGCATCCTCTATGCGATGCACCGCCTCAACCTGGGCCCGAACTCCAGCTACATCAAGTGCGCGAAGGTCGCGGGCGACACCCAGGGCGACCTGCACCCCCACGGTCAGGAGGTCATCTATCCGACCATGGTGCGCATGGCGCAGGACTTCAGCAACCGGTACCCGCTCATCGACGGCCAGGGGAACTTCGGCTCGATCGACGGCGACACCGCCGCTGCGATGCGCTACACCGAGTGCCGCATGACCCCCCTGGCGACGGAGATGCTCGAGGACCTCGAGCGCGAGACCGTCGACTGGATGCCCAACTACCTGCAGAGCATCAACGAGCCCACCGTGCTGCCGGGCAAGTTCCCCAACCTGCTCTGCAACGGCGGCCAGGGCATCGCCGTCGGCATGGCCACCAACCTGCCGCCGCACAACCTCACCGAGGTGTGCAACGCCGTTCTACACCGGATCGACAACTCGGATTGCGACCTCGACGCGATCATGGAGCACCTGCCCGGGCCGGACTTCCCGACCCACGGCCTGATCATGGGCAAGCAGGGCATCCGCAACGCCTACGAGACCGGGCGCGGCTCCATCGTCATGCAGGCCAAGACGATGATCGAGCCGGGCGATCTGGGCAAGTCCACCATCGTCATCACCGAGATCCCCTACCAGGTCAACAAGAAGAACCTGGTCAAAAACATCGCCGACCTTGCCAAACAGAAGAAGTTTGACGGCATCACCGACGTCCAGGACTACTCGGACAAGCGCGGAATGCGCATCGAGGTCTCGCTCCGACGCGACGTCAACCCGAACAAGGCGCTCAACTACCTGCTCAAACACACCGCGCTGCGAACCACGTTCGGCGCGATCATGCTGAGCCTGGTCGACGGCGGCCCGCGCGTTTCTCCCCTGCTGGTGATGCTCGACGAGTACATCGACCACCGTAGGGAGGTCGTCGAGCGCCGCACCCGCTACGAACTGAAGCGGAACCTCGAAGAGGTGCACCTCAACGAGGGCTACCAGATCGCCCGCCGATTCCTGGACGAGGTGATCGCCACCATCCGCGCCGCCGAGGACCCGGGCGAAGCCCGCGTCCAGTTGGTGCGCAAGTTCGACATGTCGCCCTACCAGGCGAACGCCGTGCTCGCCCTGCCGCTGCGCCGCTTGACCCGCTTGCAGCAGCAGGAGTTGGAGAACGCCTACAAGGAGGCCCTGCGGCGCGTCCACAACCTGATGGACATCCTCACGGACCCGGCGCGCCTGACGCAGGTCATGAAGGACGAGATCGTCGGCATGCGCGACAAGTACGGCGACGATCGCCGCACGCGCATCGTGGCCCGCGAGGTCGGCGAGTTCAGCGAGGAGGACCTGATTCCGGAGGAGGAGGCGATCGTCTCCGTCTCCCGCGACGGCTACATCAAGCGCGTCTCCATCGACGCCTACCGCCAGCAGAAGCGCGGCGGCAAGGGCCTGAAGAACGTGCAGAAGGACTCCGACGAGCCGGCGCACGTCTTCCAGGTCAACACCCACAACTTCATCCTCTTCTTCACGGACCGGGGCCGCGTCTACCGCCTGCGCGCCTACGACATCCCCGAGTCGGGCCGCTACTCGCGCGGCATGCCGGTGATCAACTACATCGCCATCGAGTCGGACGAGCACGTGACGGCGACCGTCAGCATCCGGGACATCCACGGCGAGGGCTACCTCACGATGATCACCCGCATGGGCGAGATCAAGCGGACCGAGCTCTCCAACTTCGCCAACATCCGCTCGAACGGCCTCATCGCCTTCGACATCGAGGAGGGCGACGAACTGGGCTGGGTGCTGCGCACCGGCGGCGACGACGACGTGATTATCATCACGCGCAAGGGCATGTCGATCCGCTTCAACGAGACCGACGCCCGCGACCGTTCGCGCGCCGCCGGCGGCGTGCGCGCCATCACGCTCAAGCAGGACGACTACATCGTGGGCGCCGACCGCGTGCGGGACGACGCCACCCTGCTGGTCGTCGGCGAGCACGGCTACGGCAAGTGCACCAAGCTCGACGAGTACCGCGTGCAGGGCCGCGGCGGCATGGGCATCCTCACGATGAACTGCACCTCGAAGACCGGTCAGATCGTCGGCGCCGAGGTGGTCGAATCGCACGACCGGCTGCTGGTGCTCACCGCCAACGGCAAGGGCATCCGCATGAAGGTGAAGGACATCCGGCTCGTCGGCCGCGTCGCCCAGGGCGTGAAGCTGATCGACCTGGCCGAGGGCGACTCGATCGCCTCCACCGCCCGCGTCGTGCAGCAGGCCGAGGAAGACACCGAGGGCGAGGACTAACCCCCTCCGCCTTCTGGCCTTCTTCGCGGCTTACGCTTGCGCCCGCTCCTCGGTTTCCGGGGGGGGCGCTTTGGTTCTTCGGCAGGCGAAGGGAATCCTCGGAGCACGACAGGATGCGTTGCCAATGTGGACTATAACGTTTGCCCGCCGATAAGGCGCTTGCGCCGATCGTGTATGCGATCGTCGCTGCCACGGTGCAGTCAGCGTGGCCAATTGAGGGTCAAGCCCTGTAAAGCATAGGAAAACGCCAGGTTTTACTTAGCGGGCCAATGCAGGGGCGTCGTTTCTGGTGGTGCGCTGAGCTAGGAACGGGATGGTCTCCTCAGTACAACGGTTGAGCCCATCAGGCTTCCGCCGATGAGGCGAGAAACGATGACGGCACGGAACGCACGCGAGCGACCTCAGGTCGGAAACATGCCGATCGGCGCGCGCTAACAGAACCGCACCGATCAGCTCTGTTGCTTGGGATCAAGCATCGATGAACCGGGACCCGCGCAGGTACTTCAGCGCCTCTGACGAAGCGCTCTGGGCATCTGGCTGGCTGATATGAGGTTTCAGCTTGACGAGCTTGGTTGCCACCGCGTCTGAGTCGTCTAGTTGCTCCGTTTTGGCTATCCATGCTGCGGTAACCACGGCTTCAAGCCCAGTTACGGTGCGAGTGCCGACGAACTCGGCGGCCCGCACGATTTCGGAGCGAACTTCCTCGGGGAGCTGCACTCGGGCAAGGAAGGACTCGCCAGGGCCTGGCCTCAGTCGGGGGCCGTATTTGCCGATATGGTCCGTTTCAACTGCTCCGTAGCTGCGCATCTGGTCCAGCTCGGCGTCGACCTCGAATGAATAAGGCCCATGCTTGTAGAGCACGAACACGAATGGCGTTTTCGAGACCAAGTGGACAAGAGCAAGTGTTTTGACGACATGCGTCCGACCCGTCCAACTGCCGCGTTCCCTCAATTGTTTGATGGCCTCCAACAAATAGCGGTGAAGGTTGAAGTTGGTCATGCTGGATAGTCCTCTATGGATGGCGACGAAAGGATACTCGCGAACGAAGATTTGATCAACTGCTGGGCATCGGAAGCGATCGATTGGTCCGCAAAGACGAATCCGGTCTCGATCTGGGGCACTGCCGCGAGAACGCCTGAGACTGCAGCGGCCAGCTGTAGGTCACCGCTGTCCATCGCGACCCAGAAATCGGTTGCTTCATGCTTTGGTCCGTAACTATCGACAGCGACCATATCGCCGCCGAACTTGCTCCCAACGAGATCGAACACGCTTTGGAGGAAGTCGGGGTTCTTCTTTTTGTGCGGAGCCGCCAAGCTGTAGACGGTTCGATAATGCTTCCTTCCGATGATGCGTGCGGCTCTCGATGCTAGGCCGGAGTCGTCTCCAGACAGCGCTTCTCTGACGGCGACGAGGATCTCGTCATCGGTGAGTCTGACCAGCTTCCGCCAGTCAGAAGGGAACTTGCCATCTTCGAGCCAGCCTTGCAGGAACTGCTTCAGATGAAGATCGTAAGCGCGCCGGACTTCATGCATGTAGACTTGAGTATACATGAAATACCGTGCGAGAAGGAGCGCTTCGGCAGCATGGATGGCACCGTGGTCAAGACCGATTGCGACGTTGTCGGCGTCGGGAGCCACGACAATCCTCAGCCCCGATATTAGGCGGTCTGGGTCGAACCTTCCATAAGCTACCCCGGCATGCCATGAATCACGCAGCAGATAGTCGATCCGGTCCGCGCCGAAACTGTTTCCCGTGATCATCTCGCACAAGAGGGCTTTCCATGGTCCAAGGTGGCTGTCGGGTTCAATTCTGGACCTTTTCCGTGGTTCCCACGCGATGTCAACCACGTCCTCGGCTCGTATCGGGGGAGTGGCTCTGGCGAGGATGTCGGCTATTTCCGAGTTCCTGATGATCTGTGCCCCTATGCGCTCATGATCCCACCCATCAGGCAGTAGGTCCTTCTCTGCTGCATGGGAGAAGGGCAGGTGCCCGATGTCATGAAGCAAGGCGGCTGCACGTATGACAGAACGCCAATAGCCCTTCTGATTCTCAACCTCCTCAGCAATCCGGCGAGCAACGTCATCGGGAAGCCTCTCCCGGAACAACGAGTCGAACATCCGAGACGCGATCTCCATTACCCCTAGGGAGTGCTCAAACCGACGGTGAGTTGCTCCGGGGTAGACCTGGTAGGTCAACGCCAACTGGTGGATGCTGCGGAGCCGCTGGAAGGGAGCGCTGTCGATCAAAGCCCGTTCGATGTTGTCGAAAAGGATGAAGCCGTGGACCCCATCCCGAACTTCGTGCAAGGTTTTCATCGGTTGCTGTCGAAAGCCAGGACGAACGTCATCGTCGGCAACGGCGCTGTTTCTACCAGTACCGCGCGTCGCCATCAGGCGTGTTTGCAATTTCGGTTTGTGACCCGCCTCGCTTTCGCATCATTCGTATGATACTCTGTCTGTCGAGCCACCGTGCAGTGTGCGGCTAGCCTGCGCAATCTGATCACTTTCCCCCAGAACAAACTCAAATGCTGCTTACATCCGAAACCGGACGTTGCACCGGTTCGACGTTGAAGCGGGCCAGGAACCGCTGCGAGCGTTCCAACTCCCCTTTGTCTCGAGAGCCGACCAGCAACTCCCATGCGACCGGGGCCGGTAGCGCAACCTCCCCCTTTGCCGTTTTGAGCCATTCTGACGCTTGGGGAGTGCTCCGCTGGGCTTCGATCAACAGGTCCGTATCGAGAAGCCACACGTTTACGCGCGCCTCCAAGACGGTTCGCGCAGTTCGCGTGCGTATTCGGCGCTGTCGGCGATGTCGGTACGGTCTGCCCACATGCCCCAGATCTCCGATTCCAGCAGGTCTTTGCAGGTGCAGCGCCGCCGTTCGGCCCTAGGGGTGACCACCAGCACCACCTCAGCCTCCCCCGCCGGAACGTCGTCGGGTAGCCGCAGTCCAATCCTCCGACTGACCGGGATTTTCTTCAGGAACCGGATGGTGCGCGACATACTTCGATGATACGCCGTCGTGAGCTGTGTTGGTGGCGGTTTGGTGCGCCGGATCCGAACTGCTCCAGTGCCCAGCGCCCGGAGTCGAGGCGGGCGCAGGGTTGTGCTCCCTGTTGGCCGACCGCCAAACCTGCCCGTGGGTAACCTCCCGGTCTCCATGGAGACCACGCGGACGTACACCGACAAGGCCGAGGCTTACCACCGCTCCCGTTGGCGCTATGCCCCGGAAATGGCGCCCGCTCTGCTTGAGCGAACCGGCCTTGGACCGGAGGCGTGCGTGTCCGACCTGGGGGCGGGCAGCGGCATCCTTACCGAGTGCTTCGTCGGCCTGGTTGGGCGGCTCATTGCCGTCGAGCCGAACGACGCCATGCGCGCCATCGCGGAGCGCTCGCTGGCCAGGCTGCCCGGCGTCGAGGTTCTCCCGAACACCGCAGAGCAGACCGGCCTCGAAGACCGTTCGGTCGACCTGATCGTCGCCGGCCACGCCCTTCACTGGTTTGAGCCCGATGCCGCGCGCGAAGAGTTCCGTCGCATCCTCAGGGGCGGCAGCATACTCGCCATCGTCACCAACCGGAACACGGGACCAGCAGCGAACGAAGTGCTGGCGAAGGTGTTCGCCAAGCTGGGCCGCCCCGATCCCACGCCGATGCCGGGGACCGGCACGCCCGCATCCTTCTTCTTCGGCGCCTCATGGCCGCAGGAGATGCGTTTCCCCTTCGTCTTTCGCCAGGATTGGGCGCGATTCCTGGATTCTTTCCACTCGATGGCCGCTGCGCCGATGCCGGGCGAAGCCGGTTACCCGGAGTTCCTGGACTCTGTCCGCGCCGCGTTCGATGAGTTGAGTTGCGACGGTCGGGTGGAGACGCGCGGCGAGACGCAGGTGCTCTTCGGACGGGTTGCCGACGCCGGTTAGGCGCCTTCGCTCAGGCCGCGCGCCCTTCGCATCAGGAATCTTCGAGTAGGGCTTGACGCAGGTCGTGTTTGAGGTCGTATGATTCAAACGTGAAGCATCTGCTTCCTAAGGGGTAAACATGAACGAAACTAAGGATCGTCCTGACGTCCGACTGTGCTCGGAGTTCGCAGTCCGCGTCGACCAGGAGCTTGGCGCCCGCAAAGACGCCGGCAAAGCCGCGTTCGACGTACTCGACCTAGAGGCCGTGGAGCGTCTCAAAGCCGAGGCCGCCCAGTTGCTAACCTTGCGGCAGCATCTGCTCGCCTATCTGCCCGACGGCCAACTTGGCGAGGACCCGCCCAAGGACGTCCAGCCAACTGAGCCCGAACTTGAGACGCACGCAAGCGAGCCAGAGCCGGAACCGGAACCGGAGCCGGAGCCGGCGGTCGCCGACGCTGCGCCGGAGCCCGCGGGGCCTGCGATCGAGCGGGCCGCGGTCGAGCCGGCGCCGGAACCTCCTCAGGTACAGGTGGATGCGCCCGTTCCGTCGACGCCATCGTCCGGGTACAAGGCGCCAGCCAGGAAGAACATAGCTCCCGAACCTCTGGACAACAAAACCATTGGCGAGGCGAGAGAAATGTTTCTCGGGCGATGCAAAGACCTGGACGCAATTCGGCCCAATGGCAAGGCCGAAACGGCAGGGCTTCAGGGAGTAGTCTGCCTTGGCCGATGCGCGCTTGCTGGCGAGAAGAGCCCGGACATGGCCGACGCGATCCGCGACGAGTTGGCCCGCATCTGCGCCAAGTGGAACGAGTGGGAACTAGGCGAGTTCTTCGCTTTCTCCTCCCAACGCGACCATTCGCCCCGCACCTGGTACGATTTGGCTGGGGCCTACGCTCTGCTCGGGCAAGCGCAGCGTTGTGCCGCCAGCCTTGAGGATGAGCCCCCTGCGGACGAAACGGCGCGCAACGAGCTGTTGAAGCAAGCTGGAGCCGTCCAGGCCTTGGTCTACCTTAGGCTGCAGTCGCTCATCCCACCGGCTATCGACGCGGCGAACATGGAGCTCTACAGGCGACTCGCCGGTATGGCCAAGGACTGGGGCGTCTACGTACCTTATTGGGCGCCGGACGCGTCCATAGACGAGGTGGCGGCGGAGGCCCTAGACCTGCTTGCCTCAGTGCAAAGGCTGGACGCACGTACACGAAAAGAGAAGGCGATCCAAGCGGTGAACGGCGCGGTGGCCCGAATCTCGCGGGGCGATGACCCAGAGAAGGCGATCAACGAGGCGGCGACTTTGGCTTTGGCATCCGGCATTCCGCCCAGCGACAAAAACCTGCGATGTCTGCTTGCCGCATACGTGGGCCTGATCCACCAGGACGTTTCGAAACACCATGCCAGGCTGTGTGAGTACATCCACAAAGACCTCACGGTGAACGCGGCTCACGGCAAGAGCCCGGCGCCACCGAACGAAATGCCCGAGGACCAAGCTCACCTAGACCGTCTTGCCAAGCTCAGGGAGCTCGTCCAGGGAAAGACGATGGTGTGGCTCGGCGGAAACAAGGGCCAGTCCAAGCGGAAGGACGACATCAAGAAGCTGCTCGGGCTGAAGGAGTTTCTATGGCCGGACATGGAAGAGGGGACCAACCCGGATCGGATGGCCTCCGAGGTCGCCAAGGGCGACTTCGTCTGTCTGGTGGTGCGCTTCTCGCGGCATAGCTACAAGGACGTGCTCGACGACGCCAAGGCCCAGGGCAAGCGCGTGGCGAACCTGCCTGCTGGGCTCGGCATCCCTCGCGTGGTGTACGACATGTACAACCAGTGGCTGAACGGCAACGGCCACGCGAGCGGCGTCGCCTAGGTAACCTCGCCCCCATGCAACGCATGGGGGCGCTTCGCGTCCGAACCCACGGCCCCGACGACGGACGGCGGGTGATCGCCATCCACGGCGGGCCGGCGGGCGCGGGAAGCGCGTACCACCTCGCCCGTGGTCTTGCGGCCTCCTTTCGAGTCGAGGAGCCCTGGCAGCGGGGAAGCGGCGACCGGCCGCTCACCGTCGCCACGCACGTCGAGGACCTCCACCGCATCGTCGAATCCAGTTCCGAGAAACCCGCGCTCGTCGGCGAATCCTGGGGTGCGATGCTCGCGCTCGCCTACTCCGCCGCGCACCCGCAGAGCGCCGGCCCCTTGGTGCTCGTCGGCTGCGGCACGTTCGACCCGGGGGCCCGCGCCCAACTCCAGGCCACCCTCAGCGAGCGAACCGACGACGAACTCAAACGCAAGCTCGACGCGGAACCCGACCCGGCGCGCCGCTTCGCCCTCATGCGAAGGATCTACGTCTACGAGCCGGTCGAGCTCGAACCCGACCCGGACGCGCCCGAGCCGTTCGACCTCCGCGCCCACGAGGAGACCTGGAGCGATATGCTTCGCCGCCAGGAGGACGGAACCTACCCCGCGGCGTTTGCCGCCATCGCCTCGCCCGTGCTCATGCTGCACGGCGACTACGATCCCCACCCTGGGCAGATGATCCGCGACGGCCTGCTCCCCTTCTTGCCGCAACTGGAGTACGTTGAGCTCGAACGCTGCGGCCACTCCCCCTGGGAGGAGCGGTACGCGCGCGAGGAGTTCTTCACCACGATGATCGGCTGGTTGAACGTCCGCGCTGGTAACATCGGCCCGTAGTGGGCTTGTCATGTCTCCATTCGCCTTTCTTCCCGTTGCGATCGTCTCCGCCTCCGCCGCCCAGATCCCGTCGCTGAACGACCTCGACGTCGTCTGGACCACCCCCTCGGTCGACGCCGCCGGCTCGATGCCGATCGGCAACGGCGAGGTGGTCCTCAACGCCTGGACCGAACAGGCAACGGGCGACCTGATGCTGCTGATCGCGCGCACGGACAGCCTTTCCGAGGTCAGCCAGATCCTCAAGCTCGGCCGCCTGCGCGTGCATCTGTCGCCCAGCCCGTTCCACGGCGCCGCCGACTTCCGCCAGCACCTGCGGTTGAAGGACGGCTACATCGACTTCACCGCCAAGGGCGCCAAGCTGCGTCTGATCGTGGACTCCAGCGCCAACGTGGTGCACCTCAACGGCTCGTTCGCCACGCCCACCCGCGTGAAGGCCACCATCGAGTGCTGGCGAAACGCGCCCCGCAAGCTTCCGAAGGCGGAGCAGGTCACCACCTGGTCGGTGCGCGACGCGCCGTTCGACCCGGTGGAGTCCGCCGACGTGTTCGTCGACGGGCCGGGCGTCACCTGGTACCACCGCAACACCACCTCGATCGTCCCCAAGCTCTGGGAACTCCAGTCCCTTGCCGGGCTCAAGGGCGCGTTTGACCCGTTGGTCAACCGCACCTTCGGCGGGCGGTTGGAGAGCCCGCAGCTCACCCGCCAAGGCGACCGGGACCTCGCCACGGACAAGCCAACCAAACGGTTGGACCTTAGGCTGGCGACGTACACGGCTCAGACCAAGACCGTGGGCGAGTGGCTCGACGGGTTAACCAAAGTGTCAGCCAAGTCGACCGCCACGGCCGCGGCCAAGCGCACCCGCGCCTGGTGGAACGCCTTCTGGGATCGCTCCTGGGTGGCGGTCTTGGGCGACACCGTCGGCAGCCCCGTTCCTACGAACGCCCACCCGTTGCGCAAGGGCGTCGACTCCAACGGCCAGAATCGATTCCAGGGCGATATGGGCGCCTGGGCTGCCTGGGAGCGGGTCCTCCCGCCCCAGGAGATCGAGGCGTTCTTCGCGGGCGGCGCGGCAAAGCCGCTCGGCCCAGATCCCAAGTTCGCCAAGGGCTTCACCCTCGCCGCGTCGATCGTGCCGCATGCGAAGGAGCCCGGCCGGATCTTCGACAAGCTCACCGCCGGCTCGGACGACGGCTTCCTGTTCGACACGCATCCGGGCGACGCCCTTCGCCTGATCGTAGGCAAGACGACGCTTGTCGCGCCGCACTGCCTGGAGCCCGGCAAGCCGCATCGGGTCGCGGCAACCTATGACCCCGCGACCGGCAAGGCCGTCCTCGTGCTCGACGGCAAGGTCGTCGCCCAACGCGAGGGAGAGCAGGGCTCCATGGTGACCCGGGGGTATGTGCTTCAGCGCTACGTCCAAGCGTGCCAGGGCCGCGGGCAGTATCCGATCAAGTTCAACGGCGGCTACTACACGGTCGAGCCGAAGGCGATGGGCATGCCGTACGGGCCGGACTTCCGCCGCTGGGGCGACTGCCACTGGCTGCAGAACGTGCGCCACACCGTACACCCGATGATGGCCTCGGGCGATTTCGAGATGACCGAGGCGTTTTTCCGGCTCTACGAATCGTCGCGGGCGCTCTGCGAGTCGCGCGCCAAGGCGTACCACGGGTGCGAGGGCGTCTACTTCCCCGAGACGATGAGCGACTTCGGAACCTACTCGGGCGGCGACTACGGTTGGGACCGCACCGGCCTGCAACCCAAGGACGTGCAGTGCCCGTGGTGGGCCAACGCCTGGAACCAGGGTCCCGAGATCGTCGCGCTCATGCTCGACCGGTGGGACTACACGCGCGACGAGGCGTTCCTCAGGAAGCGCGTGTTGCCGATGGCCGAGAGCGTCCTGCGCTACTTCGACACCCGCTTCCAGAAGGACGCGCAGGGAAGGGTGGTGCTCGACCCGACCCAGGTGGTGGAGACCTACTGGAACGGCGTCGTCAACGACATGCCGACGACGGCCGGTTTGATCGCCATCACGGAGCGGTTGTGCGCGCTTCCCAACCAAATGGTGAAGCCCGCTCAGCGCGCCTTCTTTGAGCAAATGCGCAAGGCCTGCCCCGAACTGCCGATCGAGGTCAAGGACGGGTTGCGTGAGCTGGGACAGGCGCAGCGGTACAAGCCGGAGGAGAGCAACTGCGAGAACGCCGCGCTCTACGCGGTCTGGCCGTTCCGCCTGGCTTCGCTCTCACGGCCTGCTCTCCTTGAGGAGGCGAAGCGCGCCTACGCTCACCGCAAGAACCGGCTCGACGCGGGATGGGGCTACGACGGCAACGCCGCCGCACTGCTCGGCATGGCCGACGAGGCCGCGCGCATTCTTCAGGTCAAGGTGCGCAACTCGCACCCGGCCTACCGATGGCCGGCGACCTGGGGGCCGAACTTCGACTGGCTGCCCGACCAGAACCACGGCGGCAACCTGCTCAACACCACGAACCTGATGTTGCTGCAGGCCGAACCGTTGGAGCAGGGTGGCGCCATCCTGCTTCTGCCCGCCTGGCCCAAGGCGTGGGACGTCGACTTCAAGCTGCACGCCCCCGGGGCGACCACGGTGCGCTGCGTGGCCAAGTCCGGCCGAATCGTGAAGCTGGAGGTCTCGCCCGCGAGCCGCGCCAAGGACGTCGTCTGGCCCTCGGGGTGGGCAAGGCCGACGGAGTAGGCGGTTCGCTGGTTTGCGCCGCAGGGGAACGGGGCCAGGGAGGCCCGCTGCTTTTCCGGCAGCGCTTTGTCCTTCGGACCGGGGTGCAAAAGACATCACCCCGGCCACCCCCCCAGGCGTGTCATCCCGAACCGAAGGTGAGGGATCTCGGTCGGATGGGCTTGATGGTTAGGAAACGTCCGAGATCCCTCGCTGCGCTCGGGATGACACCCGTGGGTTGGGAGGAGCGCCGATGCGCGCGGACCATGCGAGGGGCGATTCGTGAATCGCCCCTACGCCAGCCACGCGAGACCGGGAGGCGGAGGCGCCCTTCACGCGATCTGTCCTTCGGACCGGGGCGCAAAAGACGTCACCTCGGCCACCCAACCTCCAGGCGTGTCATCCCGAACCGAAGGTGAGGGATCTCGGCCGGATGGGCCTGATGGTTG
>CAZIIS010000034.1:0-25540 GCA_964539295.1 uncultured Fimbriimonadaceae bacterium | reverse complement strand
CATCGACGCCAACGGAATCCTCCACGTGAGCGCCAAGGACCTGGCCACGCAGAACGAGCAGCGGATCACGATCACCGGCTCGGGCAACCTGGGCCGCGAGGAGATCGACCGCATGGTGAAGGAGGCCGAATCGAACGCGACGATGGATGAGAAGGTGCGGGAGGTCGCGGAGCTGAAGAACCGCGCCGACGCGCTGCTCTACAGCGTCGAGAAGACGCTGAAGGACCTCGGGGACAAGGTTGCCGAGGCCGACCGGTCGCGGATCGAGGAGAAGGTGCAGGCGCTCAAGACCGCGAAGGAGCGCGAGGACGAGGAGGCTCTGCGTGGGGCCTACAACGAGCTGGAGCAGGAGAGCCACAAGCTGGCCGAACAGCTCTACCAGAGCGCCAGCGCTGCGGGCGGGGCCCAGGAGGCCCAGGCCGACGGCGCCGCCGCGACCGAGGCCAAGCCAGACGGCGAAGAAGTGATCGACGCCGAGTTCAAGGAAGAGAAGTAAGCCCCCGCGGGCTTGCGGTTCCGGGCGGGTTGCGCGGCCTTCGGGCCGGGCAACCCGCTTCACGTTTGCGCGAGCGGCCGGTGGCATAATGCGCCCATGGTTGCTGCGTTCTTGGCGTGCGCCGCTTTGGGCTGCTCGGCTTCGCCGGCGGTCCGTGTGGGCCCCGCGGACGCGGGGGGGATGAAAGTTACGGTTGTACGGGCCAAGCTGGACGCCGTCCGCATGAAGGTGGGTTTGGCCAAGGGCCGCGTGGGCGCCACGGAGGACCTGGCCGGCATCGCCTCGCGCGGGGGCGCAGAGGCCGCGATCAACGGCTGCTACTTCGACGCCTACAGCGGCAAGGCCGTCCGCAACCCCTACCACAACATCGTCACCGGCGGCGTGTTGACGCACATCGGCGCCACGGGGCCGACGATCGGTTTCGACGGCCAGGGAAACGCGCGGATCGAAAGGGTGGAGATCGGGATCCACGGCCTGGTATGGGGCTCGAACGGCAAGTCGAGACGGTTCTACGCCTACCGCGTGAACCACCTTCCGGAGGGGGCCAACACGGCCACGTTGTTCACGCGGAGCTACGGCGGCGGCACGGGCTTGCCCGGCTTTCAAGTGGTCCTGGCCGACGGGCGCGTGACCTGGACGGGCGAGGGGCCCTGCGACATCCCGGCGCAGGGCGGCGTGCTGCTCTTCATGGGGGCCGATGCGGGGCTGGCAAGGCTGTTCCACGTGGGGGACCAGGCGAAGTGGAGCATGGTCGTCAAGAAGGGCGGGGATGGCGAGTTCTGGAAGGGCGCCGTGGAGGCGCTCGGCTGCGGGCCGACACTGGTCCGGGACGGGCGCGTGGCGTGGAACCCGACCTCGGAGGGCTTCCGCGACCCCAAGGTGTTGCGGGCCTCGGCGGCGCGCAGCGCGGTCGGGCTCACGCCGAGCGGGGAGATCCTGTTCGTCGCGGGCAGCGGCACGGGGCTACAGATGGCCCAGGCGATGAAGGCCTTGGGCTGCGCGGACGCCATGTGCATGGACTGCGGCGCATCGAGCGGGCTCTGGGCGCGCGGCAAGTACCTGCGTAGGCCCGGCCGCAACCTTTCGAACGCGCTTCTCATCTGTCCCAGGTGACGGTAGGGAACCGCCGGCCTGTTCCCGGCGTAATCCAAGCCATCACCATGCGATACACGCATCTAGGAAGGACCGGGCTCAAGGTCAGCCGGCTGTGCCTTGGGACGATGAACTTCGGGCCGGAGACGACGGAGGCCGACAGCCACGCGATCATGGACCGCGCGCTGGAGTTGGGGATCAGCTTCTTCGACACGGCGGACGTGTACGGGTGGAAGCGCGGCGAGGGTTATACCGAGCAGATCGTGGGGCGCTGGTTTGCGCAGGGGGGTGCTCGGAGGGAGCGGGTCGTCCTCGCCACGAAGCTGTTCGGCGAGATGGGCGCCGGGCCGCTTCACGACTGGCCAAACACGGGCCGCCTTTCGGCGCGGCACATCCGCGAGGCTTGCGAGGCATCGCTCAGGCGGCTGCAAACGGATTTCATCGACCTCTATCAGATGCACCACGTGGACCGCGAAACCCCGTGGGACGAGATCTGGCAGGCGATGGAGTTGTTGGTCCAGCAGGGAAAGGTGCTCTATGTGGGCTCCTCGAACTTCGCGGGCTGGCACATCGTACGCGCCAACGAAGCGGCCAACCGGCGAAACTTTTTCGGGCTGGTCTCCGAGCAGAGCAAATACAGCCTTCTCGAGCGGACCGTGGAGATGGAGGTGCTGCCGGCGTGCGAGGCCTACGGGCTGGGCGTGTTGCCGTGGAGTCCCTTGGCCGGGGGGCTGTTGGCCGGCGCGCTGCAGAAGGCGGCCGAGGGCAGGCGTTCGCGCAACGAGGCGGTGGAGGAGGTCGAGAAGCACAGGCCCGCGTTGGAGGTCTGGGAGGGACTGTGCGCCGAGGTTGGGGAGACGCCGGCGCGGATGGGCTTGGCGTGGCTCCTGAGCCGGAAGGCCGTCACGGCGCCGATCATCGGGCCGAGAACGATGGAGCAGCTCGAAGGGGCGGTCAAATCGCTCGACGTGAAGCTCGACGACCATTTGCTGGAGCGGATCGACGCCATCTTCCCGGGCTATCGGACGGCTCCCGAGCACTATGCCTGGTGACGAACCGGTGAGATAGCGTCTCGGAAGCGGTATTGGTCCAGCCAACGGCGGCCCGGGGGAGTTATACTTTCGGGCATGTCCCACGTGGACGAGTGGCACCAGGATCGCGCCAAGGAGGAGTGCGGAGTCGTCGGTATCTTCGCCCCCGACAGTGGCGCGGCGCGCGTTGCGTTTTTTAGCCTTTTCGCCCTTCAGCACCGAGGGCAGGAATCTGCCGGCATCGCGGTGAGCGATGGCAGCCGGGTCCGCATGCACAAAGACATGGGGCTCGTGTCCCAGGTCTTCCATGAGGAACTGCTGGAGACCCTGCCGGGCGACTACGCCATCGGGCACACCCGTTACAGCACGACGGGGGCCAGTGTTCTGCGGAACGCCCAGCCGATCTACTGCACGTCGGTGGTTGGCGAGATCGCGGTTGCGCACAACGGCAACCTGATCAACGCCGTGGAACTGCGGACGGAGCTCGAGGCCGAGGGCGAGCGGTTCGACACGTCGGCCGATAGCGAGGTGATCGCGCGGCTGTTGGTGAAGAAAATGCACCTCGGGCCGGAGAAGGCTGTGGCCGAGGCGATGCACAAGTTGCGCGGCGCCTACAGCGTGGTCGTGTTGACCCCCAAGATGGTCATGGGATTCCGAGACCCGTGGGGCGTGCGGCCGCTGGTCGCCGGCACCTTCGGCGACGGCACGATGATCGCCAGCGAGTCGTGCGCGTTCGGCCCCGTGGCCGGCACGGTGACGCACTCGTTTGAGCCGGGCGAGGTGGGCATCATCGACAAGAACGGCATTCGGTTCGCGCAGGCGGTTCCGGCGGTCCGGCCGTCGATGTGCATGTTCGAGTTCATCTACTTCGCGCGCCCCGACTCGTACATGTACGACACGACGCTTTACGCGGCGCGGGAGCGGATGGGCGAGGTTCTGGCCGAGGAGCATCCGGTGGAGGCGGACGCGGTGGTTCCGGTTCCCGACAGCGGCGTTCCTGCGGCGCTGGGCTACAGCAAGGCGACCGGCATCCCGTTCCGGGAGGCGATGATGAAGAGCCGCTACATCCACCGCACCTTCATCCAGCCGGACCAGAGGATGCGCGAACTGGGCGTGAGGATGAAGCTGACGCCGCTCGTGGACCACATCCGGGGCAAGCGGCTGGTCGTGGTGGACGACTCGATCGTCCGGGCCACGACGACCAAGCAGATCGTGAAGATGCTGTTCGAATCCGGGGCGAAGGAGGTGCACGTGCGGATCACGGCGCCGCCCATCAAGTTCCCGTGCTTCTACGGCATCGACATGGCGAGCAAGGGCGAGCTGGCTGCGGCGCGCATGACGGTCGAGCAGATCCGCGAGCACCTGGGCGCGACGACGCTCGGCTACATGTCGATCCCGGGGGTGGTGAAGGCGGTCGGGAAGACGGCCGACCACTTCTGCCTGGCCTGCTTCAACGGCGACTACCCCATCGAGGTGCCGCCAAAGCTGAGCAAGCTGGCGTTTGAGCAGCCGCCGGACGTGGGGCAGATGGCCACCGTCAAGGGTGGCCAGTTGACGTTGGTCGAGGAATAGCCGCTAGAGGTCGTCGTCATCGACGACCTCTTCGAGCAAGCGCTTGCTCGCATCCACCGAGCCCATGGCGTCTTCGTGCCGCTGCAGCACCTGCCGGGAGTACTCGAAGAGGTCGTTGGTGAGTTCGTTCCACAGGTGGTAGACGGCCGGGATCTCCTCCAGCGAAAGGAAGCAACGGCCGGTAGATTCGAAACCCTCAGGGATCGGTACCAACTCGCTGACGTGGGCGGCGAACACGTCGGCCCAGCGCACTTCGTCGCGCTCCGTGATGCGGTAGCAGCCGATGTAGAGGATGTCCTGCAGGATGGCGCCACCCTCCTCCCGGCTTTCGCGCGCGGCGGCCTCCACGGAGGACTCGAACGGCTCCACGCGCCCGCTGGGGATGCTCCAGCCGCGGTCCTCGATGTTGCAGAGCAACGTCTTGTCCCCGCTCCAGGCAAACACGAGGACGGCGAAGGCCCTCAGCGGCGCGCGGAACGGGGCGGGGAAGAACTGCAGACGCTGTCTGCCATACCGACCGCTTGGAAAACGCCTCAATTGCCTGTGTTCGCCTTGGCTGCGCCGGAACGGCCGGTCCCGAGGCGGGCGATCACGACCTTGCCGATCACATCGGACAGCTTGAACGGGCCGTAATAGCGGCTGTCCTGGGAGACCGGCAGGTTGTCGCCCAGCACATAAACGCAACCATCGGGCACGGTGTAGTCGCCATTGGCCAGCTTCCAGTCGCGCGGGGCGTTGTAGGCGTTGATCTTGTCGCCGCTCAGCCCGTACACGCGCTTGATGATGACGTCGCCGTTCTCCTTGCCGTTCAGCACGATGACGTCGTTCTTCTTGATCCGTCCCACCAGCCAGTAAGCCTTGCTGACCAAAAGGCGGGTGCCCGACTTGAACGTCGGCATCATCGACTCACCCTTGACCTCGACGGTCTTGAAGTTCGCCCAGAAAAACAGGACGAACGCAAGCAGGAAGAGCATGAACAGGCCGAAGCCTGTGATCAAGATGCGTCGTTTGCCCTTTGCTGCATGGCCCATGGTATTGTGTTCCTGCGCGCCCCCCAGGCACGGTTATACTTCACCGGGGCGGTATCCTGCGGAAGTTCGATGGAACTGTTGTTCGACTTCATAAGCCGCTCGGCCGGAGCGTGCATCCTGGCGTTAGCCATTTTCGTGCTTGCACTCATCGTAGTGGTGACGTTGCAGGGCCTCCGGATGAAGAGGGTGAACGCCCGTTGGCGCGCCCTGATGAGCGAGGCGAGCGGAGAGAACCTTGAGAGGTTGCTGTACGACCACCTTCGCGAGCGCGTGGCCCAAGAGGCGGAGATGGTCAAGGTGGCGGAGCGGCTCCGGTCGCTGGAGACCCGCATGGCCCACGCCAAACGGTTCATGGGCGTCGTGCGCTACGATGCCTTCGAGGACGTGGGCGGGGCGCAGAGCTTCGCGCTGGCGGTGTATGACGAGGAAGGCAACGGCTGCGTGTTGTCGAGTCTGATCGGCCGGGCCGACTGCAGGGTGTATTGCAAGCAGCTTGTAGGCGGACGCGCCGAGCGGAACCTGAGCACTGAGGAGGAACAGGCGATCGAGTTGGCCGCGGCCAATCGTGCTAAACCGCGTATTACACCATGAGTCAGCAGGTACCCGAGGATGCGCATCTTGTTCGGCTCAGCCAAGAAGGCGACCGCTCCGCGTTCGACGCCCTCGTCAGGCGGTATGAGCAGCGGGCTTACCAGTACGCCTTCCGTTTGACCCGGAACGCGGAGGACGCCGGCGACGTGGTGGCCTCGGCCTTCCTTCGGGTCTACAACGCCCTGCCAAACTTCCGCGGGCAGAGCGCGTTCGGCACTTGGCTCTATCGGATTCTGACCAACTGCTACCTGGACAGCCGCAAGAAGGCAAAGCGCCACCAGGGCAACGTGAGCCTGGAGGCGCACCTTCAACTGGACGGCGGCGAGGTGGAGCGGCAACTGGAGGACGTGGCGAACGCGCCCGACGTTGAGGCGGAGAGGGCCGCACGCGAGGAGATCGTCCAGGACGCGCTCTCGAAGATGCCGGAGTATCAGCGGGCGATGCTGGTGATGTACCACGTGGAGGGCTTGGCCTACGAGGAGATCTCGGCCGCGCTCGACCTGCCCTTGGGCACGGTGAAAAGCCGTCTGAACCGAGCGCGCCTCGCATTACGGGAACAGCTGGCCCCGAACGAGGAACTATTCACCCTCGACTGAAGTCGAAGCCAAATGAGGTCCGTATGAACCCAATCAAAGCAAGGGACTTCTTCTCGGAGTATTACGAGGGCACGCTTGAGCCTGGCCTCAGGCAGGCGTTTGAGCGCACGATGCGCGCCGATGCCCAGGTTCAGACGGAGTACCTTCAGTTCCAGCGCCTGATGGCCGAGCTTGGCAAGCTGTCTCACGAGACGATCGAGGCGCCCTACCACCTGCACGACATGATCGGCGCGCGTATCGACCAGGCCGCTCTGGAGAAGCGCAACCTGTCGCGGGCCAAGAACGGCCTTTGGTGGCGGGCGTGGGCCTACGGCGCGGTAGCGACCGTGGCGCTGGTGGGCGCGTTGTTTGCACTCAAACCGTCGATGGGCGGCCCCGGGGCCGCGGACGTCTTCAGCGCGCCGGCGCACATGCCGCCGACGCTGCGGGTGAAGGACGGCGTGGTCCGCGCGCGGTACCAAGCCTCCGAGCCGACTCGGGTGGTGATCCGCCAGGGCGTCGACGGCCCGGTGATCGAGGCGTTTGGCATCGGGGCGCAGTTCTTGAACAAGCCGTTGCCCAACTCCTCGCCGACCCCGGCGTTGGTGAGTGTCCAGTTCGGCGGCGAGCGGGAATCGCTCGTCGTGGCGATCCCGGGCACGCAGGTGCAGAAGGACCGGGAAGGTTCCGGCACGGTGCTGGACCTCGCCGTGGCGATCGCGGGTTTCTACAACATCCCGGTGCAGGTTGGCACTTCGGACACTTCCGCCCACGTGCAGTGGAGCTTCTCGAACGCAGACCCGGTGGACGCGACCGTGAAGGCGGACGCGGGCAAGAAGGTCAGCCTGGAGGAGCGCCACTCGGGCATCCTCTTCCTTTCGGACTAGCGCACAAGAACTGCGTGATTTGCCGTCTCCAGCCACTGGGCGCACGCGCCGAGGATTGGAGCATGGCCTTTGCCCTTCTGATACTGGGGTATGTGCTGGCTGCGGCGGCGTTCTACCTGGTCGCGGCACGGGGAGCCGTGCGAGAGGCGCCTGGGTTGACGCTCATCCATTGCGGGCCGGCAGAGGCCGATCGCGGCGAGCAAGACGAGGTCCAGGACCTCCGAGCGGCGTAGCCGCATCGTTCGAGTTCGGGCGCCGAACGCGTGCCGCTCAGCAAAGCGGCGGTTCGCGTCGTGGCGGCGAGGGGCGGAGAGCCGACCCGTGGCCGCAAAGCCCGAGCGGACGCGCTGGAATGAAGTCGAGGACGGACTGGCGTCCGACCTCGACCATCCACGCGCAAGGGGATTTCAGAACTGGACCTTGACGGGGCCGCGCTCGACGGCGTCCTCGATCTCGAACAGCTCGCGCGACTTGAAGTTGCCCATGCCGGCGAAGATGCTCGACGGAAACGCCTCGATCTTCGTGTTGTAGGCGGTCACGACGTCGTTGTAGTACTGGCGCGCAAACGAGATCTTGTTCTCGGTGCTGCGGAGCTCCTCCTGAAGCTGGGCCATGTTCTGGTCGGCTTTGAGGTCCGGATAGGCCTCGGCCAACGCGAAGAAGCCGGAGAGCGCGGAGGCGACCTGCTTCTCGGCCTCGGCCTTCTCCTTCACCGTGGTGGCGCCAACGGCTTGGTTGCGAGCCTGGATCACCTTCTCCAGGGTCTCCTGCTCGTACTTCATGTAGCCCTTGACGGTCTCCACCAAGTTGGGGATCAGGTCGTAGCGGCGCTTGAGCTGCACGTCGATCTGGCTCCAAGCGTTCATCGTCTGCTGCCTGAGCGACACGAGGCCGTTGTAAGAACCGATCGCGACGGCCGCGATCAGGACCAACAGCACTAGGATGGTAATCAGTGCGCCTGTCATGGTGTTTCGCTTCTCTTACGATCTGGGGTTGGGGTTGGTTGCGATCCGCGTTGTAGACGAACGGGACCGACGCCGAACGCGCTCCCGCTAAGCAAGATAGAGCCGTCCGGACGCCGTTCGAGGGCGATGTTGAGGTTCTTGCGGTCGAAAGGCAAGGTTGCGGCGCTGCCGAGGACCTTTCGCACGACGAGTTGCGACCGCGCGCGCCCGAGGCTTGCCTCGCCCGAGGCGGTAAAACCGCCGTCAAGGAGGTCGAACGTGCCGTCGGGCTTGATGGTGAGCCGAACCAGGGCGAGCGTTTCGGCGATCACCGGGTCGGCGCTTGCCGGGGCGCTCGTGCGGCGCCCCTCCCAGGTACCGACCCAAGTCGAGGTGTCGGCGCAACCTGCGAGCCCAAGCAGCACCATCGCCCAAATCGCCGCGACGGTTATAATCCGAGACATGCCCGCCATCGAGCCTGATGTTTACCTCTCCATGGGCCTTAGCGAATCCGAATTCGAGCGGATTGTGGGGCTGCTGGGCCGGGAGCCGAGCTACACCGAGCTTGGCATGTTTGCCGTGATGTGGAGCGAGCACTGCGGCTACAAGTTCTCGCGGCCCGTGCTCTCCTACTTCAAGCAGTACAAAGAGGCTCTTGAGGGCGAGGGCCTTGAGAACGCGGGGATCGTGGACATCGGGGGCGGACTTGGCGTGGTGATGAAGGTCGAGTCGCACAACCACCCGTCGGCGGTCGAGCCGTACGAGGGTGCGGCGACTGGCGTCGGGGGCATCATCCGCGACATCTTTACGATGGGCGCGCGACCGATCGCCTCGCTCAACTCGCTGCGGTTCGGGCCGATCGAGGAGGGGAAGGCGGCGCCGGAAGTGGTGCAGCGCAACCGCTTCCTGTTCGAGGGCGTGGTCGCGGGCATCGCGGGCTACGGCAACTGCGTGGGCGTCCCGACGGTGGCCGGCGAGGTGGCTTTCCACCCGCGCTACAGCGGCAACCCGTTGGTGAACGCCATGTCGGTGGGCATCGTGCCGCTGGACGGCGTCGCCACGGCCGGCGCAAACGGCATCGGCAACCCGGTCATCTACCTCGGTTCGGCCACGGGGAAGGACGGCATCCACGGCGCCACCTTCGCCAGCGACACCCTGGGCGAGGATAACGAGGAGAAGCGGCCGAACGTGCAGATCGGCGACCCGTTCGCCGAGAAGCTGCTGATCGAGGCGACGCTGGAGGCGCTGAAGACCGGCGCGGTGGCCGCCATTCAGGATATGGGCGCGGCGGGGCTCACCTGCTCGACGGTCGAGATGTCCAGCAAGGGCAAGGTCGGCATGACGATCGACCTCGACCTTGTGCCGATGCGCGAGAGCGACATGAGCGCCTACGAGCTGATGCTCAGCGAGAGCCAGGAGCGGATGCTGGCGGTGTCGCACCCGGGCCGCGAGCAAGAGGTGATCGACGTCTTCCACAAGTGGGGCATCAACGCCGTCGTCATCGGCAAGGTGACGGATGACGGCATGGTGCGCGTCTTCCGGGGAGGCAAACTGGAGGCCGAGGCGCCGGCCCTCTACTTCACCGACGAGTGTCCCGCATACCAGCTTCCGCTGGAGGAGCCGGAGTACTTCCGGAAGGCGGCGGCCTATCGCGTCGCCGGCGTGGCCCAGGCCGAGCCGAAGGAAGCGTTGCTGAAGCTTGTCTCCAGCCCCGACCTGGCCTCGAAGCGGTGGGTGTTCCAGCAGTACGACCAACAGGTACAGACGCAAACCTCGCTGACGCCGGGTGGCGGCGACGCGGCGGTCCTGGCCCCGCGCGGCACGCAGAAAGGGCTGTCGCTGAAGATCGACGGCAGCGGGCGCTGGACCTACCTTCACCCGTACATCGGCGGTCTGTTGGCGGTCACCGAGTCGGCCAGGAACGTGGCGTGCACGGGCGGGCGGCCCCAGGCGATCACCGACGGCCTGAACTTCGGCAACCCGCAGCATCCGCACGTCTATTGGCAGTTTGAGCGCGCGGTGCGCGGCATCGCGGACGCGGCGGAGGCGATGGCCACGCCGGTAATCAGCGGCAACGTCAGCTTCTACAACCAGAGCGACCTCGGCGAGGTGCTTCCGACTCCGGTCATCGGCATGCTCGGGGTCATGGAGCACGCGAGCGACAGGGTCGGTATGGGCCTGCCGCAAGGAAAGGGCGCGATCGGCCTGATCTGGTACGACGTGAAGCTTGACGCGAACGAGGGTTTGGGCGCGAGCCAGTACCTGGCGGACGTGCGCGGCGTGGAGAACGGCCAGCCGTTGGCGCCCGACCTGGCGAAGGAGAAGGCGCTCTGCGGGGCCTTGGCGGACCTTGCCGAAGGGCGCTTGGCGAACTGCATGCACGACCTGAGCGAAGGCGGTCTGGCGGTGGCGCTGGCGGAGATGGCGCTCACGACCGGGGTCGGCGCGAAGGTGGATGTCCCAAGCGAGGCTTTTCAGGGCGCGACGCGCACCGACGCGAAGCTGTTCGGCGAGGTTCCCGGACGGGTGCTGGTGGGCTTCGACCCGAAAGACGAGGCGGCGATCCGGTCGAAGTTGCCGGAGGGGCTTCGGTTCGCCGTGCTCGGCGCGTACGATGCGGGAACGACCGACGTGACGGTGTGCGACGGTGGCAAGGCCGTGCTCACGGTCGGCGTCGACGCGCTCAAAGCGGCATACGAAGGCGCTATTCCTTCGCTGATGGCTCACTAGTTGCGGGTTCGGGACAAGCGCCCGTCCAAACCGGGTAAGAATGATAGAAAGGGCGCTCGCCCGGTATGGACCGGGGGCCGAGGTGGTTTGATGAGCAGAGCTTGGTTGTCAGCAATGGTGTGTGGCGCGGCACTCGCGCTGGGAGCAGCGGCATGGGCGCAGAACACGCCCCCGCCGCCGGCCGTCCCCGACGAGATCGCCCGGGCCAGCGGTCTGTACAAGCAGGGCAAGTTACCGGAGGCGCTCCAGGTGATGGAGGGGCTCGCGCTGCGGGCGCCGGACGACGGCGACGTGCAGAGTTGGCTGGGCTTCCTCTACCTGAAGGCGGAAAAACCGGACAAGGCGGCCATCGCGCTTGAGAAGGCGCGGGCGGTGCGACCCAACGACATCGAAGTGCTCAACAACCTCGGCAGCGCCTACGTCGGCTCGTCGCAGTTCGACAAGGGTCTGGGCGTGTACCAGCAGGTCGTCAAGATACGGCCCCAGATGGCCGAGGCTTGGTACAACATCGGCGGCGTCTACCTGCAAAAGAAGAGCCACGAAGATGCCGTGAACGCGTACAAGCGCTGCTTGGAGCTCAACCCCAAGGAGGCGTTCGCCATGAACAACCTGGGGCGGTGCTACGAGGAGCTTGGGCGGCTCGAACTGGCTTCGCAGTCGTACAAGGGCGCTTCGGACCTGCGGCCCGACAGCCAGGTGTTCGCGCGGAACGCGGGCCTTTCGTTGGTGAAGGCGCGGAAGGACGAAGCGGCGGTCGCCTACCTGCAACGCGCGATGAAGCTGGGCGCCAAGGACGACAAACTGTTGCTCGTGATGGCCGAGGTCTACTCGCGCAAGGGGCAGCCCAAGCAGGCGTTGGCGACGCTGGAGATGGTCCAGGAGTCGATGGCCGGCAGCGCGAACTACTGGTTCAACGTGGGCGTGCTGAGGGGGCAGACGGGCGACTCGGACGGCGCCGAGAAGGCGTACCGCAAGGCTCTCGAGCTCAACCCGACCGATATCGACACGCTGAACAACCTCGGGCTGCTGGTCTACAGGAGCGCGCGCTACGAGGAGGCCGCAGTGCTTTTTGAGAAGCTGGCAGGGCTGGACGCGTCGAGCCCCTCGACGAAGCTGAACCTGGCTGCGGCTCTGTCGCGCACCGGCAAGGTAGACCGGGCCGCGGAGCTTTGGAAACAGTTCCTCGTTGCGAACCCGAAACGCACGGACGTGCGGCTCGACCTCGCGAACGCCCTGTGGGGGCTTGGGGACCGCACGGCGGCGGCCGAGCACTACAAGCGAGCGCTTGCCGAACAGCCGAAGAGCGCCGTCGCATTGAACGGCATCGGCTTGGTCCAGATGGCCAACGGGAAGACGGCGCTCGCCGAGGGGAGCTTCCGGAAGGCGATCCAGGTCCAGCCCAGCTATGTGCCGCCGTACAACAACCTCGCGGTCGCGCTGGAACGGCAGAACCGGCGGAAAGAGGCGATCAAGGTGCTGGAGCGGGCCCTGAAGATCGACGCCAACTTCGCGGATGCGCGCAAGAACCTTGAGCGCATGAAGGCTTCGTAGGCACACATTGCGCGTCAACCTCCTTGTCAACACGTATCGGCCGGAGGCGGTGGCCGCGGCGCAAAAGGTCGCTGCGGTGCTGCGTCATCGCGCCGTTTCGACCGCCGCGGAAACGGACATCGCCGAACAACTTGGCGTCGAGGCGCTTCCCGCGGACGAACTCGCGGGCGCAGACCTGCTGGTGAGCTTCGGTGGCGATGGCACGCTCATTCGGGCGGCGCATCTTTGCTCGGCGACGCGTACCCCCATCCTCGGCGTCCACTTCGGCAGGTTCGGGTTTGTCACCCAGTGCTCGCCGGGCGGCGTCGAACGAGCGTTGGAGCGCTTCCTGGACGGGAAGGCCCGGTTCGAGGACCGGATGATGCTGCAGACCGAGGTGCTCCGCGGCGACGAGGTGGCCGTCACGATCCACTCGCTGAACGAGTCGGCGCTGCAGCGCTCGGCCACCACTCGGATGACGACCTATGGCGTGACCGTCAACGGCGTGCTCGTGGCGCGCTACCCGGCCGACGGCATCCTGGTATCCACGCCCACCGGATCGACCGCCTACAGCCTTTCTGCGGGTGGACCGGTGCTGGACCCCAAGGTCCAGGCGATGGTGCTGATCGCCATGATGCCGCACACGCTCTCGGCCAGGCCGTTTGTGCTTGGCCCGGATTCGGAGGTGGTGCTCTCGGCGGAGGACAGCAGCGACGTGGTGCTCTCGGCGGACGGGCACACGCGCATCCACCTGGCGACGGGCGACCGCGTTCGGTTGCGCCGCTCGCCGCGCGTGACGCGCCTGGTGACGGTCGACGAGTCGGATTTCCTGCGCAAGCTGACGTCGCGGCTCCTGTGGAGCCGCACCCCCTACGAAGAAGAGGACTAGCGGTACTCCACCACGCGGTCCATCGCGGGGTAGCTGTCTACCGAGAGCAGTTGCTTCTGGTCCCGCATCAGCCGGTAGGTCGTGACCTGATACCCGGTCTTGCCCGGGTTGCGCACCCGTCCCCTGTGTCCGGCGCCGAGTACGTATTCGCGGGGTTGACGGACCTCCACCACCGACTGCACGATGCCGACCGAGGGGCGGCTGGCCGCGCGCCCCACGATCTGCGCAGTGAGCGAGTCGCCCTCCACCTCGCCACGGATGGTGACCGGGAAGGGGTTGGGGTTGCGGAACTTGAGGTCGACGTTGGCGTAGGCCACGGCGGCATCGCGCCCCGGCGGCACGTAGTTGGGGGCGAAGCGGTGGGAGTGCCGTTCGATCATCTCCATGCCCGACAACAGCGCCGCGTTGTAGAGGGTGGTGCTGCTCTGGCACACCCCACCGCCCCACATGTCGATGAGCTGGCCGTTGTAGCTCACCGGGGCGCGCTTGTAGCCCTGGTCGCGCGACCAGGCGCCCACGGTGCGGTTGAACGAGAAGACGGCGCCGGGCGGTACGACGACGCCATCGACCTTCCTCAAGCACAGCGAAGCGTTGTGCCGTTGGGAGGCGGCCCTGCCGCTCAGGCTTGTCGTGTAGGCGCCCAGGACGCGCTCGCCGGGCGGCCCAACGAACAGCCCGAACGCGGCGGCAACCCCGACCAGCAACGCGATGACCAGCGGGAGAAGGCGCGTCACCGCTTCACCTCAAAGCTCATCGAGCCGCTCCGCGCACGAGCGTCGGGTTGGTACATGCGGTAGGCCTCGGCGGGGCGGGCAAGGGACGTGCCGGGCGACTCGGCCCGGATGGCGTACTCGATCACCCGCTTGCCTGGGCGAACCACGTCGAAGAAGAAGGTGGCGTGGTCGTCGAAGTAGGCCTCGCCCGAGTAGTCGTAGGTCCACTCCTCCCAGGGTTCGACCTCCACGGGCTCGACGATCCGGCAGTTGCTCGGAATCGGGTCCTCCACCATCAGGTAGCTGTGGGGTTTGGTCGCCTGAATGGTCAGGCGGCAACGGTACACCTCGCCGGAGCGAAGGGACGAGATCGGCCGCTTGGACGGCCGCATGCGCAGCGCGCCGCTTTCGAGGCGTTGCGGCTCGAGCCGGAAGTACTCGCGGGTGAGGGTCAGGCCCTCGGTACCGGCCCCGACGCGCGTCGGCTTCACGTACCGAGTCTGGCGGAATGCCACGGAGTACTGCACGGAGCCCCCGCCGAGTACCTGGACCCTCAAGGCGTTGTCGCCGGACGCAAGGCCGGCCAACGGAACGCGGAGTTTGCGGGCAAGGGTCCCCACGCCGATCGCCCGGCCGGAGGACGGCAGCGCGCCTTGCGTGAGCCGCACGGTCTCAAGGACGCGGCCGTTGAGCGAGACCACAACGGTCCTGTCGCCCGCGGGCTCGCGGGATGGCGTCAACCCTTCGGTGGCCGCCATCAGCACGAGGGCGGTGTCGCGGGTGCTGCACCAGGCGGCGCCCCGCCGGTGGAGCATCAGGTAGTTCAGCGCCTTGTTCATGCGCTTGGAGTTGGGCTCGACCAGGGCGACCGCCTCGAGCGCGGCGCCCGTGTCCTCATAGCAGCCCTCGTCCGGCCAGCTAAGGTAACTGGCCGCCTCGTCGGCCCTGGAGAACAGCAGGGCGTACCAGCGGTCGCGTTCCCGAAGGCTGCGCTGGGCCTCCCCCCCGGACTGGCGCATCGCGATGCGATGCCACGCGACGGTCAAGTTGGCCAGGCTCTGAGTGGAGAGCTTCTTCTGGTCTCCCGGCGGTCGCAGCGCGGCGATCGCCTCAGGGGTCGCGTCGTACAGGCTGACCGCGTAGCCAAGGTAGATACGACCCCGCACCTGCTCCTTGGCCTCCCAATCGTAAGCGGCTTTTGGCAGCGGCTTTTTCAGGCTGGTCTTGGCCCAGTCGAGCGCGGGACGGAGCATCCGGGGGCTGACCCTGACGCCGGCCTTCTGGGCGCGCCAAAGGCCGTCGAGAACCAGGGCGGTCATGCCCTCGCTGGTGTCGTCGTGCTCCCACCATCCCCAACCGCCGTCCTCGTGCTGCATGGTCCGGATTCGGCGGAGGCTCATCTTGGCAACCTTCGGGATCTTGGCCTCCAGGTCAGGTCGTTTGACGCCCGAGGCCTGCATGTACCCCTGCACCAGCACCGCCGGGACGAAGCGGCTCATCGTCTGTTCGACGCAGCCGTATGGGTAGTCCACGAGGTAATCCAAAGCCCAGGACAGGGAGGTGGCGAGGTCGGGCGAGAGGGTGACCGTGACTTCGCCGGCCATGGCGTCGGAGGAGCGGTTGAGCCGCAGGTCGAGCGCTTTGGTCGCCGTGCCGCAGTAGTAGGCCACCTGGTCGACGCCGTGGGCGTTGACCGGGAAGCGCCGTTCGAGCGCGTCGTTGGGTCCGCGGTCGGTCCAGGCAAGAAGGCGCACGAGCGCCTCGCCCGGTCGGTCGGCGGAGACGTTCCAGGAGACCGCCTCGGTTGTGCGCGGCGCGACCGTGACGTCCCGCGAGAGCGGGCCGGTGGCCTGGACGCCGGCGACCTCAAGTCGCACATGCACCTTGAGCGGTTGGTCGGTGGCGTTGGCGAGCGTGCCGACGATCTGCTGGCGGTCGCCCTGCGTGAGGAACGACGGCAGGCTGAGCCGGGCCATCAGGTCCTTGCGGGCCGTCACCATCGCCGTCGTCTTGCCGATCTCCGTTTGGGCGGTGAAGGCGGTGACGGTGGCCCGCCACTGCGTCAGGTTGTCCGGCAGGCGCACGGCGACCCGGGCCTGGCCCTGCGCGTCGGTCATGACGGATGGGTTCCAGAAGGCGGTGTCGGCGAACTTCCTGCGCACCTCAAGGTTGGCGGGCGACTTGTCGTCGCCGTCCAGGTAGATCTCCGGGAAGGAGTAACTGGTCTGGACGCTGGGATAGCGCCGCGGATAGAAGTCCTCCAGCGGCTTGTTCCGGTCCTTGCGGATGGCGAAGATGGACTCGTCGACCACGCCCAGCGAGCACTCGGCCCGGGCTGGACGGCCCTCGGGCGTCGACGCCTTGATCAGGTACTCGACCGTTTCGCCGGGTTTGGCTTCGGGGCGGTCGGGCGTAACGGTGAGGTTCAGGCGGCGCTCCGTGAGGTCCACGTTCAGGATGCGTTGGGCCTCCATGAACCGCTTCTTGAACACGTAGGCGACGCTCACGTGGCCGTTGGGGGCCAGCTCGCGCAGGGCGGGCACGGCGACCAGCGTAGCGCGTTCATTGAGGGGTACGGCCTTCGCCCAAACCACGCTTTCGGTCTCGACGGTGACCAGGGCGACGCCGCCGGTGGCGGAGGTTCGAATGAGCGCCTTGGCCTGCTCCCCGGGCTGGTACAGCTTCTTGTCCAGCACCACCTGGAGTTGCGGCGCCGGGGCGCCCGTGTCGGCCCCCTCTCGAAACACCCAGGCATTGGCCTCGGCCCGCACGGTGTTGCTATGCCAATCGCGCACCGATACCTTGGCGGTGAAGTCCCCTTCCGTCGTGGGCTGGACGGTGACCTCCGCCCGACCCTGCTCGTCGAGCTGCACCAGTCGGCGGCCCTCGATGACGAAAGTGGAGACGTCCTTGTGCCAGCGTTCGTGGCCGTACTCAACCAGCACCTGTTGGTTGGCCAGCGGCCGGCCGTCGGGCTCGCAGGCGGAACGGATGTGCAGCGTGTTTTGGGCGCCGGGGCCCAGAACGTAGGAGTCAAAATCGGCCTCCAGGTCGATCTCGCCCCGAACGACGCGGACGCTGCCCTCGCCGTCGAACGTCTTCCCACCCGGGTCGGTCACGCCGACGCTCACCGTGAAGTTGGCGTCGGCGAAGTCGGCCTCCTTGTTCTCCTTGGCCGAGGTGTCGAACTCGACCACGCACTCGCCCGACCGGTCCGTCTGGAGCTGCATCTGCGCAACCCGGTCGCCGTAGCCATACCCTCCCTCCTCGTCGTCCGCGTAGTAGTCTTCGTACTCCTCGCTGAACGGGGAGACGCGCCAAAGGAAGTTGCGGTATACGGAGGCCCTCACCTCGGCGCCCACAGCAGGTTCGCCGGTGTAGGTCTCGCACTTGACGCGCATCCGCGCGCGATCGCCCCGGACGTAGTAGGGCTTCTCGGGGGTGACGGTGATGCGGTACTCCGGCTTGCGGTAGGCGGCGATGGAGACGTACCGGTCGAGGGAGGAATCGCCGTAGTCGACGCGCAGGTTGTAGCCGTCCAGCGATGCCGCTTCGTCGATCGCGAACTCCCCGCTGAACGAGCCCATCTCGTTCAAGGCAAGCGTCTTCTCGTAGACCTTCTCGTCGTCCGAATCGGTGACGAGCACCTTGACTTCGGGCTTGGCGGGTAGCCGGTAACCGGACTTGTCCTGGTCGCGAACCACGCCTCGGAACTGGACGCGGTCGCCCGGGCGGTAGACGGGACGGTCGGTTTCGGCCCAGAGCGTGGCTTCCGACGCCTCCAGGCCATAGTCGTAGAACCACGTGAACGCCCGAGACGCGCCGCTGGCGGCGACCACCATGCGGTTGCGGTCATTCCCTTTGGCCATCGCCCGCCTGAACTGCAGGACGCCGTCTGGCCCGGTTTTGCCGACCTCCTTGGGCCCGGCAACGTCGACGTAGGTTATCTTGGCGCCGGGAACGGGTTTGCCGGTCTCGATGTCGGTGACGAAGGCGAGCGCCTGCCGCCCGGCGGTCTTCGTCACCATGGCGATCTGGGTGACGGAAAGCCAGGCGAGGTCGTGATGGCCGGCGCACTGCGCGCGGACCACGTAGCTGCCCTCAGGCAGCTTCGGCAGGGCGAGGGGCTGGACGAACACGCCCTCGATGTCGCGTTGGGTGATCGGAACCGACAGGTGGCGGACCTTGGTGAGGAACGGCGCCTTGTCGGCCCGAAGGTTCTTGCCGGCCCCGGTGTAGGCCTCAATCAACGGGCGGAGCAGCCCCTCAAGGCTCCTGGTCTTGTTGAGCCGGCTCTCGTCCACGCGGAAGACGTCGACGCCGATGGCGCCGTCGACTGCCAGGCCGTTCACGTCCAGGCGCGGCTCCTCCTTGGGCGTGAAGACGCGCTGGCTCGCGTGCAACTCAAGGTACGGCTGGCTGGGCAACGCATCGACGGTACAGGTCGCGGTCTTGCCCGGCTCGACGAGCACGGCGAAGCTGTCTCTGGAGTGGGCCCGCCCGTAGACGTCGAGCATGTACGAGCCGGCCGGGATGTGGCGAAGCTCGAACTCGCCCTTGGCGTTGGTCTGGGCGTACCGGCTTCGACCGGCGTCCTCGGGCAGGGGGAACGCCGCACGTACGATGACGTCGGCGTTGGGGAGCACCCGCCCGTTCTCTGCCATCGTTACGGTGCCGCGGAGGGAGCCGGTCGGTACCTCTTCGGTGATGCCGAAGGTCAACAGCGCGAACGCCAATAGCAGCGCCACGACCACGCTAAGGCCGCCGCCGCTTCGCAGCAGGGTGCGCAACCTCGATGTCATCGTTGGACCTCTTGTTTGGGTAAGCGGGCGAGAAGCCAGGCAACGAAACCAAACACCACGGCCACGGCGACCAAAACGCCGAGGCCCTCAGCCTTGGCTGGTTTGGGCGTGTCGGCGAGCGCCGACAGCGGCCCAAAGGCCAGAGAGGCAACCGACATCAGCGTCATGCCCCAAAGGGTGCTGCCCAGGCCGGGTTTTTCGGCGAGAGCGCCGAGCAGCGGCGCGATGCCGAATCCCAGGATCAAGCCGACCGCGCCCTTGGGGCCGAGTAGCACCAGCGAACCGAGGGTGAGCAGCAGCAGCGCCAGACCGGCCGGGGTCGTGGCGAGCATGGCCCGAAGGCGCGCTCGGCAGGGAACCGACTGAACCCAGTCCACGCATCCCAGCACGAAGATCACGCCCAGGAAAAGCCCGACGATGGCGTAGTGCTGGCCGATGTCGAACGCCCTGGTGGCGTCGACATGGGCCTCTCGGAAGGTCCGGTAGAACGTGAGGGCGAGCAACGGGGCCATCGCCGGGAGCACGCGCCGGTTTCCGACCAGCAGCGCCGTGAGGACGGCGGCCAGGCAGGAAACGGACATCCCGAAGCCCCGACGAAGGGCAAACGCCGCGGTGGCGACCCCGAGGAAGATCAGCGCGCCAACGACGTAGCGGTACCCCTTGCAGGAGCCTTCGGGGGGGATGAACCAGGCGCACACCAAAGAGGCCAGGATGCCGGCGAAGGCGAGCGTCGCCAGGTCGGCGAGGAAGAAGTAGCGCCAAGCCAGAAGCGCGCACGCCCCGGCGAAGAGCAACACCGCTGCGCCGCCACACACGACGCGAGGGGTTTTCTTGAACGCGATGCCGGCGCCGTAGCCTATGCAGCCGGCGACGAAGGCCGCAAACGGGAGGACGGCGCCAACGTTGGCCAGCTTCCCGCCCGGCCCTGCTGCGCCGAGAAGCGCCGCGCAGGCCCCTGCAAAGAGCGCAACGAGCAGGTCGCCCGCCAACGTGCCGGCGCCGGCAATCCATAGCGACAACGTGCAAAGGCCGACCGCGCCCAGGGCAAGGGTGGGGGCGATCGCCATCGACGGCATTTTGGGCGCTGCCTGCGAGGCGATCAGGAGCGCGCCGAACACCGCTCCGCTGAGCGCCAGAAGACGGAGCACGGGACCGTCCTTGGCCAACCAGGCGTTGAGGACGAACGCGGCAAGGGTAAGGCCCAAGCACCCGGCCACGAGCGGCATGCGGCCCAGGAGTTCCGGGGCAACCGTCGACGTGGCTGCAACCGCCACCACCACGATGATGCCGGTGAGCGCCCAGACCCGCAGGTCGGGCACGCGGTTGAGGAGGGTGGCGCTCGGAGACGGCAAGCGCTCACGAGCGAAAAGGAGGGCTAACACGAGCGCCAAAGTGACCCAGGGTAGGAAAGTAAGCATCGGAACCTTCGTCGGCTTCAAATGTGAGGACGTACCAGGAAACCTAGACGTGCGGGCGTTTGCCGCGTTATACCTACGTTACCGGCCCAGCGTGTAACGGTTTGCGGCGATGGGGCCTCCCGGGGCGTCCGTTGATCAAGATGCTGGCGTTGGCATTGGCCGCGGCGCTTCTGGCGCCGGCGCAGCCGCCGGGTAATGCGGTGCGCTACCTCAAGCCGGGTTCGGGTCTGCCCACTCGGGACGGGGACCTCGTGACGATCCACTTCACGGCTCGCGCGGCCGACGGCCGCATTTTGGCCGATTCGGAGCGGCGCGGCCTGCCCTACACGTTCCAGTTGGGGAAGGACGCCGTGATGCCGGTGTGGCCACGGTTGGTGCGGGGAATGCGCGTGGGGGCCGAGCGGCGGATCATCGCATCGCCGTGGCTGCTGGCGGGCGTGGAGGGGAACCCTCCCGTGTTGCCCCCCAACACCGGCGCCGAGGTGACCGTGCGGTTGGTGCGGATCGAGCGCCCTGCCGCCGCGCCCAAGGGTTAGCCCTTGAGCGCGCCGGCCAGCATCATGTCGTGAATCCGGTCCCGGAAGATCCAGTAGACGATGAGCACCGGGGTCATGACGATCACCAGCCCTGCGAAGAGGGCGCCCCAGTCGCTTTGGTAGTGCTCCACCATCACCAGGTTGGCGATCCCGAGCGGGAGCGTGCGGTTCTGTTCCGACGGGATCAGCACCAGCGCCAGGCTGTACTCGTTCCACAGGCCGATCGCGTTGAAGATGCCGACCACGATGAGCCCGGGCTTGGCAAGCGGGAGCATCACCTTCCAGAAGGTGCCGGCGTGGCCGCAGCCGTCGATCATCGCGGCCTCGCCCAGTTCGCCAGGCAGGGCCTGGAAGAAGCCGGCCAACACGAACACCGTGAACGGCAAGGAGAAGGCCACGTAGACCAGCACCAGGCCGTGCAGCGTGTCGAGCAGGTTCATCGAGCTGAGCAGGAAGAACAGCGGCACGATGGCCAGGAAGTGCGGGAACATCATGCCCGACAGGAACGCGGTGAACAGCCCGCCGGAACCCGGGAACGGGTACCGGGCGAAGACGTAGGCCGCCATCGCGCCGGCAGGGAGCAGGATGGCGAGCGTGGCGAGCGTCACGATAAGGCTGTTGAGGAAGCAGTGTCCGATGCCGGCGGTGGACCAGGCCGTGGCGTAGTTGGCCCATTTCGGAACGGATGGCAGCCCCCAGGGCGAGGCAAAGACCTCGTGGCTCGGCTTGATGGAGGTGAGCAACACCCAAACCAACGGCAAGATGACCGAAAGCGCGAACAGCACCACGCCGATCGCGACCAGAGTTTTTCGCATCAACTCCGCGCCTCCTGGGGATCGCGACGGAAGGCAAGGAGAACCAGGCCGCTGATCAACATGACCACAACCACGTTCGCCACCGCGAGGGCGGTGGAGTATCCGAATTCGTTGTTCTTGAAGGCCTGTTCATAGAGGTAGGTGAGCATCACCTCGGTCTTGCGGTCGGGGCCGCCCTGGGTCATCAGGAAGACCAGCGCGAAGACGTTGAGCGAGTTGATGACGATGTAGACCACGGCGATGCGCTTGATGGACCAGAGCATCGGCCAGGTCACCTTGAAGAAGCGTTTGAGGCCGTCGGCGCCGTCCAGGCGCGCGGCCTCGGTCACCTCCTCGGGGATCGACCGGAGACCGGCGGAGAAGAGCATGATGTAGAACCCGAGCGCGTACCAAACGAAGGCGATGGCCACCGCCGGCAGGGCGGTGCGGCCGTCGGCAAGCCAGGTGGTCACCCAACGGTTCATCCCGAGCCCGTTCATGCCGTTGGTCAGGATGCCGAACGAGGGGTTGTAGATGAACATCCAGAGGACGGAGACCACTACGAGCGAGATGATCTGGGGAAAGAGGTAGACGCCCCGCAGGAGCCGCACACCCGGTCCGTTGGCCTGCAGCGCGTGGGCGATGGCGATCGAGACGACGACGATCACCGCCCCGCCGAGCACCAGGATCCAGAGGTTGTGGTAGAGCGACTGCCAGAAGACGTTGTCTTGGCCAAGGCGGGCGTAGTTCTCAAGACCAACGAAGCTCTTGTTTTGGGAGACGCCGCGCCAACGGAAGAACGAGAAGCCGAACGCCTGCAGAACCGGCCAGATGAAGAAGACCGCGTAAAGGATGACGGCAGGCGCCAAGAACGAGATGGAAAAGGCCGTACGGCCACGCTTAAGCATAAGGGCATCCCCATTATGGGGGATGCCCATGCCGCCTTGGCAAGATCGCGAGCGGCTCGCTTCGGGCCAGTTACGGCCCTACCGCAAGAGCGCCAGCGTGCGGTCGACTTCGCGCCGCAGCATTTCCTCCGAGATCCGGGCTCTGCGGGCGGTTACCGCGGCGTAGGTCAGGTCGGTGTTCTGCTCGTTCGCCCAGGCGCTGAGCATCTCCCCTCCGGGTTTGCCCGAGCCGTCGGGGTCGGTCAGGCTCGCCAACCGTCCGAAGACTTGGGTGACCTCGATGGAGCCCCCATCGTCGCCGTTCCGGCGCAACTGCGCGGTGTAGCCCTCTCGCAGGTGGGCAACGATCCGGTCCAAGGGTCGGGCGGGCTTGGGCGTCGACGCGATGCGCCGGGCCAGGGCGGTCCGCTGGTCGGCCGATATGGACCCGGCGAAATCGCGCAGACCTTCGAGCGCCGACTGCTGGGCGCTGCAGGAGGAGACGACGGATTCAAAGCTGCCGTACTTGCCGATGGCGCCGATCTCGAACGCGTCGGCAAGCATGTCGCACGCCCGGGCGACGTCGCCCTCAGCGGCCATATGATGGGCGCGTCCCTGCAAAGCGAACGCCACGTTCATCTTGGCCTCGATGATCTCGCCCCTCGGGGTTTCCGCGGCGTTTTCGCCGACGGCGACGGGGAACACGTCCTTCAGCAAGCCCTTGCGGTTGGCGCTCAACCACGCGTCCGCTGCCTTGCGCAAGCCGCCCGGGGTCTTGATGGACGCCGGGGACGAGGTTCGAACCGGAACGACGTAGGCGCGCACGTTCTCAAGCTGGGCCGGTGCATACTCGATGGGCGTCCAGCCGTCGACCGTCGTGCGTGCGTGGATGCCGATGGCGCCGAGCATGATGAACGGGCCGGCGGCCATAACCTCGTAGGCGAACTTGCGGGCGAACATCAATGGAGATGATCGGAAGCCGGCATTCCTTTCAGCCCGGTAACAGTAACAGACAGTGGAGACAACAGATGGTCCTAGTACCAGGTAAGGGCATTTAGTCCGACCTCGCTCCACGCTTACCCGTCCCTACATAGAATGGAAATCGAGGGAGGGCGAGGTTAGTTGATGAAAAGCCAAAGATGGCAAGGTTGGGAAGAGCACTTGGTTCGTCGGGCACAAGCCGGGGAGGGTGTTGCGTTCGAACTGCTTGTGGACACGCACCGAGGCGCCGTCCGTTCCCATGCGTTGAGGATGCTCCGAGTGCCGGAGGATGCCGACGACGCCGTTCAGGACACGTTCCTGAAAGCGTACCGGGCTCTCTATTCGTTCGACCCCGGCAGGCCGGTGCTGCCGTGGCTGATCCGCATCTGCACGAACTGCTGCATCGACCTGATCCGCAACCGGCGGCCCGAGGTGGAGTGCATCGAAAGCCACGAGCACGCGCTCTTCGACGCGCGCAGCGCGGTGGATGAGAACTTCGAATCGAGCTACCACGGAGAGAAGGTGCGGGACGCCGTGGGAAGGCTTCCCGAGCGGTACCGGCAGATCATTCTCATGCGCCACTTCCGGCACATGGACGTGTGCGAGATCGCCCACGAACTCAACAAGCCGGAAGGGACGATCAAGAGCTGGCTCTTTCGCGCGCGAGCGCTGTTGCGCAAGGATTTGAAGATGGCGTTGGGTCCAGGGTAGATAGCGAAGGACTGACGTTGACGCGTTCCCCCGGCTGCCGCGGCGCCGGGGGAACGTTCTTGTTGGGCCGACCTCCCCGGGCGTTCGACCGGCCCCGTTCGGTGGCAGGGGTACGCTTTGCCTATGCCGTTAACGGAATCTGCGGTCCTGGACGCGTTGCGGGCCGTGAAGGACCCTGACCTTGGCGCCGACATCGTGTCGCTCGGCTTCGTCAAGCGAGTGACCGTGAAGGGAGACAAGGTTGCGTTTCAGGTCGAGTTGACCACCCCGGCCTGTCCGGCGAAAGAGGCGATGCGCGCCGAATGCGAGAAGGCGGTCCTTTCCCTGGATGGCGTGGCCGAGGTGAAGGTCGATATGACCGCCAGGGTGCGCGAGCGCGAGGCGCGGGACGAGGACCCGATCCCCCAGGTCAAGCAGTGCGTGGCGATTGCCAGCGGAAAGGGCGGCGTCGGGAAGAGCACGGTGGCCGTAAACCTGGCCGTTGCGCTGAGCCAGCAGGGCGCGAAGGTCGGGCTTCTGGATGCCGACGTCTACGGGCCGAGCGTGCCGCTGATGATGGGCTGCGTGGACGAGCGGCCGCCGATCCGCGGCAACAGGATCGTCCCGGTGGAGAAGCACGGCGTGAAGATGATGTCGATCGGCTTCATGCTCGAGGAGGGCCAGGCGGTGCTCTGGCGGGGTCCGTTGGTCGCGGCGACGGTGCGGCAGTTGCTGAGCGACGTCGATTGGGGCGAATTGGACTACCTCTTGGTCGACCTTCCCCCGGGAACCGGCGACGCGCCGATGTCCTTGGCCCAGTTGGCGCCGCTCAGCGGCGTAGCGATCGTGACCACCCCGCAGTCGGTGGCCGCGTCGATCGCCGCGAAGTCAGCCGCGCTGTTCCGGCGGCTTGAGGCGCCGATCCTCGGGATCATCGAGAACATGGCGACCTTCGTTTGCCCCGAGTGCGGGCACGAGACGCGCGTCTTCGCCGGGATGACGAGCGATGAGCTTGCCCGGGCGTTCGATGCGCCGTACCTGGGCTGCATCCCGCTCGACCCCGAGGTGAGCCGCGCGGCCGACGGCGGCACGCCGGCGATCCTGGCCGCGCCCGAAAGCGCCCAGGCGGAGGCGTTTCGGACGGTGGCCGGAAAGCTGGCGGCTGCCGTCAGCGTCAAGAGCGTGAAGCGCTAGAGCTTCGCGGCGACCGCATCGCCCATGTCGGAGGTGGTGACCAGCGTGCACCCCTCCGACATGATGTCTGCGGTGCGCAGGCCGTCGGCCAGGACGGCGTCCACGGCCGCCTCGATCCGGTCGGCCGCCTTTGGCTCGTCCAGCGAGTAGCGAAGCA
>CAZIIS010000033.1:0-26849 GCA_964539295.1 uncultured Fimbriimonadaceae bacterium | reverse complement strand
GCTCCGCTCGGGATGACACCCAAGGGTTAGGAGGCAAGAAGGGGACGCCAAACGCCCATGGGGCGATTCGTGAATTCCCCCTGCGAAGCCATGCGCCGGCAGGCAGCGAATGGATCCCTCGCTTCGCTCCGGACGACACGCCACAGGCCTGGACCGGCCGCGAACGCCGGCGTTACACCCCGCCCTCGACGTGCAGCGTCTTCTCCCGCACGTACAGCGCGAAGCCGCTCGCCGAGCCGCGCGGCTTCCGCACGTACTTGCGCAGCGTGTAGTCCACCGCCACCAACCCGGAATGCTTGCTCGGGCTGTTGCGCACCGCAACCTGGGCGGCGAACAGCAGGTCGGGGGTCTGCACCTTCTCCGGCTTCCCGCCGGTGACCAGCACGACGTGCGCCGATGTCGCCCCGCGCACGTGCAGCCACCAGTCGTTGGGCCTCGCTACCCGCATCGTCAGGTAGTCGTTCGCCTCCGAGTTCTCGCCGTAGAGCACGCGCCAGCCGCCGGGCGAAAGCAGCTCCCGGACGCGCTTTCCCTCGTAGGGGCGTTCCTCCTTCGCCAGGCCCGGGCGCTGCGCGTGCAGCCAGCGGCGGCGGTCCGCCTCAGCCCGCACCTCCTCAACCTGCCCGATCGTCTCGGCGGTCTCGAGCGTGGCGATCCGCCGCTCGATCTCGATTCGGTCCTGGCGGAGCCGTTCGAGCTGCTCCGCCACCTCGCCCTGGTGCGCCTTAGCCTTCTTCGCCTTCTCGAACAGCCGGTTGGCGTTCTCGACCGGGTTCAGTTCCGGGTCCAGAGGGATGCGCACAGGCTCTCCGGCGTAGTCCCACGCCTCCAGCTCGGAGTCGCCCGGCTGCACCATGCTCTGATACGCGAGGATCAACTGCGCGCGCTCCTGCTGATCGCCCGCCTTCGCCGCCGCCTCCAGCGCGCCCTCCAGGTCTCGCTCCGCAAGCTGCCGCGCCGAGAGCACCCGGCCAAGCTGGCCCAGGAGCGAGGAGCGCGCCGATTCGAGCCGCGTGGCGGCGACGAGCGAGTCGAAATGCTGCTCCAACGCCCCCCCGATCGACTCACGCGCCACCTCGGGGAGCCCCAGCGCCGCGACCGACAGCGGGTAGGCGCCGTGCTCGGGGCTGAAGACCGGCGCGAAGCGCCCCTCGCGCACCGCGTCCTGCACTTCCCTAAGCGGCATGCCCGCGGCGAGCAGCTTCTTCAGGAACGGCGACACCCCCTCGAACGCCGAAAGGTCGTCCCCTTCCCTTGCGTCCAAAAAGGAGGGTCGAGGTTCGAACGGCGGCGGTTCGTACGCCTTCCCGGGCAGCACGGGGCGCCGCGACTTGCTCGGCCCGACCCGCTTGGCCGCGGCGACCACCTTGCCCCCGCCGTCCACCAGAATCAGGTTGGAGTGCTTGCCCATCAACTCGCCGATGAGCATGAAATCGCCCTGTGACGTGCCAAAGCCAAGCTCGATCACGCGGTCCAGACCACGCTGGCGGACCATCAAGAGCCTCGAATCGGTGAGCACACGCCGGAGATCGGCGCAGAAAGGCGGCGGCGGCTTGATCCCTTCGGGGCGCTTCGAAACCAGGTGCGCTCGGGCGAACTGCGCATCGGCCGAAAGCAGCAGCCGATGCTCGCCGGCCGCGTAGAAGCCCAGGGCCACCGTCAGCGGGTCGACCTGGACGATACGCTGAAGCTGGGCTCCGATCAGGGGCCTTACCTCGGCGACCACAGCCGCAAGACACACGGAGTCATAGGGGATGCGCATATCGACCCTATCAGTATGAGCCGAACGCCGCTACGGGGTGAGGGCAGAGAGCGAGCGATTCTGCCTGCCCCTGAACAGGCATGGCTGGCCCAACACAACATCACACAAACGCGCGTTTATGCCGTATTATCATTGGTGATTGGTTCTTTTCGGTGTTCTGAACACCGCTCATGGAGAGGACAAAGATGAATAGACTACTCGCCCTATCGGCGCTCGCCCTCGGCTTTGCCGGGGCGGCCGGCGCAAGCATCCTGTATGAGAACCTGAACGACGGGAGCGCGGGCTTCGTCGCGCAGGATTTCACCGACTTTCCGACCTACTGGTCCTCCGAGCTGGACGACCTCCAGACCGGCGCGGGATGGAACGTCGCCCACGTCACCATCTACGGTTCGGAGGGTGGGACCCACCTCGACACCGACGTGGCCGTGCTCGCCATCGGCCCCGACCATAACCTCAACACCCTCACGAACTACTACACCGGGACGTACGTCAACGGCAACCTCGAGTTCGACGTGAACGAGCAGTGGGGAGGCGGCCTGGTCTACGTCTCCTCCTGGATCCGGCGAGCGTACGGGGAGGGCGGCCAGTGGTTCTGGTACTCCACCGCGAACGTGATCGGCGATGAGGCCTGGTTCCACAACCCGAGCGGCGGTTTTGGCTACGGCACGGACCCGCTGCCGATCAGCGCAAGCATCGCCTCCGGCACGCCGCGCGACATGGCGATGACGATCACCGGCGAGCCGGTTCCCGAGCCGGCCACGCTTACCGTCCTCGGTCTCGGCGCACTCGCCCTGCTCCGCAGGCGCCGCGCCTAGGCGAGCGACAAACCCAGATAGCCCAACGGGCCCCGTCCATCCGGTCGGGGCCCGCTGCCGTCAGTCGCTCTCGACCATCTGCTCGAAGCGCTTCACGTCCTGTTCGATGACCGCGAAACCCGCGTCCCAGAACTCCCGATCGCGCACGTCGATCCCGAACCGCGCGCCCAGCGTCGCCGCGTCGGCCATGCCGGTCGAACTGAGCAGGTCGTCGTACCGCTCCATGAAGCCCTGCGGCTCCCGCTCGTATACTGCGGCGATCCCCAACCCAAACAACAGCCCGAACATGTACGGGAAGTTGTAGAACGGCTTGTAGCCGTAGTAGTGCGGCTTCACCGCCCACATGTACGGGTGCAGCGTCTCAACGTTCACCGCCTCGCCGTAGGTCTCCTCCTGCGCGCGCAGCATCAGCTCGCACAGCTCCCTCGCCGAGACGTCCCGCTCCTGACGCCAAGCCAGCGCGTCCTTTTCGAAAAGGAACCGGCTGTAGACGTCCACCACCACCTGGCATTGGCTCTGAAGCGAACCTTCGAGAATGCTCAACGCCTCCGCATCGCTCGCGCCACCCAGCGCCGCCCGCTTCACCACCGTCTCGCAGAAGATGCTCGCGGTCTCGGCCAGGGTCGGGGGCGTCGATCGCTGGAGCGCCGTGCGCTCCGCCAGGCACACGTTGTGATAGGCATGCCCCAGTTCGTGCGCAAGAGTGCTGACCGACCCGAACGACGGCTTGAAGTTCATCAGCACCCGCGACTCGTCCCCTCGCACGCCCATGCAGAATGCGCCGTCCCGCTTCCCCACCCGAGGGGGCACATCCACCCAGTTCTCCGAGAAAGCCCGCGCCGCCATGTCGCCGAGCCTGGGGCTGTACTCGGAGAACCGCGCCTGCACGAACTCCGCCGCCCGCGAATAGCTCCACGGGTCCGCCGCCGCGACCGGGGCAAACAGGTCCCACCAGGGCAGCGGCCCGTCATTCCCCAGGAACCGTGCCTTCGCCCGCAGGTAGCGGTGCATGATCGGAAGCGCGTCCTGCGTCGCCGCCAGCAGCGCCTGAAGCGTCGCGGCGTCGATGTTCGCGTTGAAGAGCGCCTCGTCCAGGGGCGTCGCCCATCCCCGCTTCTTGGAGAGCAGGTTCGCCTCGCCCTTGATGGCGTTGAACGCGGCAGCCTCCACCACCTCGGCGCCCCGCCACGCCTCCAGTTCCGCTTCGTAGGCGTCGCGCCGCACCTCGGGGTCCGGGTCATAGGCCAGGCTGCGGAGTCCGCTCATCGGCAGCATCCGCGTGCCCGAGGGGCCCGCCAGCGGCGCCTGAATCTGCGATGTGTAGTTGCCGTAGAGCTTCGACCACGCCGAACTGCCGGTCTCGATCATCTCGGAGGCCAGCGCCTCTTCTTTCGCGCTCATGAGCTTGCGCGACCGCGCCGCCATCTTCCTCAGCGCGAAGTCGTGCGCCTCGGCCGACGGCACGTGCGCCTCCAATTCGTCCAGCGGCAGGGCGCCCGCCCACGCCGTCAGGCGCGTGCTCAGCTTCGACACCCGCACTCCGAGCGCCTGGATCTCGCTCTGCCGCGCCTGCGCCTCCTCGTCCCGTGAGTCCGCCGCCACGTGACCATGCACGTACGCCTGCACCAGGCGCAGCTTGTCGTGCAGCGCGTTCGTCGCGTCGAGCGCCTCGCCGAAGTGGCTCCCCAGCGAGCGCGTGTAGGCGATCGGGTCCTGGCCGGCCACGTGGTAGGCGTCGTAGAGCGCCTCCAGAGCCTCTACGTCCATCTGAACGCCGGCGAGCGCCTCCGAGAATTGGGGCGTGTACAGCCCAGGGAATAACGCCTCCAGGTTCCACCTTGGCAGATCGGGGTTCAGGTTCATGCGAATGCTCCTTGTCCTGACATTACAGCAAAACGGCCGCATTCTGGTGAGCCCCGACCGAGATAACGCGGCAACGCGAACCCTATCCTGGATATGCTGTCCCCTTGGTCATGAGAGAGCGATTCGACGGGGTTGATCGGGAGATCCTCCGCATCCTCCAGAAGGAGGGCCGCATCACCAATGCGGACCTGGCGCGCCGGGTCGGTCTGTCCCCGCCGTCCGTGCTCCAGAGGGTCCGCAAGCTGGAGGAGCGCGGCCTCATCCAAGGGTACGTGGCCAACCTCGACGCCCGCAAGCTCGGGTTCGGCCTCCAGGTGATGGCGCTCATCAGCCTCTCGCTTCACCAGGAGCAACCGATCGACCGTTTCAGCAAAGCGGTACGCGACATCCCCGAGGTGCTCGAGTGCCAGCACGTGAGCGGCGACTTCGACTACCTCCTTAAGATCGTGGTGAGGGACATGCCCAGCTACGAGCTGCTGATCCGAGAGCGCATCTCCACCATCAAGGGCGTCGGGCGCATTCAGAGCTGCTTCGTGCTGAACACCACCAAGGACACGAACGAGCTGCCGATCTAGCGCCGCCCGCGCAGTACACTCCCACCCAGGAAACTCCCCACGATGACCACCGATATCCGCGAAATCGCCCCCGAACAGATGGCCGACTTCAACTCGGTCTCGAACTGGGTCTACCTCGGGCGCCAAGCCCCCGAGGGCTCCGACGAGTACATGACCTCGTGCGAGGACTCGCGCGACTTCGTCGCCTACGTAGACGGTCGGCCAGCCTCGGCGTGCCGCGCAACCGGCTACCGAATCGCCAGGGGCGAAGCCGATATGCCTTGCGGCGGCATCGCTTGCGTCGGCACGTTGGCTGAGTTCCGCCAGACCGGCGTCGGAACCGCCCTCATGAGCCGCGCCCTCTACGCCATGCGCGAGCAGGGCCAGGTGTTGGCCGCGCTGTACGCCTTCAAGGAAAGCTATTACCGCCGAGTCGGCTACGAGGCGTGCGGCTGGCGCTGGCAGATCCGCTGCCCCCAGGCCGCGCTTCCCAAAACCAACCTCAGCCTGCCGGTCCGTCGCATCGAGGCCGCCGACGTGCACCTCCTCGACCAGGCCTACCTTCCGTTCATCCGAGGGATGTCCGGCAGCAACGTCCGCACGCCGTTCCAGTGGCAGGTGCGGATGGGCCGCAACGCCCCAATGATCTACGCCGTCGGCGATCCGATCGAAGCGTACGCCTGGCTTGGGGTCGAGGGCTTCTGGCGCGACCTCACCGTCGGCGAGATGGCCTGGAGCACCCGGCGCGGCTACGAGAGCATTCTGGCCGTCCTGCGCTCGCTCTGCTCCAACCAGGAGGCGCTCGTTTGGCTCGAACCGCCTTCAAGCCCGTTCCTGGCCCGGTTCCAAGACCACGGCGTCGCGGCCGAGCGCAACCGGATCTCCATGTTCCGCGTCACGGACGTCCCCGCCGCGCTCCGCGCGCTCAAGCCGGCCACATCCGGTTCGTTCGCCATCGCCGTCGACGACGACGTGATGCCCGAGAACCGGGGCCCCTGGAAGGTCGCCTTCGAACCCGGGCACGTCGAGGTCAAACCGGCCGACTCCGCCGACCTCGTTCTGGACGTGCGCCACTTCGTGCAGGCGCTGCTCGGCTCCCCGAGCCTTCAGGAGCTTCTGGCGGCCGGCCTGGTGGACGTCTCCCGGCGCGACGCCGTCGAACCGGCCTGCCGGTTGCTCAACCCGATGCCCGTCGTCTGCATGGAGTTCTTCTAGGCTATGGCCGACCGCCCGTACGACCTCGACACGCTGCTCGTCTACCTGGGAAGCCGCCCGGAGGAGGTAACCGGTGCGGTCGTGCCGCCTATCTTCCAGACCAGCACTTTCGCGCAGAGCGCCCCGGGCGAGTTCGGCCTTTACGACTACACGCGCTCCGACAACCCGACGCGGACCGTGCTGCAGGAGTGCCTGGCGGCCGCCGAGGGCGCCAAGCACGCCCTGGTTTTCAGCTCCGGCATGGGCGCAATCGACTCGGCCATAGGGCTCCTCTCCGCCGGCGACCAGGTGGTGGCGGTCAAGGACATCTACGGCGGCACCTACCGGTACCTGGTGGACATCGCCAGCCGTCGAGGGGTCGAGCACGACTTCGCCAACCTGCACGTCGAGTCCGAGTTGCGCAAAGCGATGAAGCCCAACACCAAGATGGTGTGGTTCGAATCGCCCACCAACCCGCTGCTCAACTTGGTGGACATCGAGATGGTCGTGGGCGTGGCCCACGAGCATGGCGCGCTAGCGGTCATGGACAACACCTTCATGAGCCCCTACTTCCAAAGGCCGCTCGGCCACGGGGTGGACGTCGTCGTGCACTCGATGACCAAGTACCTGAACGGCCACTCGGACGTGGTGATGGGGTGCCTGATGACCCGCGACGACGACCTCTTCGAGCGCCTGAAGCACCTGCAGAACGCCGTCGGCGCCGTCCCCTCGCCGTTCGACTGCTTCCTCGCCACCCGCGGCATGAAGACCCTCGCCGTGCGCATGCGACGCCACGCCGAGAACGCGATGGCCGTGGCCAGGTTCCTTGAAGGGCACCCCAAGGTCGAACAGGCCATCTACCCCGGGCTGCCCAGCCACCCCGCCCACGAACTGGCCAAGCGCCAGGCCTCCGGTTTCGGCGGCATGGTCTCGTTCCGAGTCAAGAGCGACCTGGCAGGGACCAAGCGCTTTCTCTGCGCCACCAAGCTCTTCACGCTCGCCGTCTCGCTGGGCGGCGTTGAGAGCCTGATCGAGCACCCGGCCACGATGACTCATTTCGAGGTGCCCCAAAAGGCGCGCGAGGCCGTCGGCATCACCGACAACCTCGTGCGCGCGTCCATCGGAATCGAGTCGCCCGACGACCTGATCGCCGATCTGCACCAGGCTCTGGCCCGCGTCTAGCGGCCTAACAAGGCCAGGCACTCCTCGAGCTGCTCGCGGATCTGGATTTTCTGCGGGCAGTGCTCCTCGCACTCGCCGCAATGCGCGCAGGCGTCCGCCTTGGCGCCCTTCGACCACTCCTTACCGATGTTGTCGTACATCCCCTGGGCGTACTCCTTCAGGCCGTACACCCGGTAGTAGTTCATCGCTCGGAAGATCGTGCTGATGGCGATCTCCTGCGGGCAGTGCGGCAGGCAGTAGTTGCACCCGGTGCAGTAGAGGTCGGAGAGCCGTTTGTTCTCCTCCATCGCGGCGTTGATCGCCGTGGTCTCGGCTTCGGTGAGCGGCGCGGAGTTCGACGCGAAGCCCACGTTCTGCTCCACCATCTCCATCGTCCCCATCCCCGAGAGCGCGCAGTCTATATTCGGGTTGGCGAAGACGAAGCGGAACGCCAACTCGGCGCTGCTCTTCACATCGATACCGGCTTTGGCCGCGACCTCGGGCGGAAGCCCCGAGATGCGCCCGCCGCCGACCGGGCCCATCACCACGGTGCCCAGCCCCTTGGCCTTTGCGTTGGCCAGCGCCTCCTCGTTTGCGCGATCGAGCAGGTTGTACTGGCAAAGCACTGAATCGAAGATCCCGATGTCGATGATCTGCCCCATCACCTCGGGCTTGTCGTGGAAGCTGAACGAGATATGCCGGATCAGCCCCTCCTCTTTGGCCTTCAGCGCCGCCTTGATCAGGTCGTCCCGCTTGTCGCTGGTCAGCCACGGCGCGCCGATGCCGTGGAAGTGGTAGAAGTCGACGTACGGCTCGTCGAGCTTGCGGAGCTGCGTCTCCAGCGTCTCGCGGTAGTCCCGCTCGCCGCCGGGGAACTTGGTCGAGAGCATGACCCTGTCCCGCCAGCCCTTGAGCGCTCGCCCGACGGTGCACTCGCTCAGCTCGTTGCAGTACATCCACGCGCTATCCACGTAGTTGACGCCCAGCTCGAACGCGCGGTGGAGCATCGGGATCGCTTTGTCCTCGTCCACCACCGACTTGCCGTCCACCTCGCACATCGGCAACCTCATGCTGCCGAAGCCAAGCCTCGATATCTTGAACCCGGTTTTTCCAAACTCCCGAACGTGCATTTCTCTTCTTCCCAACCGCAGGGAGATACCCCCGCAACCACGGTTCCGAACGCCCCCGCCGGGGCGGTTGTCAAACGATCAACAGGTTTGCGTTGGCGGTCACGGCCCGCACGGCCAGCCGCACCATCGGCCTGCTCTTCACCACGCGCACCAGCGCCCCGCCGACCTGCACGTTCCGCTGGATGCCCCGTTGCAGCAACGCCGGCTCCAGGACCATGAACCGCCGCTCCGGACCATACAGGTGGAGCATCGTACTCCGCTTGACCGGCCCGCCGGGAAGGACGATGGTCGCCTCGGACGGCTCCGGCTGCATGTGGTACGGGGCCCCGGCCATCTCTTCCACGTGGTGCATCGTGGTGTTGCTCTCCTGGTCCACGCCCAGCAGCACGATCAGACCGCGGTCGTCCTGCGCCAGTTTCCCGTATGGCGAAAGCTCGTCGCACGGGGTCATCGAGTCGATGTGGTCGCGCGTGAGCGCCTCGGCGTCGGCTCCGAGCGCCGCCACCGAATGCGTCGGGTGCAGGCTCCGCACCGCCCCCGGCCGCGCCCGCAGCGTCTCCGGAATCCGCCCGGTCCAACAGGCCGAAGCAACCGGGTCGAAGACCGGCGGTTTCTCGGGCCCCAACGTCTCGTCCCCGGTCAGGGTCGGCGCCAACAGCGTCCCGCTCGGCCCAACCAACTCCAGAAACGCGTCGATCACGGCGTCGGCGCCGCCGACCACGTGCCCCAACTGCCCCATCGCGCTGTGCAGCAGCACCCAGGAGCCCTCGGAGATCGCGTCCCGCAGGGCGCTCACGATGTCTCCTCTCGTCACGTCTGCCATGCTACTCCCGCTTCCCTGCCACCACGGTGGCGCTCGCTCCTTCCAACAACGACTTTGCGGCGGCCTGCATCTGCTCCAGCGTCACGTTGCGCATGGAATCGAGCAACAGCCGTTCGTCCACCGCGCCCGACCCGACCATCGTCAGGTAGCCCCGCCACGCCGTCCGGTCCGATAGGTTGTCGCCCATCGGCCCGCCGGCATCCAGCCAGAACGGGTTGAGCGGCATCTGGCGCAGCACCGAAGCCTCCGCCATCGCCAGCGCCCGAACCCGCGCGTTCTCGTCCCACTTCGCCACGTCCGCCAGCAGCGCCTCGCGCATCGCGCCCACCGTGCCCGCCTCGTCCGGGCGCGCGCGCCGAGCCACCATCAGGCGCGGTACCCAGCCCGTGGCCGACGGCCACAGCAGCGCCTCCTGACGGTAGGAGAGCCCCATCTGCTCGCGCAACACCCGGAACATCGCCCCCTCCTTGCCCACGCCCAAAGCAAACGTCGCCAGCATCGTCGCCGAACCGTTCGGCGTGGCGGGGTTCACCGCTTCGCCGCGGAGTTCGAAGGTGCTGACCGGTTCCTCGCGCGCCGGCATCGGCTTGACCGGCAGGTCGTACCGCGCCCTAGGCGGGCGCTGGACCGACCACTTGACGAACCGTTTGGCCATCTCGGCGATCCCCTCGCCGGGCTTGATCGCCCCGCCCACGGCGAAGGTCACCCGTTCCGGTCGGAACGCCCGCGCATAAAGCGACCGCACGTCCTCCACGCGCACGCTTTCCCACGCGGGGACCACGGGCCACAGCGCCTCGGACCAGGCCTGGCGGTGCGTGCCAAGCAGCCGCGCCGTGGACTCGCGGATATCCAGTTCAGGCAGAATCGGACGCTTGACCACCGCCTCAAGCAACTCGCCCGCAACGCTCAACCCGCCTTTAGGCGCCACGAACTCCACCCGCATGAAGTCGGGCATCGTCACCACGACCGGCGCCAGACCGGCCTGCGACCCATAGCGCATCACCTGGTCGCGGGAGAACTCCCGCGTGCCCAACAGCAGCACCCGTCCCAGAACCCGCCACGCCGCCGCGTCGCGCGCGCCCATCTCCGGCGCGGGCACGAACGCCTGCACCACCACCGTGTCCGCGTTCGCGTCCACCAGTTCGGCGGTCTTCGGCGCGGGCGGTTGCGGTTGCAGCAGCGCCGCGGCGCAAAGCAACGTCCCGATCATCGCCGGCCCTCCACGACGGTCGCCTGGTCGAGTCCGTACCGCGCCAGGGCCGAGGAGAAGGCGGCGTACGTCATGCGGTCCGCCTGGCCCAACCACTCCCCAATGTCGGCGCCCGGCGCCTGGAGCAACATCAGACCTCGCATCCGCGCCGACCGCGACGGGGAGGCCAGGTTTCCGCGCAGCCAGCCCTTCACCAACGAGCGTCCCGTCTCGAAGAGCGACGCCTTCTCCCCCTCCGAAAGCTCCTCTATCCTCTCCAGCGCGCCGACCTCCGGGCTGCACAGCACCGCCATCCCCGGCCGCGCCGACGGCGTGTAGACGAGCACGCTCTCCGGGATCGCCGACTGGAGGGCTAGCCCCGCCGCCAGCGTCGGCAACGCCATTGGGTCGCCCAAACCCGGGATGAGCGCCCCCCGGGCCTCGCCTTCGACGCCGGTCGCGCGCACCGCACCCGCCGGCCGCTTGCCCACGCGCTCGGGCGTTGTGGGCCGCTTTGTGCCGTGCATCGGGCTCAAAAGCGCGCGCACGCGCGTCATGGTCGAGTCCACATCCACCGGCCCGGCCACCGCCACGGCGATCTGCGACGGCGCGAAGGCCGCCCGCTGCACCGCCGTCAGGTCCTCCGGCTTCGCGCTCCGCACCCCCTCGGGCGAGCCCAGCGGGTCGAGCCCGGCCTCGCCGAACGCCGCCGCCCAAGCGGCCGACGAAAGGCGCGTCGTCCAGGGCGTCAACGCCAACTCCTCTTCGAGGATCGCCCCCTCCCGGTCGACCTCCTCCTGGGTGACCTCCAGCGGCTTGAGAAGCCTGCCCACGGCCTCTATGGCCACGCCCAAGGTTTCGGGCGCCCCGGTCACCTCAAACGCCATGGAATCCCGCGTCGTGGTGGCCGTCAGCAGCATCCCGCGCACCTCAAGCAGTTTGTCGAGGGTTTTCCCCGGTCCCTTCGCCAGCAGGTGCTCCAGCAGGTGCCGATGGCCGTGCGTGGCAGCGGCGCCGGTCACCCCCTCCAGCGAGGCGATGAGCTGCACCGAGACGCTCTTGGCCCCGTCCACCCGCTCTACGTGGATGGAGGCGCCGTTCGGCAACACGGCTCTGAGCCTTGGGGCGTGCGGTACCTGAGCCAAACTCAGGGCCATTAGGATGGTGGCGAGCACGCGCAGAGGTTACCAGCACGCGCCCGGCCAGGCCCCGTCCGTCACGCGTCCACGGTCAACGTGACCGGGCCGTCGTTGAGGAGTTCCACGTCCATGTGCGCGCCGAAAACGCCGGTCTCCGCCCGAAAACCCAGCCGCCCAAGCTCCGCCAAGAAGTCGTTGAAGAGGGCCTCCCCCTCCTCGTACGGCGCCGCCGAGATGAAGCTCGGCCGACGCGACTTCAGCGCGTCGCCATACACGGTGAAGTTGGAGATCGCCAGGATCTGCGGCTCTTCCGAGTCGGGAAGGTCCTTGAGCGCCAGGTTCATCTTCCCCTCCGCATCCGAGAAGATGCGCATCCCCGAGACCTTGTCGGCGAGCTTGCGCGCCTTCTCCGGGGTGTCGTCGCGGTGCGCGCCGACCAATGCCAACAACCCCTTGCCGCACGACCCGACCACCTGGCCGTCCACCTTCACGCGCGCCCAGGCGACCCGCTGTACGACCGCCCTCACCGACTCGCCGTCCTCCCGAAGACGCGGAGGATGCTGATCACGTCGCTCAGGTTCCCCACCTTGGTCATGATCGACTGCATCTGCTTCAGGTCCACGACCTCGATCGTCACGTCGATCTCCGCCGTGTGGTTCGGCAGCGTACGCACGCGGGCGGCGGAGACGTTCGCCTTCGCCTCGCCAAACACCGTGCTGATGTCCATCAGCAGGCCCTGCCGGTTCAAACAGACCACGCTCAGGTTCACCGGATAGGACGTGCCGTCCGTCGGCCACTTCATCGCGACGAGCCGCTCCGGTTCGACCTCGGCAAACCGGATGGCGTTCGGGCACACCTTGCGGTGGATCATGATCCCGCGCCCGCGCGTCACATACCCGACCACCTCCTCGTCCGGGATCGGCATGCAACACTTCGCCCGCTTCAGCATCACGTTGTCGATGCCGGAACTGATGAGCGTGGTCTGCGTGCGGCCCTTCAGCTTCGAGAACGGCTCGGGCCGCGACTCGTGCACAAGCCCGCGCAGCTTGTCGACCACCCGGACCACGCTGAGCAGGCCTTCGCCCACCTTCGCGAGAAGGTCCATTGCCGACTCGCAGTCTTTGAGCTGCTTGCCCGCGGCCTCCAGCTTCTCCTCCCCCAGGTACAGCTTCGGGTCCAGCCCAAACGAGCGAAGCTCCTTGTCCAGCGCCTCCCGTCCGCGTTGAGCGTTCTCCGCCCGGTTGCGCTTGCGGAAGTAGGCTCGGATCTTGCTCCGGGCATGCTGGGACTTCACGAACTCCAGCCAGTCCAGGCTCGGCTGGGCGTTCGAACGCGTGATCAACTCCACCACGTCGCCGTTCTGGAGCTTGGTGCTGAGAGGCACCATCACCCCGTTCACGCGCGAGCCGACCACCAACAAGCCGAGTTCGCTGTGCACGCGGAACGCGAAGTCGATCGGCGTGGAGTCCACCGGAAGGTCCAGCACGTCGCCCTTCGGCGTAAAAACGAAGACCTGCTCGCTGAACAGGTCTGTCGAAACGGTCCGCAGGAAATCGCTCGAGGTTCGGCTGTCGGTCGACCAGTCGAAAAGCTGCTGTCGAAGCTGGGTCAGCTTGCCTTTGCTTTCGGTCTTCTCCTTCCCCTCTTTGTACGCCCAGTGCGCCGCAACGCCGTACTCGGCCACCTGGTGCATGCGCTTGGTGCGGATCTGCACCTCCAACGGCTCGCCCTTCGGCCCGATCACCTTGGTGTGAAGCGACTGGTAGCCGTTTGGCTTGGGCATCGCGATGTAGTCGTAGAAGAGCCCGGGCATCGGCAACCAGAGGTCGTGGACGATACCCAGCGTCAGGTAGCACTGCGGCGTCTCCTCGGCGATCACGCGGACCGCCAGCAGGTCGTAGATCTCTTCGTACGGCACCCCCTGTTGCACCATTTTGTTGAAGATGCTATACAGGTGCTTCGGCCTGCCCTGGATGGTCAGGTTGCTGAGCCCGCGCTCCTCCAACTCCTTGTGGAGGATCTCCATCGCCTCGGCCAACTCGTTCTCGCGTTGGGCGCGCGTCTTGGCCACCATCTCCGAGATCTCGTGGAACTCGGTGGGGTGCAGCACCTTGAACGCCAGGTCCTCGAGCTGCCACTTGATCTGCCAGATTCCTAGCCTGGCCGCCAGCGGGCCGTAGATGTCGTGCGTCTCGCTGGCCATGCGCGTCTGCCGGTCGGGAGGCAGGAAATCGATCGTGCGCATGTTGTGCAGGCGGTCGGCCAGCTTGATGACCATCACCCGCACGTCCTTGGCCATCGCCAGGAGCATCTTGCGGAGGCTCTCGGCCGCCCGCGCCGTCTCCGCCGCGGCCCGCTGCCGCGCGCTCGCCTCCGGATGGATGTTCAGGCGCAGCTTCGTCACCCCTTCGACCAGGCTCGCCACACCCTCGCCGAACATCGCGCCAAGCTGCATCGACGTCACGCCGGTGTCCTCGATCACGTCGTGCAGCAACGCCGCGGCGATCGACTCGTCGTCCATCCCCAGTTGCGCCACGATCCGGGCCACTTCGAGCGGATGAACCAGGTACGGCTCGCCCGACATGCGCAACTGACCCCCGTGCGACTTTTCGGCGAATTCGAAGGCCGCGCGCAGAAGATCCGTGTTGGCGTTCGGGTTCTTCCCGACGATCAGGTCAAGAAGACTCTGGAACGCCTCGGGGTCAAGGCTGGTATCCGGATGGTCGGGCAGGATAGCCATAGGCATGAGCGCCGGCTCACCGCCACGTCGCGGTTCGCGGAGTGCCAATTAGTATAACAACTCTCGGTAGGGGTCGCGCGGTCCATCACCCCTGGGCGGACCTCAAGCCCCGCCCAGAGACCGCAACCGTTGCCGCACCATCTCGGCCTGCTCGGGCGTGTCCACGGCCATCGCCGAGCCGCTGCCCGCGGACATTTTGATGCGTACGCCGTGCTCGAGGAAACGGAGCTGCTCCAGACTCTCGGCACGCTCCAGCGGCGTCGGTTCCCACCCCGAGAACGCCATCAGCGCGTCCCTCCGGAAGGCGTAGATGCCGATGTGCTTCTTCACGGGCCCCACGCGGGGGTTGCGCGCATACGGCAGCGTGTAGCGCGAGAAGTAGAGCGCAAACCCTTCGAGGTCGGTCACCACCTTCACCACCGCCGGGTTTTCCAGTTCCTCCTCCCGACAATCGGCGCACACGCTCCCCATCGCGATCGTCGGGTCCGCCAGAAGCGGCGCCGCGCACGCCGCGATGCTCTCGGCCGGGATCAGCGGCTCGTCCCCCTGGACGTTCACATAGACGTCGGCCTCGACCTGCCGAGCGACCTCGGCCACGCGGTCCGTGCCGGAGGGGTGGTCGGCCCGCGTCAGCATCGCCTCGCCGCCGAAGCGCGCGCACGCGTCCACGATCTCCGCGTCCGGCGTCGCCACGATCACCCGCTCGGCTACGCCCGACCGCCGGGCGGCCTCCACCACCCACTGAACCATCGGCTTGCCCAAAAGGTCGCACAAGGGCTTCCCCGGGAAGCGCGTGCTCCCCATCCGGGCCGGAATCACGATCGCGCAACGCATCGAAGCCAGGTTACCCAGCGCTCCGCAGCGCCGACGGACCCCAAAAGCAAGGAAACCCCCGGCGTCAGGCCGGGGGGCGGACTTCCCAAGGAAGCCAGGGGTTCATTGCGAACCCCGACACGGGTCATGGGTCGCTAAAACCCACGACCTCCTTGGTGCTCTATTCGGTTACTCCTCACTAGGGCGCCACCTCCTGGTTTGGAAGATTGGCGCGAACTACTCGCGCCACCTATCATGACGAGCCGAGGCGCGCGAACGTTGCTGCGCGCCCCGGTTCCACCGCTCCGATATTGCGGTTCTGCGGTCCGTCCCGGCCGACCTCAGCGCAACGGCTTGCGGCCCGCCGGCACGGCTTTGTTCGCGTAGGCTCGCAGGCCCACCACGGCCCCAAGCCCGAGGGCCAGGAACGCCCCGCCCCAGAGCCAGCGCGCGCCCGGCCCTCCGGCCTTCTGCTCGAGCCGCGCGGCCTGTCGGGCGACGACGTCGCGGCCGCCGATGGCCTGCCCCGCCTCGCCCAGCAGCTTCGACGCCTGGCCGTCCCCGCCGACCGTCGACGAGTTCTTGGCCCTCTCGTCCATCGTCACTTCGCCCACCTGGCCCACCGTCCCTTGATAGGCCTGCTGGCCGGCAAGTTGCTCCTGGCTCTGCTCAGGATAGAACTGAGAGCCCCTCGGCTTGTCCTCGATCGGGGCGAAGCAGGCGGCCGCTATCCCGACCGAGGTCAACAACACTAGAATCCGTTTCATCTTCGTGTCCTCCTAGATCAGTTGTTCATGCTGAAGCCCCGGTCTTGCCAGGTGCTCCTCAGCAGCGACGGGCTCCTGGGCAACTGAAGGTCGATCAACGGGATCTTGTTCGGCCCACGTTCCCGGATGCGGTTGTCGTAGTTGAACCGAAGCGGCGTGCTCCAGGCGACGATCGCCTCATCCTTGCTGATGATCGACCCGTTGACGGCGCAGCCGCCTCCCGCGGTCCCCACGTCGCCGCCGCCCACGAAGTTCGTGTAGAGGATGGCGTCGATCTGGTTGACCCCGCTGGCGATCGCGCTGATCGTCGAGTCCGCGACCACGCTCTGGTACTTCATCCGCCCGGTGGCGTCCTTCTCCTTGGCGTTGAAAGGCGGGATGTAGGCGCCGTTCTCGTCGTAGCGTCCGTGCGTGAAGGGCGGCGTCATGTACCCAAGCGTGGAGCTGGAGAACTTCACCGGGTTGCCCATGATCACCGACGCCCGAGCGGCCAGCCCGAGGAAGTCGCGCTTCTCGTTTCGCTGCTCGATCGCCTCCATGTTCGTGCCGGTGAAGTCCGGCGGGTTGGCGTAGACAACCGACCCGACCACGTGGACGTTCCGCCCGGCGTACAGCGTGCCCTGACCCGAGACCGTGCCCTTGATCACCACGTCCTGCGTGACGGTGACCGGCCCATGGAGCCGGACCGGGTGGTCGCTGGTACCCACGAGCACCGCGGAGCCGTTCACGACGCCGTACGTCGAGATCCGCTGGTACTGCTTCGAGGTCGAGTTCCACACTTCCACGTAGGCGCCCTGCCCCGCGTAGGGGTTGGCCGTTCCGTCCTCGTACGTGGCCTTCGCGTCCACGTACGCCTGGCTCGAGGCGATGTAGTGACTCAGGTCGCCCAGGTCCGGCATGACCAACTCGGCCGTCGGCGTGGTGTCCAGGGTCAGGAACGTGGCCGAAGACGAGCCCGGGCGCTTCCACCCCCGCACCCCGTTGGCGTCCAGCAGCGCGGCGCCGAACACATGGTTCCCCGCGACCTGCGCGTCCGAGGCGAACACCAGGTCGCGCCACTTCTCGAACTCGTCCGTGCCCACCGAGCCGTGGATCGCCGGGTCGTACGGCTGGCGCCACCGGGTCCGGAACGGCGTGCTCCCGCCGTTGTAGTTGGCCTTGTAGGTGCTGTCGGTCCACTTGGCAGGAGCCGCGTTGATCACCCCCGGCGCCGCCGGAGTCAATTTGTCGTTCACGCACGCGCCGATCGAGCCGTTCACGACCGGTATCCCGTTCGTGAAGTCCATGTTGCCGTTGGCACGGATGTCGCCGTTGGCGATGAGGGTGCTTTGCGTGAAGCCGGTGAACCACCCGTAGTTGTTGACGAAGTAGGTGTAGTCGAACACCTGGCTTCTGCGCAACTCGAAGACCGCCACCACGTCCACGGTCTTGCTCGGTTCGCCGCGGTCGATGGCGCCGTTCGCGTTCTTGTCGATCCATCCCACCGCGCGCACCTTGGCCATGCGCGTGTAGGGGTCGTTGTGAGGGCTGAAGTACTCCACCACCCCGGCGGCGAAGGCTCCGACCCCATCGATGGCGCCCGAGGTGGTCGCACGCGGGTCCGTGGCACTGGCGCACGAACAGGCCGTCTCCATGTCCTCGAAGCTCTGATTCGCCTTGAACGGCCGCCACAGCGTCCGCAAGACGGACTGCACCCCAGCCTCGCACAGGTGGGTGGTCTGCGCCTCGCGCTCGTTGTGCACGGCGTTGCGAATCGTCTGCGTGGAGTTGTCGATGAAGGCGACGGCGGCGATCGTCAGCAGGGCCATGACGCCGAACGTCGCGACCAACGCAGTGCCGCGTTGCTTTCCTTTCCTGCCTTTGCCAGCAAGTTCCATTGCACAAGCTCCCTTATCGGTACAGGTCCGGGATGTTCCGGAGGTACACGGTCTCGCGCGTGCGGCCGGTCACCTTCTCGCCCGCGGCGCCGTTCGTCCGCGTCGCCACCATCACGGTCAACTGCCGCACGACGGTCCCCGTGTTGGGCGAGAAGATGCGGTACGACGCGTCGCCGTACGGCGAGTTCGGGTCGGTGAGGATGACGCCGCGGGCGAGTTCCCGCGCGCGGCCCCCTTCGGCAAGCATCAGCTTGCCGCTCTGATGGTAGATGCGGCGCTCCACGCCGTCCCAAACCGCCGGCACGCGGAAGCTGCCGTCCTCGCCCTTGGCGGGAAGACGAAACCGCAGGCCCTGGCCGTCGGCGTCCACGGACACCGCCATCGCCTCGCGAAGCGTGTCCGAGATCTGACGCACAGCCGCTTGGCTCTGGCTCTCCGCGTCGATGCGCCCTTGGCCCCTGGCCCAGTCGGACATGCCGGACATGAAGATGCCCAGCGTGGTGAAGACCACCATCACCGACAGCGACGAGGCGACCAGCACCTCGACCAGCGTCGTCCCCTGCTTCGTTTTCCGCATATGACGAAAAGCCACAGGCCCACCTCCTCAAAGGTTGGCAATCATCGTCCCGAGGCGAACCGACCGTGGTCGGCCCAGCTCGGTCCAGTTGACCTGCACGGTCACCCGTCGCAGGTCCAGGTCGGCTTGCTCCAGAACCACGGCCCCGCTCCCGCCTGGTAGCACCCCGGCTGGGCTGTCGTGGGCCGCAACGTCGTTATTGGAGAAGCTGTACGTGTTGGTCGCCACTTCGGTGGCGGAATCGATCAGCATCGGCCGGCCGTCGTCCGGTCGGTCTTGGGCCAGCATCTCGGCGGTCGAACCAGAATAGCCGCGCGCCCTGATCGCTTCGAGCTCCTTCTGAGCCAAACCGAGCGCGATGTTGCTTAAGGCGGCTTTCCCACGGCTCACGTTGGCCATCGGCATCGACGCGGTGTAGATGAAGCCGCACCCGACCATGAGAAAGAGCGCGAACATGACCTCGACAAGCGTGTGGCCGCTCTGCCTTCGCCTCATACGTCGCCTCCTATCGCATATGGAAACACGGGCGGATAGCCCTAGCCACCCGCCCGTGTTCGGTCTACGAGATCCTCGCTGCGAGGTTAGCCGCTCTCTAGAGCGCCGCCCAGGCGTCGGAATCCTTTCCGTCGTAGGTCGACTTGACGTCAACCGTGCCTTCCGCGTACGCCTTGCCCGCGATGGGCCACTTGGCGACGCCGTTGCCCTGGGTGTACGGGACGCTCAGGTACTTGTCAACGTCCGGGCAGGTGTCGCCCGCGGAAAGCCCCTCGTCCATCGCGCACTGCTGCTTGGCAGCGTCGATCTTGGCCAGCGTGGTTCCGATCGTCTTGTTGCGGCTGGTGTCGCGGGCCTTCATGAAGTTCGGCACGGCGATCGCCAGCAGGATGCCGATGATCAGAACGACGATCATGATTTCAACGAGCGTGAAACCTGTCTGCTTATTGCGCTTCATACTTGTCTTGCTCCTCCGGACTGTTGGTTCCCAAAATGTGCGGACTTCCGTCCATCTGGGTCACTTCTTCCACGGAGCGCCAGCCTGGCCCCCCGCAGCATTACCAGGATTGTCGGCGCGCCTTCGCCGGTACCGCACCCCCCTTTGCTCCCTCCAGGGCACTCCGTCCGATCGCGAAACCCCGCCCGGTTGGGAGCCGTCTTTTCCTATGATGAGTCTTCGCGGATCCGCACTGGTGCTCGGCGCGACGCTCGCCCTGGGCTTGGCGCCCACGGCCCGAGCCGACATGTTCAAGCCGAGCGCGCAGGACCAGATAAGCCTCGGGCAGAAGGCGGCAACCCAGGTCCGTAAGGAGGAGAAGGTGCTCCCCGAAACCGACGCCAAGAGCCGCGAGGTCAAGAAGATCGGCGACGCGCTCGTGGCCACCATTCCGGCCAATGAGCGCAAGAAGACCGGCTTCAAGTACAGCTTTGAGGTCGTCGACAGCAAGGAGGTCAACGCCTTCGCTCTGCCCGGCGGCCCCATCTTCGTCTACACCGGTTTGCTTGACAAGCTGACCACGGAGGACCAGATCGCCGGCGTGCTCGCCCACGAGATCACCCACGCCCGGCGTGAACACTGGGCCAACGCCTACGCCGACAGCATGAAACGCCAACTCGGCATCACGGCCCTGCTCGTCATCTTCCGCGCCAATCGCACCATGGCCGACGTCGCCAGCATCGGCAACGACGTCATCTTCTCGCTTCCCTACTCCCGCAAGAACGAGAACGAGGCCGACTCGATGGGCTTCGACAGCATGGTCGCCGCCGGATACAACCCGGTCGGCATGCTCGAAACGTTCAAGATCCTGATGAAAGAGGGCGGCAGCAACAAGAACATGGAGTGGGCCAGCACCCACCCCGACAACGCCAACCGCATCAAGAAGGTCGAGCAGCGCATCGCCAAGGCGGGCAAATTGTTCCCGCCCGAAAAGCCCCGCGAGAAGTAGCTACGCGCCGTTCGATCAGAACAAGGCTCCCCCGACGCCAGTCGGAGGAGCCTTTACCGTTTGCACAACTCCCGAGCGAACTAGATGTCGCTGTAGAGGTAGAACTCGTACGGGTGCGGACGAAGGTCGACCGCGTCGCACTCGTTCAACAACTTCCAGTCGATGTAGCTCTCGATGATGTCCTCGGTGAACACGTCGCCCTTGGTGAGGTAGCTGTGGTCGCGCTTCAGGTTCTCGAGCACGTCGCGCAGCGAACGCGGCGTCTGCGGGATCCCCACCTTCTCCTCCGGCGGCAGTTCGTACAGGTCCTTGTCGATCGGCGCCATCGGCTCGATCCGGTTCTGGATGCCGTCGAGACCCGCCATCAGCATCGCGGTGAACGCCAGGTACGGGTTCGCCGTCGGGTCCGGAGCGCGGAACTCGACCCGCTTCGCCTTCGGCGAGCTGTTGTACATCGGGATGCGAACGCAGGCCGAGCGGTTGCGAAGCGAGTAGATCAGGTTGATCGGCGCCTCGTAGCCCGGCACCAGGCGGCGGAAGCTGTTCGTCGACGGGTTCGTGAAGGCCAGCAGGGACGGCGCGTGCCGGAGCAGGCCGCCGATGTACCACCGCGCCGGGTCCGAAAGCCCGCCATAGCCCGCCTCGTCGTACATCACGTTCACGCCGTTCTTCCACAGAGACTGGTGAACGTGCATGCCGCTGCCGTTGTCGCCGAAGAGCGGCTTCGGCATGAAGGTCGCCGCCATGCCGTACTTCGCGGCCACGCCCTTCACTACGTACTTGTACTTCATCACCTTGTCGGCCATCGACTTCAAGGTGTCAAAGCGCATGTCGATCTCGCACTGCCCCGCCGTCGCCACCTCGTGGTGGTGGAGTTCGCACTTGACGCCGATCTGCTCCAGCGTCAGCACCATCTCCCCGCGCAGGTCGACCAGCTTGTCCACCGGCGGAACCGGGAAGTAGCCGCCCTTCTGGCGGATCGTGTAGCCCACCGCGTCATCGGCGCCCGAGTTCCAGAACCCCTCCACGCTGTCGATCTCGAAGAACGACCGGTTGCAGGAGACCTCGTAGGACATCTTGTCGAAGACGAAGAACTCCGCCTCCGGGCCCATGCAGACGGTGTCGGCGATGCCCGTCGACTTCAGGTACTGCTCGGCCTTGTGGGCGATGAACCGCGGATCGCGAGTGAACCGCTCGCGGGTGATCGGGTCCTCGATGTCGCACATCACGACGGCCGTCGTGTGCTCCGAAAACGGGTCGATGAAGGTGGTCGACGCATCCGGGATCAGGAGCATGTCGCTCTCGTTGATCGCCTTGAAACCGCGTATGCTCGAACCGTCGAAACCGAGGCCCTCCTCGAACACGGCTTCGTCGAAGTCGCCCGCCTGCGTGGTGAAGTGCTGCCACGTTCCGAATAGGTCCGTGAACCGGATATCGACGAACTCCGCGTCATTGTCTCTGATGAACGCGATGGCTTCTTTAGGGGTCATGTGTGGTTCCTCGCAGTGCTCTCTGGCGCGGCCGATGCGCCCGGACATACACAAAAGCGCCAACTCGCTCCTTGGCGAAATCGGCGCACCCTTGCATGGACCCGCGACGTTGCGTGGACAACGCGAAGTATGTCTCACCCAGGAGCGCGATTGCTACCGACACCGCCATTCGGCCGGACCATATGCGCCGCAGAAATGGCGTCGAACCTGCAAAAAAACGACGGTGCGCGGCCACTTGTCCCTCCCCGGCGCTATCATCGGTAGTACAGCACGTGGAGCGAGGCATATGATGAACCGATTCGCTAGGCTTTCCCTGGTCGCCCTCCTTGCCGTGGCGTTTGGCGCCGTCGCGCTCGCCGCACCGCAGCCAAGGCTCAAGATGCGGGTCGCCGTCGCACCCCTCGACTGGTCCGAGAAGGACAACGTCGACAACTGGCAGATCCCGGCCAGCCTGCGCAACGCCATCTACAACAAGCTGGTCGACAGCCTCCTCAAAACCGGCCGCTTCGTCGTGCTCGAGCGCGAGGCGCTGGACGCGCTCCTGAGGGAGCAGGAGATCAAAGAGGCCAACACCGGCCAGCCCCAGAAAGGCAAGCTCGTGCCCGCCCAGGCCATGGTCGCCGGCAAGATCACCGACTTCGAGCTCGAACGGCGCGGCGGCGGGGCCGGCGTCACCGTCGGCCGCATCGGCCGCGTCTCGGGCGAGGCCTCCGAAGCCAAAGTCGCCCTCAACGTGCGCATCTTCGACGTGGATTCCAGCGAACTGCTCGGGAGCGAAACCGCCTCCGGTTCGGCCTCCTCAGCCGGCTTCAACGTCGGCGTCAGCCTGGGCAGCGTCTTCACCGACTTCGGCGCGTTCAACAAGAGCCCTCTGGGCCAAGCCACCACGAAGGCGATCGAAGAGGCCGTCAAGAAGATCGTCAAGCGCCTGGACGGGCAGCCCTGGACGGCCATGGTCGCCGATTGGGACGCAGCGAACTCCGAACTCACCGTCAACGCCGGCTCCGAACAGGGCGTGCGCGTCGGCGACGTCTTCGAGGTCGTCCGCCTGACCGGCGTCGTGAAGGACCCCGAGACCGGCGCCGTGCTCCGAAGGAAGTTCGCCAACCTCGGCGTCCTCAAGGTGACGGCCGTCGAGGAGAAGTACAGCCTGGCCACGCCGATCGACGGCAAGGAGTTCCAGACCGGCGATCTCGTTCGGGCGCCCAAGCGCGAGAAGCGGACCGAGGACTAGCCGCCGGCTTCGGCCGGCTCCGGCCGCTCGCACGCGGCGATCCCAAGCGCCGCCAGCACCAAGGCCGCTCCGACGCCGAACGCCGTGCCGGCCTTCTCGTGCAGGTAGGTGCAACCGAGCGCGGTCGCGATGATCGGCTGCAACCCCGTGGCCACCATCAGAAGCGAGAGCGGCGCCCGCTTCACCAAGCTGTACCAAACGCAGAAGCAGATCGCCGACGCGAACACGATCAGGTAGGCCATCGCCCCCACCACCGGCCACGTGATAGCCGCCACCGCCCAGCCGTTGGGCGCCGGCAACACGGCCGAGATCAGCGCCATCCCCACCGTCATTCCGATCAACTGCCAGGCCAGCGCCCCGATCCCCGACGACCGCAGGATCACCCTCGCCACCAGCACCACGCCCAGCGTCTCCACCACGATCGCCGACAGGTACAGCACGTTCCCAAACGTGCCCGAACTGCTGAGCCGCACCTGCCCGAAACCGGCGGTCACGATGTACGCCCCCGCGCAACTCACCACGATCGCCAGCCAACGGGCGCGACTCACCCGCTCGCGCAACAACGCCCACGCGAACAGGGCCGTGATCATCGGCATCGACGTGTGCAGCACCGTCCCCTCGATCGTGGTCGTGTAGGTGAGCGCCACGTAGTACAGCGTGTGGGCCGGCGCAAAAAGCAGCAGCCCGATCAGAAACGCGCTCCACGCCCCCTTCTGGTCGGGCAGGCGCGCGTCGACCAGCCGTCGGAAGCCGGGCAGGGCCATCAGCCCCCAGAGCAGAAGCGCGAAACCGCCCCAGCGCACGACCCCCACCGTGGTCGCGCTCATCCCGTCCATCGCCACCTTCACGAAGAAGTTCTTCGCCGCCCAAAGCGCGTTGACGAACGCCATCGCCAACAGCACCTGCGCGCTGGATAGACCGCGCCCGGGGCGGGCTTCGGAGGTTTGGAGGATAGGCGTTTGGAGTTCGGGCACGGCGCTAGCTCCGATTCTGTCACCGCTCGACGCCCCGAGTGGGCCTGCGATCCGGCAGGAACCGCCGCAAACCGACCGATAATCCCCGCAAAGATGCTTGTAGCGGCGTTCGCAATCGCGGCGGTGGCGCTATCCCCCGCGGAGTTTCCCGCTCAGCCGATCCCGGCTGAGGTCCGCCGTGGCGCCGAGCTTGCGCAGAAGCGCACCAACGAACTGCTGCGCGACGTCTCCGGCGCCCGAAACCGGCGTTCCGTCGAGTGCGTCTTCAGCGGCGACCGCGTCGCCATCGGCCGCTGGTCCAACGGCTACTCCAAGCAGTCCGTGGAATGGGCGATCCGCCTTTCGCCCGGCCTCATGTCGCGGTGGCTGGGCTTCCTGCAGGCCCGCGAATACTGGGGCGACGACGAACTCCTGTCCCGATGGAACGCGGTGCGCGCCCGCCTCGACGGCCGCTTGACCTTCGTCGTGCAGCTCGCCGCCTTCCCGAAGCTCCCCACGCTTGACGTCGGCGACCCCGCCGAGCCCCGTCCGGAGGAGGTCGACGACGTCCGGTTCGTTCTCACCGGGCAGCCCGCCCCCCATCCGATGCGCGCCCTGCGCCTGGCCCGATGGCAGGCGCGCGAGCGTTCCCCGCTGCGCGACTACAAGTGGTGGTTGGATCTCGACCTCGGCTGTGCCCTGGCCCCCGAGTTTGAGCGCGACCAAGCGCAACCGCCTTCGCCCTTCGGCGACTACCACATGGCCTGGTACGTCGTGTGGACCGACGAGCGGATCGACGTGGGCAAGGCCCTGGAGCTGCGAGTCCTCTGCCGCCGCAAGGAGCGCACCGCTCGCTTTTCCCTGCCCCGCGACGCCGACTAGAACCGACCGAACCGGTACCGGAGCAGCGTCCAGAACGCCTCGACGCCGTCGGTCCAGCGGATCTTCTTCCCCGCCGCCTTGGACCGCGGGGCGTACCGGATCGGCGCCTCAAAGATCCGTTCGCCCAACCGGATCGCCTTGGCCGTGGCCTCCGGGCAGAACTCGAACCGCCGACACTGCAGCCGCATCCGCAGCAGCACGTCCCGCCGGAACACCTTGTAGCACGTGGCCTCGTCCGTGATCCACCGCCAGAACAGCAGCCGCACCGCCCAGACCAGCAGCACGTTCACCACCTTGTTCGGCAGCGCCATCCCCTTCGTCAACCCCTTCGAAAACCGCGTGCCGTACACCACGCTCTGCGACCCGTCCAAGATGGGCCGCACCAACGTCGGAAGGTCCTCCGGGAAGTACTCGAGGTCCGCGTCCTGGATCGCCACGACCTTGCCGGTTGCGACCTCCAAGCCCTTGCGGATCGCCATCCCCTTCCCCTGGGGCCGCTCGTTGCGCAGCACCACGATGCGCCCCGCGAACTCGGCGAGCACGCCCGGCGTCCCGTCGGTGCTGCCGTCGTCGATCACGACCACCTCGGAGCGGATCGGCAGCGCCAACAGCCGCTCGATCAGCTCGCGGATCGTGTCCTGCTCGTTGAGCGCGGGCACCAGGATGGTTACGTCGGGCAACTCGGCCTCGGGCATGGGTGCGCATAGGATACTCGCAGGAAGCGTGCCGATCGCCGCGCCCCGCGAACCGCAAACGTCCCGCAATCCGTACCCAACGCCGGCAACCGCTCGTCCTTCCTACTAAACGTTGCGCGCCGCGCAACCAAAGCTAACTAGCAAGAGGCGCCTAAAGATATGAGCATCACCGTAGCAGCCGCGCTCGGTCTGGCCATCACCGGCCTTGCCGCACCCAGCATCGACGACGTCTGGCAGTCCAACCTGCGCGACGCGACCTTCACCGGCGTGGTTCAGTCCGCCAGCCAGCGCGAACTGAAGAAGATCAACAAGGACTTCGCCCAGTCGTACCGGTTCAGCACGGCCAACGTGAGGCTCGAGGAGCCGTTCAAGGTGCGCGTGGATTCCAAGGTCGACGACATGGACATCGTGTTCGTCGTCAACGGCCCGACCAAGCGCACCCGGGTACCGCGCGCGAAGATCAACGTCCGCGAGGACGTCTCGCGCGCGCCGGGCAAGCGCCAGACCGCCCTCGACTTCGGTTTGCTCACCCCTTCGCTTTTCCGCAACTTCTTCCAGGCCAAGTACGTGCGCACCGACCGCAAGACCGGCGACTACGTGTTCGACCTCACCTACGTGCGCGAACTCAACGACGACACCCGCCACCGCATTTGGGTCGATCCGCAGAAGAGGGTCGTCACCAAGCGCGAGTGGTACACCCAGCTCGGCGGCTACCTGCTCGCGACCTTCTCCTACACCGAGCATAAGCAGGTGAGCGGCGTCTGGTTCCCCACCAAGCTGACCGTCGCCAACGCCGACGGCAAGGTCGCCGGCTCCACGCTGTACCGCAACATCGCCATCAACCAGGGCATCGACAACGACCTGTTCAGCGTCAACTGACGGCCGGCGCGGCCGGGGTGATGTCTTCTCCACCCCGGTCCGAAGGACAAAACGCCGCGAAGCCGCCTTTGGCCGCGGCGTCCTCCCCCTCCGTGGCCGAAGGCGTACGGAGGGGGTGCAGGGGGAGGCGCAAGCACCCCAGTGTCGGGTGGTTGGTGTAGGGGCGATTCACGAATCGCCCCTCGGTTGGTCCGGGCGCATCGGCGCTTATCCCAACCAACGGTGTCATCCCAACCAACGGTGTCATCCCAACCAACGGTGTCATCCCGAGCGAAGCGAGGGATCTCGGCCGTTTCCCAACCGTCAAGACCCGTCCGACCGTCAAGGCCCACCTAACCGTCAAGGCCCGTCCAACCGAGATCCCTCACCTTC
>CAZIIS010000032.1:0-26861 GCA_964539295.1 uncultured Fimbriimonadaceae bacterium | reverse complement strand
CGGCCTCCGGCATCTGCGTGACGCACTCGCGGCCGATCACGCTCTGGAAGTCGCGGACCATCATCGGATAGGGGTGCGGACCCGCGACGGTGCCGATGATGTAGAACGTCGTCTCGACGTTGGTCACCCAGTCGCGCATCGCCTCGTTCAGCGCGTCTTTGAGGGTTCGGGTGCCGCTGCCGACCGGGATCACCGTCGCGCCGAGCAGCTTCATCCGGAAGACGTTGAGCTCCTGCCGCTTGCAGTCCTCCTCCCCCATGTAGACCTCGCACTTCATGCCGAAGAGCGCGCAGATGGTGGCCGTTGCGACGCCGTGCTGGCCGGCGCCGGTCTCGGCGATGATGCGCCGCTTCCCCATCCGCTTGGCCAGCAGGCACTGGCCGAGGGCGTTGTTGATCTTGTGGGCGCCGGTGTGGCAGAGGTCCTCGCGCTTGATGGTGACCTTCAGCCCGGTCTCCTCGGAAAGCCGGGGCGCCTCGGTCAGCGCGGTTGGACGGCCCACGTAGTCGCGCAGGTAGGCGTCGAACTCCTTGTGGAAAGACGGGTCCGCCCAAGCCCGCCGATACTCAGCCTCCAACTCATCGAGCGCCGGAGCGAGAGTTTCCGGCACGTACCGGCCGCCGTAGGGGCCGAAACGACCGTGCGAAGCGATCTGGGTGGGCATGACCCTATTCTACGGCAAGCCCGTTCCTGGCCGGTCGGACCCCTCCCCTAGTAAGGTCGGTCGCGGTAATCGACCGCCGAGCGGCGCCCCTGTTCGAGCTCCTCGATGGCGCGTTGGGCGAACTCGATGATGGCCAAGAACCGCGCCGTGGCCCCGGCGTTGTAGCCCTCGTCGGCGTCCATGACCGCCAGTCGAACCTGATCGCTGATGTCCTTTGCAGCCCGCGTGATCTGCCTTTCTGCCGCGTCCATTTGCTTCTCGCGATCCGTGGAATACGAGGCGACCGCGCCTTTCGGCCAGACCACTCGGTTCCGGCCAATAGGCCTATCATACGGGAAAACGGATACCAACCGACGCCGTTCTGTTGCGCAAATCGCATGGCATCAGTAGCAGCCGCTACCCTTCGGTACCCTTGGGCGTCAGCAACTCGTCGGCTTTGGCCACGTCGGCCTGGGCGCTCGGGCAATCCATCCGAAGGGCGTCCATGAGCGCGTCGTCGCCCACCACGACCGAGACCGCCATCAGCCCCTTGCGGTCTTGGCAGGAGACGAGCATCAGCCGCTCGCGCCCAGACTGCCAGAACCAGTAGCTGACCTTGGCGCCCGCTATGCGCCGCGACTCCGGACCGAAATTGGCTTGGTAGGTCTGGAGGATGCCCTCCAAGCGCGCCTGGTCGGCGTTCTCATGCGTCTCCATCGCCAGAGCGACGCGGTCGCCCTGCAGGATGACGCCGAAGGCCTCCGAGGCGGTCTCCCACCCCTTGGCGGTGAACTGGGCGCCGAGCTGCGAGGGAAGGTCGGTGAAGTAGAACGCGCGTTGCGGCTTGGGATACACGTTCATGGCGTCGTCGAGCTTGGCGCCGATCCCCACCAACTGGTGTTCGTGGATCAGAGCCAGTCGCGAAACCTGCGAACCGGTCGGCAACTCGACATGAACCGCGACCGGCTGGTTGGGCGACGGTGCGGCTTGACCTTCCGGCTGCGGCGAACCGCAGCCGGCCAAAAGGGCGCACGCGGCGAACGCCGCGAGCCACTCATTCGATCGAAAGGACCTTGTACTTCTGCACTCCCGCGGGCGCCTCAAAGTCAAACTCATCGCCGGCCTCCTTCCCCAACAGGGCGCTGCCCAGAGGAGAGGTAACGGAGATCATATCTTCTGTGGGGTCGGCTTCGAACGACCCGACCAGCGTCAGGGTCATTTCGTCGTTCCACGTCATGTCGCGCAGCGTAACTTTGGACCCCAGCCCAACCGCGCCGTCCTCCGACGGGTGCATGATTTTCGCCACCTGGAGCACCGACTCAATCTCCGCAATGCGCCCCTCAAGCCTCTGCTGGTTCAGCTTGGCCTCATGGTACATTGCGTTCTCTTTGAGATCGCCGTGGGACCGCGCCTCACGGATCACGTTGGCAATCCGCTGGCGCTCTGTAGTCTTGAGGGCATTGAGCTCCGTTGCGAGCTTCTCGTAGCCCTCCGGGGACAATAAGACCTCGTTGGACATGGGAGGTTTGAGAGTACCCCGTCGGCGGGTCAGAATAAAGGGGTGCCCAGGGTCAGCGTCATCGTCGTCAGCTTCAACACCCGGGATCTCCTGGCGCGGTGCCTGGCCTCGCTCGGCCGGAGCCATGAGGTTATCGTCATCGACAACGCCTCGGCCGACGGCTCCGCAGAGATGGTCGCGGCCGACTACCCGTGGGTCAAGCTGATCCGCAACGCGACCAACCGCGGCTTCGGTCCGGCGAACAACCAAGGCCTGGACGCGATGACCGGCGCTTTTGCGCTCTTCCTCAACAGCGACGCCGAGGCCGAACCGGGCGCCGTGGAAGCGCTTGCGGACGTCCTCGACGCCGATCCCGGCCTCGTGGCGGCAGGCGGGCGCCTTGTCAGCCCGGACGGCTCCACCCAGAACTCGACCGCCAACCGCCTGACCCCTTGGGCGGTGTTCTGCGAGCAGACGCTGCTGGAAAAGGTCTTTCCCCGCAGCCGCCGACTCAGCCCGTACTGGAACACCGCGCGCCTGCTGGCCTCCGGCGAACCGGTCGCGCGCACGGAACAGGTGATGGGCGCATGCCTCATGACCCGCCCCGTCGAACGGTTCGACGAACGGTTTTTCCTCTACTGCGAGGACACTGAGCTTTGCCGCCGCCTTCGGCGGCATGGGGAGATCGCCTACGTCCCGGCGGCGCGTTTTCGACACGAACTCGGCGCGAGCAGCTCCAACTTGCGCTGGCTGGCCGTCGCCCGCTACAACCGGGGGAAGGAACTCTACTTCCGGCTGCACCACGGCCTCTTCTCCTACTGGGTGGCGCTGAAGTTGGACCGGCTGGGCGCACTGGGGCGCATGCTCGGCTGGCTCGTTCCCACCGTGCTCACCCTTGGGCTCGCCGGGAGGTTCCGGCGCAAGGTGGCGCTGTTCGCTAGGGTGCTGTTCGCGCCTTTTGGTGGCCCGCCAAGGCCTCGCGATACCGCGCAATAACCTCTTTCGGGTCACCCTGCGCAGCGATCACGCCGTTCTCCAACCAGACGCAGCGATCGGCCACGCGCTCGACGGAGTCCATCTTGTGCGAAACGAAGAACACCGCACCGCCGCCCTCGCGGAACCGCTCCATGAAGTCGTAGCACTTCTCTTCGAACGCCATGTCGCCGACCGCCAACGCCTCGTCCACGATGAGCGCCTCGGCGTCGGCATGTACCGCCACCGAGAAGCCGAGCCGCGCGATCATGCCGCTGGAGTAGGTGCGCACCGGCGCGTCGATGTGCCCCTGGAGTTCGGCGAACTCGATGATCTCGTCGGTGCGGGCCTTGGCCTGCTTGCGCGTCAGCCCGAGGATCATGCCGTTGAACAGGATGTTCTCTCGGCCGGTCAGGTCCGGGTGGAAACCGGCGCCCAGTTCGAGCAACGGCGCCACCCGCGCGCGCACGGTGACCGTGCCCGAGGTGGGCTTGTAGACGCGGGCCACGAGCGAAAGCAGCGTGCTCTTCCCCGCCCCGTTGCGCCCGATGATCGCCACGCACTCGCCGCGGTTCAGGTCGAGGTCGATCCCCTTGAGCACCTCAAGCTCCTCCAGGCGCCGCTTCTGCCACCAAAGGAACGCCGTCTTGAGCGACGCGACGCCGCTGTGGCTGAGCAGGAACCTTTTGTGGAGGTCGCGCACCTCGATCAACGCTTCGCTCATGGCCGCTCCACGAACCTCCACTTAAGGCGGTTGAACACGCGATAGCCGATCGTCAGGATGATGACCGAGGTCAGGCAGGCCAACGCGAACATCGGCCATTCGAAAGGCCTCGGCTGCACCAAGCCCTGGGTTCCTCCAACGTCGATCAACCCAGGATGCACCAGACACTTACGGTAGGCCGTGGCGAACATCGCCACCGGGTTCAGGTGATAGACGAAGTAGACCAGCTTCCCAAGCTGCCCGTGCTTGGCCATCGAGTAGTACACGGTCTCGCTGAAGTACATGACCGGGGTCAGGAAGAACATCAGGTAGAGCGCCACGCCCACGACGTACTTCACGTCCTCATAAAACACGTTGTACGCGGAGATGAGGAACGCCATGCCGGCGGTGAGGACGAACTGAACCAACATCAGAACCGGCAGGAAGGCGATGCGCCAGGTGAAGGGGCACTGGGCGAAGCCGGTCGCGGCCCACACGCCGAACTGGAACAGAAAGAACACCACGAGCGCCATCAGGAAGTTGATGAAGTTGCTCACCACGCTCGCCAGGGGCAGGATCTCCCGCGGGAAGTACACCTTGCGGATGACCGGCAACGAACTGAGCACCGACTGCGCCGAGTCCATGAGCGCCATCTGGAAGTTGATGTACGGCAGATAGGCCGCCAACACGTACATCGTGAAGCTCGGCGTGCCGTTGCGCATGAAAAGCCGGAACACCACCCACATCACGAAGACGGTGGCGAGCGGGTTCAGAAGGGACCAGAGGAAGCCGAGCGCGCTGTTTTTGTAGCGTATCTTCAGGTCGCGCTCGACCATCGCCCAAAGCAACTCGCGGAACCGCCACAATTCCTTCAGGTCCGCAAGCATGGTGCGATTCTACCGGAGTCGGCGCGCCCAACCAAACGCGAAGCCCCCTTGGCATGGCCAAGGGGGCTTCAAAAACGTGCAGCCGAACGCTCTAGCGTTTGGCGCCGCGGGTGGTCTTGCGCTTCCCGCCAGGTCCAAGCTCGACGCCGATCGAGCCCTCGAACTCGGCGCGGAAGTGATAGCGCCGGCCCAGGCCGCCGCCGCTCGCCGTCGCCCAGTTGACCCGCTCGAGCGACCACTGCCACCCGATGTCGGTCGAGGAGAAGAGGAACTCCACGCCCTCTTCGATCAGGTCGCTCAACAGGGTTTTGAGGGCCTCGTTCTCGCCGAGCAGCTTCTCGCCCGCCGCGCGGTTGGCCTTGAGCTTCACGGCCAGCGTAATCGGCTCCTCTTCGACCGTCTTGGCGGCTCGCTTGGTGGTCGCGGGCGCCCCTTCGAGCTGCGCCTGAATCTGCTCGATCTCCTTGCAGTAGGCCTTGACCAACTCGCCGTGCTGCTCCGGGTAGCTGTATTCGATGCCGTCATACTCGGCCAAGGCGTACCGGCCGGCCTCCACCAACGCGGTGGCCACGAGGGCCACGTCCGTCGGCTTGAGGTCCTTGTACGCTTTCCGGACCTGGTCAAAGGTCGATTCGGGCTTCGTTAGGTTGCAGGTGATCAAATGGCTAGCCTCTCGACGCGGGCGGCTACCCCGCGTCATAATGCCGTAGTGTACCTCCCACCCATCTCCCATCCTGTAATGCGCCGCGTCGGTGTGGGCCTTGCGACTTTGGGCTTGATCGCCCTTCTCGCGGGTTGCGGCCCCGTTTCCACCCGCGAGTCCGCGGCCGGCGCCGGTACGAAAGCCCCGGGTGGTGTGAAAGTCGGCATCGTTTTTGACAGCGGCGGCATCGGGGACAAGTCGTTCAACGACAGCGCATGGGCCGGCATCACCCGCGCGGAGAAGGAGCTCGGATGCGCCGCGTCCAAGGTGGAGAGCACCAGCGAGAAGGACTACGAGGGCAACCTCACTGCCCTGGCCGACAAGGGCATGGACCTGGTGATCGCGGTCGGCATGAACATGCGCCCGGCGCTTGAGAAGGTCGCGCCCGAGTACCCCAACATCAAGTTCGCCATCGTCGACGCCGACGTCGAGGCGCCCAACATCCGCTGTCTGCAGTTCAACGAACACGAGGGGAGCTTCCTGGCCGGTTATCTCGCCGGCTTGATGACCAAGACCGGGAAGGTCGGCTTCGTCGGCGGGATGGACATGGACCTGATCCGCAAGTTCCAGTACGGCTACTTCGCCGGGGCTCGCCTGGCGAACCCCAAGGTTCAACTCCTGCCGGCCAAGTTCGTGGGCAGTTGGGACAACGTCGACCTGGGCAAGGCGTCGGCGGCTTACCTGTTCGGCAAGGGCGCGGACATCGTCTACCACGCGGCGGGGCGCGCGGGAATGGGCGTGATCCGCGCTGCGAAGGAGGCCGACGCCTTCGCGATCGGGGTCGACAGCGACCAGGACTATATCGCGCCCGGGCACGTGCTCACCAGCATGGTCAAGCGCGTGGACGTGGCCGTGTTCCAGACCATCAAGGACGTGAAGGAGAACGCCTTCACACCTGGCGCCAAGGTGTACGACCTCAAGACGGGCGGCGTCGGCATCTCCGACCTCAAGTACACGAAGGAGCGGATCGGTCCGGAGAAGCTCAAGAAGGTCGAGGAGATCCGCCGGCAGATCGTGGAGGGCACAGTCAAGCCCCCCTCGACCGAGGCCGAGTTCAACGCCTTCAAAGGCTGATTGAGGGCTCGCCTCTTGAAGCCGTCAGTGCTTGGCCGCGTTCGGGCACGACTCGCACTTGGGCGAGTCGGTCTGGGCGCTGCACGCGGGCGCGGCCGTGGAGGACGCCTTGTTGGCGTAGTCGGTCACGTAGAAGCCAGAGCCCTTGAAGAGAACGGCGGTCGGTTGGATCACCTTGCTGAGGGAGCCCTTTGCCCCGCATTCACAATCGGTGAGCGGCGCGTCCTTGATGCTCTGCTTCACCTCGATCGTCCTCTTGCACTTGCTGCATTCATACACGTAAATGGGCATGGGTACGCATCCTCGGGAGAGGGGGGAGAGTAACCAGATTGTGGCAGAATAGGCGGCGGACTCGGTCCGGTCCCTGGGACGGAGCACACGACCACGATGTTTGGCCAAAGCTTTCAACTCACTGACCTCCCCGTCATCGCGTTCCTCGTCCTGCTCGAGGGCCTCCTTTCCGCGGACAACGCCCTGGTGCTGGCGATCATGGTGCGCCACCTGCCCAAGGAGTTGCACCAGAAGGCGTTGCTCTATGGGTTGGGGGGCGCGTTCGTTTTCCGGTTCATCGCAATTCTCGTCGCCTCGCAGATCATCGCCCTCTGGTGGCTGCAGGTCATCGGCGCCGTCTACCTGGTCTACCTGCCGCTCAAGCACTTCTGGGGCAGGCACACCTCCCAGGGACGCAAGGCGAGCACGCGGGGTTTCTGGCCGACGGTGTTGGCCGTCGAGGTGGCGGACATCGCCTTCGCCCTGGACAGCGTGATCGCTGCGGTTGCGCTCGTTCGGGCGGCAGACAAGCTCTGGGTCGTGTATACCGGAGCGATCCTGGGCGTCGTCACGCTCCGATTCGCCGCGGGCCTCTTCATCGGCCTGCTGGAGCGCTACCCCGCCTTCGACCACCTCGCCTACGTGCTCGTCGGTTGGGTGGGGATCAAGCTCGGCTTCATGTCCGCCCACAACTGCGCCGTCGCCACCAACCGCGGCCGTCCGGAGAACCCGATTCCCATCCCGCCCGAGATGAGCCCCGCGCTGTTCTGGTCTGTTATGGTCGTTATGATTGCGGTGGGCACGTACGTCGCGGTGCGCAAGGGCGGCGGAACCGTCGAAGCAAAGAAGAAACAAACCGGCGTAGAAGGTCCCGTGTAGGGGGGTCTTTCGGTATCCTTAGCCGCTGTGCGGCTGCGCGTGTCCCACTCGGCGTTGGTCACGCCGATACGGTCCGGACGACGGGTCTGAAGGCTGCGGGCAGAGCGCGCATACGGAGTTCTACGGATGAGCAAGAAGCTTAAGATCGGCCTGATCGGTACCGGTGGAATCTGCAGAGGCTGCCACATCCCCGGCTACCAGTCGGCTCCCGATCAGTGCGAGATCGTTTATGCCTGCGACGTCAACGAGAAGGTCGCCAAGGAAGCCGCCAAGGAGTTCAGTATCCCGAAGGTCGTCACCGACTACAAGGAGATACTCGCAGATCCCGAGATCGACGCGGTTTCCGTCACCACCCCCAACGCCTACCACAAGCAACCCACGATCGACGCTTTGAACGCCGGCAAGCACGTGCTGTGCGAGAAGCCGCTCGCGATGAACGCCGACGAGGCGCGCGCCATGTGCCAGGCCGCCAAGAAGAACGGCAAGCTCCTCCAGGTCGGCCTGCAGCAGCGGTTCACCGGCTACGGCCAGTTCATGAAGGAGTTCGTCGACAAGGGCGCCATGGGCGACATCTACTACGCCCGCGCCCAGGCCCTGCGGCGACGCGGCGTGCCCGCATGGGGCGTCTTCATCGACAAGGAGAAGCAGGGCGGCGGCCCGCTGATCGACATCGGCGTGCATATCCTGGACTTCACCCTGTTCCTGATGGGCTATCCGAAACCGATCAGCGCCAGCGGCAAGACCTGGGACACCCTCGGGAAGAACCCCAAGCTGTTCAACTTCTGGGGCGACTACGACCACAAGAAGTTCACCGTCGAGGACATGGCCGTCGGCTTCATCCGCTTCGAGAACGACGCGGTGGTCGTGTTGGAGAGCTCCTTCAAGGCGAACATCGACGGCGACCCGTTCGGTACCTCCCTCTACGGCACCAAGGCCGGCGCGGACATCCGCTTCTGGGCGCCCGAGCCGATCACCATCTACACGGAGCAGAACAAGCAGCTCTTCAACATGGTACCGAAGAACATCCCGAACGTCCCCGCACCGCACACCCTCGAGGTCAAGGCGTTCATCGACGCGATCCTGAAGGGCAAGCCGTCGCCGGTTCCGGGCGAGAACGGTCTGGTTCTCAACGCGGTGTTCGACGCGCTCTACAAGAGCACGGTCACCGGCGTCGAGGAGAAGATCGACGTCAGCCTCTAGTCGCTGAGTCGAACGCAAAAGCCAGCGCAGGGCACGGAGCGACCTCCGTGCCCTGCCTGCTGTCTGCCGGTCACTTGCCGCGTGGTCGAAGCAGCAACGCCGCCGGCGGCGCGCACCGCTGCATGCGCGGACCGGAGACCTCGAGCTTCAGGTCGGCTTTCTCGCCCCCTTGCACGAAGCCGATCTCGATCGGATAGAGGCCCGCGCGCAAGATCACGGAGCCGTCGCGCACTTCGTAGGCATGCAGACCGTCGTTGTCCACCAACGTCTCACCGCACAGCTTGAGGTAGCTCCCGTCGTCGCTTCCCAGGAAGAAGCGGTATCGGCCCGCCTTCGGCGCCCGGAAGTAGCCCGAAAACCGCATCGCATAGTGCTCCATGGACTCGTACGGCGCGACCGATGGCTTTTCCACTCCGAATCGATGGGCGCCCATCTCTGCGAAGTCCGGCACGGCGCCCCAACGCCCTGCGGCGAAATCGCACCAAAGGCCGGGCTCCAGCTCCGTATGCACCGGCGGCACGTCGACGAACCGAACCCGCGTGGTTTGGCTGTGCTTGGCGATCGAGGAGAAGGTCGCCGCCTTCACCACGCAGGGCTCGCCGATGATCATCGGGCCCCGGTAGAGCGGCGAAGCCACGGTCGGTTCGGACCCGTCGGTCGTGTACCGAGTGGCAAACCCTTTGGGCGCAGGCGCGAATTCGAGCGGAGTGCCCGTCCCACACACGACCAGCGTGTGGTTTGGTTGCGGGGCGCGCACGTAGTAGTTGACGCCCTGGGCGTCCAGCCGTCGGTACCAACTCTGCACCCCGTCGAGGAACGCCCCGTAGTTCTTGCCCTCTCTCGGTCCCCACAGGCTCTCGGCGATCCCCAGTAGCCCGGGGTAGATGAGGAACTCAACGTCGCGGAACGTGGGGAGCCACTCGGTCCAGATGCAGGTCTCGCCGCCCAGCACGTGCCTTGCATGCTTCTCGCTCAGCGCCATCGGCGCCGGGTCCCAGCGGTAGGAGCGTTCCAGGTTTGGCTCGAAGCCGTAGCCGAAGTAACACGGTTCGATCGGCGCCATCACCACGTCGTGCCCTCCCTTGGCCGCGGCGTTCCCGACCTCCTGGCTGTGCCATGCCATGACCGTGGCGCTGGGCGGCGCCCCGCCCTGGGCGATCTCGTCCCAACCGACCATGCACCGCCCTTTCGATTCCAGGTACCTCGCGATTCGGCGCATGAAGTAGCCCTGCAGTTCGTCGCCGCTATTCAGGCCCTCCTCTTCCATCCGCCTTTGGCAATCCGGGCAGCGCCCCCAGAGCTCCTTGAGGACCTCATCCCCGCCCACGTGCAGGTACTTCCCGGGGAAGAGCTCCATCACCTCGTCCAGCACGTCCTGAAGGAACTGGAAGGTGCGCTCCTTGCCCGCGCAGTAGACGTTCGCGCCCGGAACGGCGTTCAACGCCCGCAGGTCGGAGCCGTCCGCTTGGCACCCGAGTTCGGGATAGGCAACCAGCGACGGGTAGCTGTGCCCCGGCATCTCGATCTCCGGCATCACCGTGATGTTGCGGCGCGCCGCGTAGGCCACCACGTCGCGGATCTCGTCCTGGGTGTAGTAGCCGCCGTAAAGCCTCTTCCCGGATTCCAACCCAGGAAACTCGATGTCGGTGTAGCTCCACCGCTCCGTGGCGGTACGCCACGCGCCAACGGACGTCAGCCTGGGGTATTTCCGGATCTCAATTCGCCACCCCCCATCGTCCACGAGGTGCCAGTGGAACACGTTGAGCTTCAGACGGGCCATCTGGTCGAGCAACCTCTTCACCTGGGAGGCAGGAAAGAAGTGCCGCGAAACATCCAGGTGCACGCCACGCCAGCGGAACCTCGGCTTGTCCTCGATAGTCAGCGCCGGCGCCAGCCAAGGCCCGTTGGTCGCAAGCCGGTCGCCCTCCGCTTCCGGTGGCAGCAGCTGCCGCAACGACTGCCACGCGTAGTAGAGGCCGGCGACGCGAGGCGCCCTCAGCGTCGCGCCATCTTCAAAAACGGTAAGCCGGTACCCCTCCTCCCCAAGCCCCTCCAGCGTCGGGTCAAGCGACAACGAGATGCTGCCGGACCGGGGGGAACCCACCTTCAGCCCAGACTCCAAGGCCACAAACTCCGCCACGTCCTCGGCGCCCTTCCCGGGCACCATGCGGGTGTTGCCATCCAACAGCAACGCCCCTCGGCCGGGCCTCACGCTGGCCGGTTTTGGGATCATGTATAGCCCGGCCTCCCTGGCCGTCGCAACCGGCATGACACATGCGCAAGCAAAAAGGCCGCCAAGCAGCATGCCTTATCATATCCTAGTTGAACGTCGTGCATTGTAGCGTTCAACCGCCACTCCGGCGAATCTTGACCTTTGATATGATACAAACGTGACCTCCGACGGCGGGGGTTCCGAGGAACGGACGATGCAGACCATCTTGTTGGCGGCGACGTGTTTGGTGGCGATCGGTTGTGGCGCGCAGTCGGGCCCGGCAACCTCCTTGCGCGTGGAAGCAGAGGACGGCAAGCTGCAGGGAGGGGCGACCGTTTCGACCCGTCGCGCCGGCTTCTCCGGGCGAGGTTACGTGACCAACCTGACGGCCACCGACGCCAAGGTCACCATGTCCCTGCAGGCCAGGTCCGGCATTTACGAGGCGCACATCGGCTACAGCGCTCCTTCCGGCCAGAAGGGGTTCGGGCTGAACGTCAACGGCTCCGGCTATTCGGGCATGTTCCCTGCGACCGGCGACGTGTTTGCCGTGCATTCCGCCGGGAAGGTGGAGCTCAAGGACGGCCTGAACACGGTGACCATCGAGCGGGGATGGGGGTACTTCGACGTCGACTACGTGGAGTTCGTGCCGGCCACCGTTGCCGGCCCGCCGGCCAAGCCGCCCAAGACGCCGGTCGACCCGAAGGCCACGCCCAAGGCGCGGGCCCTCCTCGCGGCGCTGGTAGATCGGTATGGCAAGGACACGCTTTCGGGCCAGTTCGTGGCCGCCGACACCGACTACATCGCCCAGGCGACCGGAAAGACCCCGGCGATCTACGGCGACGACCTGATCGACTACTCCCCTTCGCGCGTCGCCATAGGCGGCATGCCCAAGGACGTCACCGAGAAGGCGATCGCCCGCGCCAGGGCCGGGCAGATCCTGACGCTCACCTGGCACTGGAACGCGCCCAAGGACCTCGTCGACAAGGAGACGAAGGACGAGCAGGGCCGTCCTCTCGACGCGCGTTGGTACAAGGGGTTCTACACCTACGCGACCACGTTCGACCTGCAGCGGGCGCTGGACGGCTCCGACCCCGAGGGTAAGCGACTACTGCTTCGCGACATCGACGCCATCGCGGCGCAGCTCAAGAAGGTCGCCGACGCCGACGTTCCGGTGCTCTGGAGGCCGCTGCACGAGGCCGAGGGCGGGTGGTTCTGGTGGGGCGCCAAGGGCCCGGCGCCGTTCGTCCAGCTTTGGCGGCTGCTCTACCATCGCCTGACCGACGTGCACGGCCTTCACAACCTGATCTGGGTCTTCACCGCGGGCGAAAAGCCTGCCTGGTACCCGGGCGACGCCTTCGTCGATGCGATCGGCGTGGACGCCTACCCGACGGACAAAACCGACCCGCTCAGCAACACGTGGGAGTCGATGCAAAGGCAGTACGGCGGCCGCAAGCTGGTCGGCATCAGCGAGTTCGGGGGCGTGCCGGACGTGGAGCGGATGCGCCGCTTCGGGGCGTACTGGTCCTTCTTCGTCTCGTGGACCGGTACGGTGCGTGCTCCCGGAATGGCAAAGGAGGACGTCGAGCGAATCTACCGCAGCCGCTTCGTGGTCACGAAGGAGAGCCTGAAGTGACCTCGCTCCTACGCTTGGCCCTCAGCCGAACGGACGCCTCCACCACGGCGATGGACACCATCGCCGCGAACGCGCCCACCAACCAACCCAAAAGCACCTGGCTCGGGAAGTGGGCCCCCACGTAGACGCGCGAGACGCCCACGAGCGCCGCCACCAAGAACCAGGGCGAGCCGCGCCACCGGTAGTAGTAGGCGAAGCAGACGGCCACGAACATCATATTCGCGCTGTGGGCCGAGGCCGTGCCCATCGATGGCGAAGCGCCTATCCGCGCGATCGCGTCCGCGAGGCAACTGGTCGGACGCTGGAACGGGATCGCCGCCTTGAGCACATCGGTGATCAGGTTGGCCAGGGGCCACATGAGCGCCGCCACCAGGGCGCCTCGGCGCGTGGCCGGACGCCACGCCAGGGCCACCACGAGCGCGAGCAGCGCCCCCCGGACCCACCAGGAGTCCATTCCTTGGCTCAAGAAGCGGAAGAACGGCGCCCAATCGTCCGGCCACCCGTTGATGGCGTGGAAAAGCGCTCGGTCGGCCCCGTTCATAGGCCGTCATTGTACATCCCCCGGGGACCGGGCCCTGTAAGGTAAAACCGGCCCGTAATGGTTGAGGCGGTGAAGGCGGCAGCGATCGGTTCTTTGGTCGGCGCGACACTTGGCGGGCCAATGCGTGGCCGCGGAACGTTCCGCAAGCTCAACTTCTACGAGCCCATCCCCGCTCGGATGTCCCCCTCCGAAACGCTGGAGGGCTGGTTGGTCTCCTCGCGCCATCTGCGTGCCGGGAAGAGCCCGCAGACGATCGCCCAAAGCTATCTGCAGCACTGGGACTACCCGGTCGAGGAAACCGCCTTCGGCCTTGCGAACATCGCCCGCGGGCTCACCGCGCCCCTGGCCGGTTCCTTCGACAACCCGCTGACCTCCGGCTCGCAGGCGCTGGGGCGGGCCGTTTACTGGGGTCTGGCGCTCCACGGCAAGCCGGACGAAGCGGCCGAGTTCGCCTATTACGATGCCTCCATCGACCACGCCGGCGACGGCGTGTGGGCGGCGGTGGCCGTCGCTCGGATGGCAGCCATCGCCCAGCCGGGCCTCACCGCCGCCTCGCTTGTGCGCGCCGCCACCAACGCGCTGCCCAAGGAGAGCCTTTGCGTTCGCGCCATCCCGGCCGTGCTACAGGGGATGGGCGTCGCCGACGGTCCGGCCCAGGTCTGCAACACCCTGGCCGGCTCGCTCCAGGTGCAGGACGCCCGGCACGCCGCCCTGTCGCTCGGCTATGCTCTGGCCGGGCTGATCCACGGCGCGGGCGACTTCGGCAAGTCGGTGCTGGCCACCGCCGGTTGCGGCGGCGCGTCCGACCAGTCGACGCTCGTCACCGGCGCGCTCGCGGGCCTGCTGGCCGGGGAGGTCCCCTCCGAGTGGACCTCCCCCCTGGGAAACGCCTTCGTCGTGGGCATCGGCCTCAAGAACCTCGACCCGCCGAGCTCCATCGCCGACTTCGCCGACCTGATCGGGCAGGACAACGCCACGTTCGGGTGGGTGGCGCCGGAGCCCAAGGCGGAGCCGGCGCCCGAACCGGCGGCGGAGGCCGCTGAGCCGGAAGAGGCTTCGACCGAGCCCGCCGCCCCCGAACCCCAGCCGGCTCCCGCGGAGCCGGCGAAGCCGCTCGACCTCAGCGCGGCGCTCCCCGCGCCCCGCGTCCGCGACCTTCTGCTCGCCGAACCGAACGAATCGATCACCGAGGTGGAGGGGATCCGCCTTTCGGCCAAGTACCTGGACCCGCCCGTCGCAAAGGCCGGCGTAGCGATGCGCCTGGTTCTCACCTTCACCAACATCCGGGACACCGAGGCCGTACTCGACACGGCGCTCGCCGCTCCCGATGGCTGGGCGGTCGCCTCGCGCCTGACCAGTTTCCGCCTGCGGCCCGGCGAGTCCTCCTCCTTCCCCGCCGTCGTTCAGCCCATCGGCCCGGAGATCCCGCCGCTGGCGCAACTGCGGCTGAAGATGAACCGCTATCAACTGCTCGTTCCCGTGATCGGCTCGCAGCGGTGGTATTGGGTGGGCCCGTTCGTCAACCACGACGGCGCGGGCTTCGACCGTATCTTCCCCGCCGAGTTCAAGCAGGACGCGGGCGAAGTGTTCAACGGGCGAAGCGACCTGCCGGTGCGCTGGACGGAATCGCTTTTCAGCGGCGTCACGTTCGACCTTGAGCCGTATTTCCGGACCGGGCCGGGCGTGGTTTATCTGTACGCCCTAATGCAGATACCGAACCCGGGTCCGGGCAAACTGGTCGTAGCTTCGTCGGTCGGCGCCATCGCGTGGGTGAACGGCCAGAAGGCGCTCTGGTACCACGAACGCAAGCCCGCAGTACCGCGCCCCGCGCCGCCTTACGTCGCGGACGTCGTGCTCACCGAGAACACCAAGCTGTTGGTGAAGGTTCTGCGCGATCGCCCCGCGCTCGAGCCGGTCACGATCTACATTCTCAGCCAAGACGGCAAGTTGGTTGTGCCCGAAGCGTTCCTACCGATGCCTCAATAGGCATGTGGTGGGTAAAACCGGGGGCATGCAGAGCGTTGGCATCGTCGCGATAGCGCTGTTGTGTGGGCTCTTGCCTGCCCAGCCGAACCTGAACGACCGCGTCGGTCCGGTGACCGACCAGGGCAGGCTTCTGCCGACCTACAATCTGATTCTCCCGGCGGGCCAGAGCGCCGAGATGCCCGGACGTCCGGTGCATGTCGCGCTCAACCGGGATGAGGACCGTCTTTTCGTCAAGGACATGGGCGCCCTGCGCGTCTACGACGCCCTCAAGCTGACCGAGCTCCAAACGCTCTCCAGCCCGGGCGGCGCATCGTTGACCGGCCTGGCCGTGGGCGAAGGTGGGCGGCACGTCTACTTCACCAACGCCAGCAATGGCCTGCACCAGTTCGACCAGGGCGCGGATGGCGCGTACTCGCTTGGCCGCACCATCGAGCTCCCCGCGGACAGCTTCCCCTGCGGCGTCGCCCTGACCAATGGCGACCGGACCGCCCTCGTATGCCTATCCAAGCGTAACGCGCTCGGAGTCGTCGATCTGGGCAACGGCAAGGTGTTGCGCGAGGTCGCCGTGGGCGTCGCGCCCTATGAGGTCGCCGTGTCGTCCGACGGCAAGACGGCGTACGTCACCAACATGGGCGGACGCCGCGCCAAGAAGGGCGAACGTACCGCGAACTCCGCCGGCGCCGAGGCGCTGATCGACGAGCGCGGCGTCGCCTCCTCCGGCTCCGTCTCGGAGGTGGACCTGACGAACGGCAAGGAGACGCGGCAGTTTGAAGTTGGGCTGCAACCCACCGCGGTCCTGCTCCGGGAAAAGGACGGCCTTCTCCTGGTCGCCAACACGAACGGCGACACGGTGAGCTTCATCGACCTCAAGGCAGGCAAAACCCTCACCCAGCTCAACGTGAAGACCGACCCCAAGCTGCCGTTCGGGGCGATGCCCACGGCGATGGCCCAGAGTGCGGACGGCCGCACCGTCTACGTGGCCAACGCCGGCAGCAACGCGCTCGCCGTGGTGGACCTCGGAAGTCCCCGCAAGCCCAAGGTTTCCGGCTTCATCCCGACCGCTTGGTTCCCGACCAGCGTCGTCGCCGGCAAGAGCAACCTCTTCGTCAGCAACATGAAGGGGTACGGCTCCCGCACGGTCAACCGCCCGAAAGACAAGGGCTGGAACAGCCACGACCACTGCGGAACGGTGCAGAGCCTGCCCGTCCCCGATAAGAAGGCGATGGCCGAGCACACCAAAACGGCGAAGCGCCTGGCGCGCGTCCCACAACTTCTGAAGGCGATGGAACTGCAAGGTAAGGACGGCAAGGCCGCTCCGATCCCCGCCAAGCTCGGCGACCCCTCGGTCTTCAAGCACGTCATCTACGTCATCAAGGAGAACCGCACCTACGACCAGGTGCTGGGCGACATGAAGCAGGGGGACGGCGACCCGAACCTTTGCATCTTCGGCGAGGCGATCACGCCGAACCACCACGCTATCGCCCGCGAGTTCGTGCTGTTGGACAACTACTACTGCAGCGGCGTGCTCTCCGCCGACGGCCACTCCTGGGCCACCGAGGGCAACGTCACGCCGTACCTGGAGCGCGCCTTCGGCGGCTTTGGGCGCAGCTACACCTTTGGCGACGACCCGCTCACCTACTCGAGCAGCGGCTTCCTTTGGGACCACGTGCTCGGCGCCGGCCTGAGCTTCCGCAACTACGGGGAGATGGACTACGCCGAGCCTCCGAAGGGGATGAGCGTCAAGGCGCTGCTCGAGGCCCGCGCCCGCGGCGAACGGACCAAGTTCGTGCAGAAGATCGGCGTCGACCGCCTTCGCCGCTACTCGATGCCCGACTACCCCGGCTGGAACATGGAGATCCCCGACGCGGTTCGCATGGACCGGTTCCAGGAGGAGTTCAAGCAATACCAGCGCGACGGGGGCTTGCCCAACCTGTGCATCGTCTACCTTCCGCAGGACCACACCGGCGGTTCGGTCACGGCCCGCGCCCACGTCGCGGATAACGACCAGGCGATCGGCCGCCTCGTCCAGATGATCAGCCACAGCGATTACTGGAAGGACACGGTGATCTTCATCAACGAGGACGACCCGCAGAACGGGTTCGACCACGTGGACGGCCACCGTTCGCTCTGCCTGGTCGCCAGCGCCTACACGCGCCGCGGCGCCGTGGTGAGCGACTTCTGCAACCAGGCCTCGGTGCTCCGCACGATCCTGCACATCTTCGGTCTGCCGCCGATGAACCAGCACGAGGCGATGGCCCCGCTGATGAGCGGCTGCTTCACCGAGAAGCCCGACTTCACGCCCTACGACCTCAAGCCGGCCACGGTGGCCTTGGACGAAACGCACCCGCCCAAGAGCTCCATGAGCCCGGTCCAGCGTTACTGGGCGCAGATGCTGGCATCCATACCGATGGAGCGCACGGGGATGAAGACGGAGGCCCACGACGACCTGTTCAACAGGGCCCTCTGGTTCGAGATGCGGGGCGACGCCCCCTATCCCGCCCGGTTCGCCGGCCCGCACGGACGCGGGCTGAAATCGCGAGGGTTAGCGCATATAGAGGACGATTAGAACAGCCCTTGGTGTAGACTGGCGGCCGATATACCATGCGTCCGAGACTTAGCCGCCGTGAAATGCTGAAGTTGAGCGGAGCCGCGGTAGCGGCTCCGCTCGTTGCCGGTTCCCCGCTGGTGAACCTCGTGGAGCGAAAGAAGGCACTCGCGTTCGCCTTCTTCAGCGACACCCACGTGAGCGCCAGAACGAACGTCGACAAGTGCCGGGCGATGCTGGACGAGATGAAAGCCACGTTCGATCCGGCGTTTGCGCTCTGCGCCGGCGACATCACTGAATATGGTTGGCAGTCGGACTACGAGGCCTACGTGGCGATGGTGAAGGCGTGGGGCACGCCCGTGCATAACGCCCCCGGCAACCACGACGTCCGCTGGTCGCCGCTGGGGATGACCGCCTTCAACCGCAACCTCGGCCCCGAGTACTCGGCCGTGGAGCAGGACGGCTGCCACGCGTACATGCTCGACAGTTCGGTGCCGCTTTCGCACTGGGGCCACTATGAGAAGGTGCAGCTTGAGTGGCTGGCGGCGCAGCTCAAGAAGGCCGGTCGCGAGGCCCCGGTCTTTCTCGTCACCCACCACTGGGTGGGTCGCGAGGACATGACGCTGGACAACGAAGAGGAGCTGTTCAAAGTCATCGAACCGTACAACGTGAAGCTGATCCTGAACGGCCACGGCCACAGCGACCTGCTGTGGGAGTGGAACGGCATCGTCTGCACGATGAACGCGGGCCTCTACCAGGGCTCCTACGAACGCGTCGAAGTGGACCGCGAGCGCGGCGAGGTTCGCCTGGACCGCCGCACCACGGCGTCGAAGACCCTGCAACCGCTGGCGACCGTACCCCTGGCGCCGAACCGCCGCAAGCTGCAGGTCTTCTCGCTGGGCGCCTTCGCGCCGAGAAAGGGCGAACCGGTGCCGATCGGCGGAGGGGCCACGCCCGACTACAGCTGGCGGAAGGGCCCGTGGGCCAAGGCGCCCGCAGAGGGGGTTCCGACCGCCGGGCTGGTGGCCGGCGTCAACACGCTCTACTTGCGGAACACCGAAAAGGACCCCGCGTACGTTCGGGACCTGCGGGTCCGGGACGACGAAAACCGCCTGCAGCCGGTCTGGGAGACCGATCTGACCGGCGGCGTGATGTCCCACCTGACGCTGGACGGGCCCTCCCTGCTCGTCAGCGCGATGGACGGTTCGGTGACCTGCCTGAACGCCAAGTCCGGCGACGTCGTGTGGCGCGCCAAGACCGGCAAGTATTGCCATTCCTCCCCCGCGGTGGCCGACGGTAGGGTGGTCCTGGGGAGCGCGGACAACTACGTCTACGCCTTCGACCGCAAGGGCGGCCAGCGGAAGTGGCGCGTCAAGACGGGCGGGCCGGTCTACGCCTCGCCCGCCTGCGCCAAGGGCGTGGCCGGCGTCGCCTCGGGTGACGGCGCCATCTACGGCATCGACCTCAAAACCGGCGCGGTGCGCTGGCGCTACGAGATGCCCAAGTCGAACACGGCGTTCTGCCAGAGCATGGCGGCCACCGACGGCGAGCGGTTCTTCTTCGGAGCGTGGGACAGCCACCTCTACGCCCTGGATGTCCTGACCGGCCAACTGGTCTGGCGCGCGGGGTGTTGCGCCGGCCGCAGCTTCGCCTACTCCCCGGCCATCGGAAGCCCGTGCGCCGACGGCGGCAGGGTGTACATCGTGGCCAACGGCAACCGGCTGTACAGCTTCGACTGCCAGACCGGCGCGCCGATCTGGGAGGTCACCTCGCCGGGGGACAAATACGGCCACTCCTCGCCGGTAGCGGTGAACGGGCGCGTCTACGTCGGCGGCCTTGGCGACAAGGGTCAGTTGCGCTGCGTCGACGCGGCGACCGGCAAGGAGCTCTGGTGCGCGAACACCGGAGAGGTCATCTACGACTCCTCGCCGGCGGTTGCCGACGGCTGCGTCTCCATCGGCTCGGTCAGCGGCCTGCTTTCGGTGGCGGACGCCGCCGGCGGGCGCATCGTTGGGCAGTACCGAATGCCCGTTGGTCACTTCCTTAGCTCCCCGGCTGCCCAAAATGGCTGGGTGTACGCGGGAACCTACTCCAACAAGGTTGTAGGGTTCCGCTTGGCTAAGGAGGTTTGAAGCTGCCGATTGCGGAACTGACCGGGGGCCACACGGACCCCTACGCGGCCATGCTTCTCGAACTCGCCGTCATCGTGGCGGCGGCGATGTTCGGGCGGTTCTTGGCGCGCAAGCTGAAGCAGCCCGGCGTGCTGGGCGAACTGCTGATGGGTGTGCTCATCGGCACGGCCCTCGCGGCGCTCCGCAACCCGCTCTACGCCGTGCTGACGGAGATCGGCCGGGCCAGCCAGCTCTGCCAGACGGCGATCACCGGCAGCCTTTCCGCGGCGCAAGCCGCGCCGAAGGTGTTCACCGCCGAGGAGCTTGCGCCGGGCGGCATCGGTCAACGGGTGGTCGAGGCGCTCAGCGGCCCCGACGCGATCCCGACGATGACCGTCGCCGTCGGGTTGTCGATCTTCTCCCAACTCGGCATCATCTTGCTCCTGATGATGGTGGGGCTCGAATCGAGCGTCGAGGAGATGGTCAAGGTCGGTTTCCGCTCCACGCTCGTGGCGATCGTGGGGGTGATCGCGCCGTTCGCGCTGGGTTACTGGGCCGGCACGCTCATGCTGCCCAACGCGCCCTATGCCAGCCACCTTTTCCTGGGCGCCACCCTGTCGGCCACCAGCATCGGCATCACGGCGCGGGTCTTCAAGGATCTGAAGTGCCTTCAGACCGTGGTCGCGCGGGTCGTGGTGGGCGCTGCGGTGATCGACGACGTGATCGGCCTCATCATCCTTGCGGTGGTCACCGGGGTCGTCACCACGGGCTCGTTCGACCCCTTGAGCGTGTTGCGAACCACCGCCCTGGCCACGCTTTTCCTCGGCTCGCTGATGTACTTCGGCGATAGGATCGTCCGGTTCCAGCAGCGCATCTTCCATCGTCTGGATCAAGCCGGTTCTAGGCTTCTTTCGCCGCTGGGTCTGGCCTTTGCCCTTTCCTGGTTGGCGAGTATTATCCACTTGGCGCCGATCGTGGGAGCTTTCGCCGCGGGTCTCATCCTTAAGGACGAACACTTCCGGACCGGAGACGAAGACGAATCGAACCTGGAAAGCCGGATCGCGCCAGTGGAATCCGTCTTCGCCCCTGTGTTCTTCGTGTTGATGGGCACGCAAGCGAACCTACAGACGTTGGTCCAGCCTGAGACTCTGGCCTTGGCTGGGATACTGACGTTGGCAGCCATCGTCGGCAAGCTTGCCGCAGGCTTGGTCGCCGGTCGAGGCGTAGACCGCCTTACCGCGGGTATCGGGATGATTCCGCGTGGAGAGGTTGGGCTCGTCTTTGCCGGAGTGGGCCGCGGCTTGGGAGTCGTAAGCGGCGAAGCGTTCTCCGCCGTTGTTGCGATGGTGATGGTGACTACGATCGTCACGCCGATCGGCCTGAAGTGGTCCTTGGGCCGGCGGGGCGCCACCGTTTCCGGACCGCCCGCTTAATGAGGGACAAATGGCTAACCAGGACAAGATACGGGAGCTGAAGGAGAGGCGCGCCAAGGTCATGCTCGGCGGCGGCCAGACGCGAATCGACAAGCAGCACGCCGGCGGCAAACTCACGGCGCGCGAACGAATCGACGCGTTGGTCGACCCGGAAAGCTTTGAGGAACTGTCGATCTTCGCTGAGCATCGCGCCACCCTCTTCGGCATGGACAAGAAGGAGGCCCCTGCCGACGGCGTCGTGACCGGCTCGGGCGAGATCGACGGCCGCATGGTTCACCTCGCCAGCCAGGACTTCACCGTCCTCGGCGGAGCGGCCGGCGAAGTGCACTGCACCAAGATCGCCGACGCCATGGACGGCGCGCTCAAGACGGGCACCCCGTTCGTCTTCCTCAACGACTCGGGCGGAGCCCGCGTCCAGGAGGGAATCGACAGCCTCTCCGGCTACGGCAAGGTCTTCTACGGAAACGTCAAGCTCTCGGGCGTCGTCCCCCAGATCGCCCTCATCTGCGGCCCCTGCGCAGGCGGCGCGGCCTACAGCCCCGCCCTTACCGACTTCATCATCCAGACTCGCCAGGCGCAGCTCTTCATCACCGGCCCCTCGGTGATCAAGCAGGTCACTGGCGAAGTGGTCACCGGCGAGGAGCTCGGCGGCGCCGAGGCGCACATGACCTACTCCGGGAACGTCCACTTCGTCGCCGACGACGACCAGCACGCGATCGCCATCTGCAAGAAGCTGCTGTCCTACCTGCCGTCGAACAACCTCGAAGACCCCCCGGTCATCCCCGGCGACTACAGCATTGAGCCGAACCCCGCGCTCAACGAGATCATCCCCGAGGACGCGAAGACGCCCTACGACATCAAGGACGTGATCGCCGGCATCGTGGACGACGGCGACTTCCTGGAGCTCCAGGAGGGCTTCGCGCGCAACATCGTGACCGCCTTTGCGCGCGTCACCGGCCGCACCGTCGGCATCATCGCCAACCAGCCCGCCATGCTGGCCGGCGTGTTGGACATCAACTCCTCCGACAAGGCCTCGCGGTTCATTCGCTTCTGCAACGCCTTCAACATCCCGTTGCTCACCCTCGTGGACACCCCAGGATTCCTGCCGGGCGTCGACCAGGAGTACGGCGGAATCATCCGCCACGGCGCGAAGCAGCTCTTCGCCTACTCGGCGGCGACCGTACCCAAGATCACGGTCGTGCTCCGCAAGGCCTATGGCGGCGCCTACATCGCCATGTGCTCGAAGGACCTGCACTGCGACCGCGCGTTGGCTTGGCCGACCGCCGAGATCGCGGTCATGGGCGCCGAGGGCGCGGCGGAGATCGTGTTCCGCCACGAGATCGCTTCGGCCGCCGACAAAGACGCCACCCGCAAGCAGGTGATCCAGGAGTACCGCGAGAAGTTCGCCACTCCGTACCTGGCCGCCGCGCACAGGCTGATCGACGACGTCATCGAACCCGCCGAGACCCGAGCCGCCATCGCCCGGGCGCTCAGCGTGCTCCACACCAAGCGTGACCTCCGACCGCAAAAGAAGCACGGCCTGATCCCGCTCTAGACGCTTACCGCGGGCCCCATCCACGGGACGGGGCCCGCACCTTAGGATTTTCGAATGGACAGCCTTATTCAGAACACGCTGCTTCTGGCCGCAGTCGGCGTAGGCCTCGCTATCTTCGTGGTCGCGCTTGTCGGCATCGCCACCGCCATCATCGTCAAGCACATGCCCGCGCCGGTTGAGCCGCGGGTCGAGCCCGTTCCGGTCAAGGAGCTGGTTGCCGAGCCGGTCGCGCAAGCGGCCGCCCCCGCCCCGGTCGCAGCGCCCGCGGCGCCCGTCGCCGAAGCCGCCCCCGCCAAGCCCGCCGAGGAGCCCAAGGAGATCGACCGCCGCACGCTGGCCGTCATCTCGGCCGCCATCGCCGCCGTGTTTGGCCCCGGATTCCACATCCGCACCATTCGGCAGCTACCCGAATATGAGGGCGCGAGCTGGGCGCGAGCCGGACGACTCAGCCTGCAGGAATCGCACAACATCGCCACGCGGAGCACCCGCTAACCCACACGCAACATAACGGATTCGAGACAGAGGACGCCATTGAAACTACGTATCACGGTTGAAGGAAAGCCTTACGAGGTCGAGGTCGAGATGCTGGGCCGCGACGGCATGAGCCCCGCTCACGCCCCGGCTCCCACCCACGCCGGCATACCCTCGCGCGCGCCGGTCGCCACCGCCGCCCCCGCTGCGCCCGCCAAGCCGGCCGCGGCAGCCGGAGGAGCCAACGCCGTCAAGGCGCAGATCGCCGGCACCATCATGCACGTCAAGGTCGAGCCAGGCCAGAAGGTCGAGGTCGGCGACGCGCTGCTGGTGGTCGAGGCCATGAAGATGGAGACCACGATCGCCGCCAAAGCGGCCGGCACGGTGAAGTCCGTGCTCGTCGCTCCGGGCGACGCCGTAAAGGTCGGCCAGGCCCTCGTCGAGTTTGAGTAAACCCTAGTCCGTCGCCCGCGGCGACCCACGCAAGGAATGCGTGCGACAGATGAATAGCGACACTTTGCACCGCCCCGGATTGGCCGAACACCTTCGGCGAATACGGGGCGTTTGCGCGGAGTGAGATGAACAATGAGTGACAAGAAACCCAACCTGCAGTTGATCGACCATGTTGCCATCTCCGTGCCGAAGGGCACCCTGGACGCGCAGGTGGCCGCCTACAAACAACTCGGCTTCCACGTCGTGCATAGCGAGGACGTGTATGGCAAGGACCAGGTTCACGAAGTGCTTCTGCAGGTGGGCGACAGCCAAAACCTGCTCCAGCTCCTCGAGCCCCTGTCCGACGACTCCCCCGTCGCCAAGCAGATCGAAAAACAGGGCGGCCGCGGCGGCCTCGCGCACGTCGCCTTCCGCACCGACGACATCCAGGCCGCGTTCGACGCCATGAAGGCGGACGGCTTCCGGATGATCGACGAGGCTCCGCGCCCCGGTTCGCGCGGCACCACCGTCTTCTTCGTTCACCCGAAGTCGCGCGAAGAGGGCGCCTTCGGCGTGCTGTATGAGATCGTCCAGGAGGGCGAGTCCAAGTAATGGCAGAAACCAAACCAGGACCTCTCTTCCCTGAGTTCCCGCCCATCTCGACCGAAACCTGGATGGCGCTGGTCAACAAGGACCTCAAGGGCGCGGAGTACGAGAAGAAGCTGGTCAAGAAAACCGAAGAGGGGATCGCCGTCCAGGCGATCCTTCGCTCTGAGAACCTCCCGTCCGAGGAGTGGCTGAGCAGCGCGCCCGCCCTTCGCGGATGCAAGACCAAGGACAACGACTGGGCCATCCGCGAGCAGATCAGCGGGCCCGACCCGGCCAAGGCCAACGAACTCGCCAAGAAGGCGATCGCGCGCGGCGCCCAGCAGGTGGCGTTCAAGCTGCTCGGCGGCGGCGTCAACGTGACCACGCAGGACCAGATGCACACGCTGCTCGACGGCATCGACCTGAAGTCCGTGCCGGTCGTGCTCAACGCGGGCGCGCTCTCTGCGCAGGCGTTGGCGATGCTTCTCGTCGAGGCCCAGCGACAGGGCGTGAAGCCCGCCGACCTCAAGGGCGGCGTTCAGCTCGACCCGCTGATGCAGGGCGCGACCAAGGCATGGGCCGACCAGGTGAAGCCGGTCGTCGCCTACGCCGTCGAGAACCTGCCGGGGACGAAGACCCTCGCCGTGGACGCGGCCGCGCTTCTCGAGGCGGGCGCCTCCGCTGCGCAGGAGCTCGGGTTCGGCGTGGCGGCGTTGGTCGAGTACGTCGCCGGCCTTTCTGACGCCGGCATCGACCCCGCGAAGGTCGTCGCGCAGACCGAGGTGCGCTTCGGCGTCGGTTCCAACTACTTCCTGGAGATCGCAAAGCTCCGCGCCGCCCGCACCGTAATCGCGCAAGCGGTCCAGGCGTTCGGCGTGAAGGACGCTCTTCCGGCCATCCACGCGACCACGTCGGCGCTCACCCAGACGGTGTACGACCCGTACGTCAACATGCTGCGCGCCACCACTGAGGCGATGTCCGCGGCGGTCGCCGGCGTCGATTCGATGACGGTCAGCCCGTTTGACGCGGCTTTTGCCACGCCGGACGAGTTCTCGCAGCGCATCGCGCGCAACGCGCAGATCATCCTGAAGTCCGAGTCGCACATGAGCAAGGTCATCGACCCGGCGGGCGGCTCCTACTACGTTGAGTCGCTCACCAAGAGCCTTGCCGAGGCGGCGTGGAAGCTGTTCCAGATGGTCGAGGAGCTCGGCGGCTTCGCCGCGGCGCTCCAGTCCGGCTTCATGCAGGGCGAGGTGGCCTCGGTTCGCGCTTCGCGCGAAAAGGCGGTCGCACAGCGCCGCAAGCCGATCGTCGGCGCCAGCAACTACCCGAACCTGAAGGAGACGCAGGAGCCCCCCAAGGCGCCCGCGCAGACCCTGGTCGCGGCCGTTCCGGCCTTCCCCGCCGGTTCGGACTTCGTGGAGCTTCTGACCAAGATCCGCGAGTCGGGCGGCCTGACCAAGTGGATCTCCGACGCGCCCGCCACGCCCGCCTTTCCGCCCGTTCGGGTTTCGGAGGGCTACGAGCGGCTTCGCCTGGCGGTCGACGCCAAGGTCGCGGCCGGCGGCAAGCGCCCGGTCGTGTTCCTGGCCCAACTCGGCAACCCGACGATGCGCAAGGCCCGCGCGACCTTTGTCACCGGGTTCTTCGGTTGCGGCGGGTACGCCATCGTCGAGCACGTCGCCAAGGAGCCCGAGGCGGCGGCTCAGGAGGCCAAGAAGGCCGGCGCCGACCTCGTCGTGTTGTGCAGCTCCGACGACGAGTACGCGACCTTCACCGCGCCGCTGAAGAAGGCGCTCGGACCGACTCCCAAGCTCCTGGTTGCCGGCTACCCGCAGGACGCCATCGAGCAGTTGAAGGCCGACGGCGCCGACGACTTCGTTCACATCAAGCTGAACGTCGTCGAGACGCTTGAGCGCTACCACAAGGAGCTGGGGGTGAACCTGTGAGACCGAACTTCGCAAAGATCGAACTGAGCGCCTCGGGCAAACCGACGGCCCCGGCAACGGGCGCCGCCTGGGTCTCGCCCGAGCACATCGCCATCAAGCCGGAATACACGGCGGAAGACCTCCAGGGCCTGGAGCACCTGAACTACGCGGCGGGCATCGCGCCCTACCTGCGCGGCCCGTACTCCACCATGTACGCCATTCGGCCGTGGACCATCCGCCAGTACGCGGGCTTCTCCACCGCCGAGGAGTCGAACGCCTTCTATCGCGCCAACCTGGCCGCCGGCCAGAAGGGGCTTAGCGTCGCGTTCGACCTGGCGACCCACCGCGGCTACGACAGCGACCATGAGCGCGTGGTCGGCGACGTGGGCAAGGCCGGCGTGGCCATCGACTCCGTCGAGGACATGAAGGTGCTCTTCGCCGGCATCCCGCTCGACCGCATGTCGGTCAGCATGACGATGAACGGCGCGGTCCTGCCGATCATGGCGTTCTACATCATCGCGGCGGAGGAGCAGGGCGTCACCCCCGAGCAGCTTGCGGGCACCATCCAGAACGACATCCTGAAGGAGTTCATGGTCC
>CAZIIS010000031.1:0-27154 GCA_964539295.1 uncultured Fimbriimonadaceae bacterium | reverse complement strand
CTCAAGGCGTGGTCCGGGTCCGGATGGACCTCCAGGAACAGCGCATCCACGCCCACCGCAACCGCCGCGCGCAGCATGGCGGGAATCGACTCGCGAAGCCCGCCGCTTTGGGTTCCCGCGCCGCCGGGGCGCTGGGCGCTGTGGGTGGCGTCGAAGCAGACCGGGTGGCCGAAGCCGCGCATGATCTCAAGGCCCGGCATGTCCACCACGAGGGCGTTGTAGCCAAAGGTGGTTCCGCGCTCGGTCAGCAGAATGCCCGCGGCGTTGAAGTGCTCGAGCTTGTCGACGATGTTCTTGGCGTCGTGCGGCGCCAGGAACTGGCCCTTCTTGACGTTCACCGGCTTGCCGGTCGCCGCGGCGGCCTCCAACATGTCGGTCTGCCGGCACAGGAAGGCGGGGACCTGGAGCAGGTCGACGACCTCCGCAACCGGGGCGGCTTGTTGCGGCACGTGGAAGTCGGTGGTCACCGGAAGGCCGAACCTCTCCTTCACGGAGGCCAGCATCTCCAGCCCCTCGATCATGCCCATGCCGCGGGCTGTTCCGATAGATGTCCGGTTGGCCTTGTCATAAGAGGCTTTGAATACATAGCCGAAGCCAAGCTTGGCGCAAACCTCCTGGAGACGACCGGCGACCTGGTCGCAGATCGCCTGGCTCTCGGCCATGCACGGCCCCGCGATCACCGCGAGGCGCTCGCCCCCGAAGGGGACTCCGCAAACGTCAAACGTTTTCATAAACTGGCTCCTGCCTTCTTGAGCAGGCTCTTGAGGCCGTCGACCGACTTGAGTTCGTAGACGGTGGCGCTGGGTTCGCCGCCCGGCTTGAAGAACATGACCTGGGGCAGGCCCTTGATGCCGAACTGCTTGGACGTGGAGTCGATGTAGGCCTGATCCACGCCGGTGCTGTGGTCGATGACGAGCGTCTCGACGCCCCGCAGGGCGGCGACCGCTTCGGGCTTTTCGAGCACGTCGTGCTTGATCTCCTGGCACTTGACGCACCAGTCGGCTGAGGCGTCGATCAGGATCGGCTTGCCGGAGCGCTTGGCCTGTTCGAACGCCTCGGGGGTGTACTTGGTCCAGACGACGCGAGCGGTCGTGCCGCCGGAATGCGCGAGTTGCTGCTCGAAGAGCGCCTGGTTGCGCTGGCTCAGCGCCGAACCGGCAAGAAGTCCGAGCGCCAGCACGGCAACGCCCTTGATGACGAAGATGGCGCGGGTCTGGCCGGAGTGCTCGACGAAGAGCAGGTAGGCCGCGGCGACCAGGTAGGCGAGGATCCAGGCCAACAGCGTGTTCGGGTCGCCGATGCGCATGCCGAGCCCCTTCAGCAGATAGTCGAAGCCCAGCCAGAACACGACGATGCCGAGGAGAGCCTTGACCGTCCCCAGCCAACCGCCCGACTTGGGCCACGCCTTGGCGCCGGCCGAAAGCGCCGCCAGCGCCATAAACGGCAACCCGAGTCCCAGGCCGATGGAGGTGAAGACGAGGATGCCGAAGCCGACCGAGCCGATCTCCGCCACCTTGGTGGCCGCGCCGATGACCAGGGCGCCCGCGCAGGGCGCGGCGGCGAAGCCCATCAGCAGGCCCATCACCAGCGCGCCGACCACGCCGGCTCGGCTCTTGAGTTGCTTGGCGATGAACCGCGGCACGCCGATCTCGTACACGTCGAACATCGAAAGGCCGAGGCCGAACATGATCGCGGCGAGCACCATCAGGAACCACGGCTTGGTGAAGAGCGCGCCGACCGAACCGCCGAGCGCGGCAACCACCCCGCCGACCACGCCGTAGGTCACGGCGATGCCGGCGGTGTAGGCCGCTCCAAGGCCGAAACGGGCCGCGGTGCTGCCGCCGGTCTGGTTACCGAAGAAGGTGACCGTGATCGGGATCATCGGGAAGACGCAGGGGGTCAGGCAAAGGAGCAGCCCGGTGAGCAGCGCCGCCAGGAAGACGAGGCCGTAGTTGCGGTTCTTGAACCCGTCGTTGAGGAAGTCGGCCACCGCGCCGCCATCTTGGGTCGTTTTGGGTTGGGCGACCGGAGGTTCGGGCGGGGTCTGGGCCGTCGGCGCGGGTTGGGGCGCCACAGACGGGGTTGGACCCTGGGGCACGGTCTGCTGGGCGGGAACGGCCGTCGGGGCCGGTTCGGGCTGGACCGGCGGCGCCTGCTGCGGCTGTGCGACCTCAGGCGGCTGGGGCTTGACGGGGGCGGCGACCGGGGCCTCCGCCTGCTTGACGGTCACGGTGGCTTCGACCGATTGCTCGCGCGGGCGGAAGCACTGCGTCTCGTTGCACTGCTGATAGCTGACCGTCAGCGCGAGCTTCTGCGCGCCGGGCTTCGCCGGGGCAACCAACGTGACGGGAATCTGTACCGATCCCTCATAGACCTGGATGGGCTCGGGCTCGCTGGAGACCTTCACCGTGATGCCGGCCGGGTAGCTCGCCTTGAGCAGCTTCGTGCCGGCCGCGCCCGCCACCTTCAGCGGGATCATGTAGTCCTTGGTCGGAGGGTTCTGGTACGCGTGAAAGCCAGAGGCGAAGGTGACCGTGACCACGCCCTTCACCGGCTTGCCGGCCTCGGCCTTCGCCGATTCGAGCTTCAAGGACGCCTCGGCCGCAGGATCCTGGGCCGTTACGGCCGAAGCCAAACCGATAACGGCAAGCAGCGGGAGCAACCCCTTGGCCAGCGGAAGAAGATGAAGTCGCACGGTGTGGATTGTACTACGCGGCGGCGCCGCCGCGACCGTGCGCAGCCCGGCCGTGGCCGGGCCGCAAAGCTCCGGGGTCAGCGGGCCGCCTGTCGAGTCCTGTCCAGCAGCCAGCCCCGGTATTCCTGATGGGCCTTGACCGCGGCGTCGCCACCGAGTCGAACGCGCATCTCGGGGCTCGTGAGAAGGCCGGGGAACTGATAGACGAGGGTCTTCTCGAAGTTGGGGAAGCGGTTCATGTCCGACAGCAGGCCATCGAGGGGCCGGGGCAGGAGCTCCATGTCGGGGCCGAACAGGAACGCCTCCATGTCCAGCCAGAGGTGCGCGCCGGCGGCGTCGCATTGGTCCTGTAGCCAGGCGGCCGCCTCCTCGCCGCTCCAGTCGTCTTCGGGCATGCGGTGGAAGGCGAACGGGCAGAGGATGTCGACGTTCTCCAGCAGGTCCGGGTAGTGGCCGCCCGAGCTGCGAACGTGGTGGCAGTTGGGGGCGAGCATCACCGGCTTCTCGGGGGCGAGCGCCTGGACGTGCTGCTGGAACGCCTTGAAGAAGGCCACGGTGTCTCGTTTCTGGGCTTCGGTGTCGCCCAGACTCCCGTACGCCTCGGCCGAGACGTACCAGGAGTAGAACGACTTGTGGTGGCCGTAGAGCTCGAAAAGCTCGGTGGCCACCTGCTTGTGCCATTCGAGGGAGCCCTTGGAGAAGTCGAACCAGGCGTACATGCCAACGCCGACGAGCACCTTCATGCCGAGTTCGTCGGCCTGCGCAAGGATGGCCTCGATCGGGTTCTTGGCGGTCATCTCCACGCGGTCGGGGAAGAGCTTGGAGGGGTAGAACGCCTTGCCGTGGTAGCCGTCGGCCTCCATGTTGTGCCGGCCGACGTACTGCTCGTTGCGAAAGCACTCCTGGAGGACGATCATGTCCATGCTCAGGTCGTGCATCGCCACGACGAGTCGACGCCAGTCGTCGTCGGTCATCGTGCGGATGTCGTCGTTCCATCGGGCGCCTTCGCGCTCGCTCCAGTGCACGATGCCGGCCCATGCTCCACCGACCTGGCCCGTGGCGCGGACGTCCGACGCCAAGACGGTCAAGCGTTCCGAAGTCTCGGTCACGTCGTCGCCGCCCATGACCGAGGCGACGATCTCCTGCTCGCCGACGCGGCGAGCGGTGGGGAAGTCGAACCGGACGCGGCGCGCCGACCGAGGGGGCATCGCGACTTTCTGCTCGCCCAAAAGAGTCCGGCGGGCGTCAGCTTCGGCATACAGGCGGACCAGACACTCGGTCGGTTGATCGCTATCGTTGGTGAGTCCGCAGAACGCCGTCTCGGTGATCTGGTCGGACACGGGCGCTGGAGGGATAAGGCTGAGCTTGACTTGCATGGGTTATGGAGACTGTGACATGAAGCGCGATGGCGCGGGAAGGGGCGGGTACCCGCTCTCGGCTCCGGCGCCATCGCGTGGGGTCGTATATGGGCCTGTCGAGGCGTTTTGGTCAGGGTTGCGCGCAGAGGCGGGCGATGTGGCCCAAGTCGCCTGCGTCGCAGCCGTCGGCGCACAGGCGCTCGAAGCCGACAAAGCGGTTCTGAATGGCGGCCAGGGTGGCGCGGTCGTTGGCGCCCCGCGCGGCCCATCCCCACCAGATGAGAACCCCCAAATCGTACTTCGTATTGGCCTGGCTCGGTATCCCCGAGCCGAACTTCGCGAAGACGCGCTTGTACAGGGAGCGGTTACGCAGCGATGGGGGAAGCCAGGCGACGGCCATGAGGTTGGCCATGACGTCGGGGTACCAGGCTTTGAGTCCCTCGTGCTTGTAGCCGTCGGGCTGCACGCCGATTCGGTAGTAGCTCTCCTTGGAACTCCAGAGTTCCGAGGAGATTGCCGCCTCCATCCGGTCGGCCATCGCCTTGGCGTCTTGGGCCATCGTCTTGTTGCCGAGGGCGCGGGCGAGCTCGGTGGCGGCGCGAAGCCCAAGAAGGGTTTCGACGTTGTCCATCGTGTACATGATCGGGTAGTCCGGCTTGGCCAGGGTCAGGCCGGAGGGCTGCATCGTCAGGCGGATGCCCTTGATGGCCAACGCGATGGAGCGCTTACGCTTCTTGAGCCAAGATGCATCCGGGGCGGCGCGGTTAAGGTCGTGCAGGAGATCAAGGTAGACCGCCGCGTAGGAGTCCGTGGAGTCGTACTTCCCGGTGGACTTCCACGCCCCGGAGTGGCCCGTGTAGTCGAAAATCGTTCCGTCTGGGTTCTGGTGGGCTTCGTACCATGCAACCCAGCGGCGAGCGGCCTCGATCAACTTCGCGTCATGCGTCTTGCGGTAGACGGCGACCAAGCCCTGGGCCGCGAAGCAGCCGAAATAGGAGATGATCTGCGAGTCCTTCTCCGTCAGGCGGCCCATCGTGATGGCGCCGTCTTCGGTCTGCTGGGCGAGGATCAGCCGAGCGGCCTCCTTGGCGGCGCCGAGGTTGCCCGGCTCAGAAGAGGGGTCCCCGGGGGCGTATCCCCCGGAGACCATTAGCATGCATGCTGCAAGTACGCACAAGGACATGGATTACTGTGCCTTGGGGATGACCGGCTGCTCCGGCATTTTCTCGCCCAAGGCTTGTGCAGGATTGGGCTTCACTTGGATCGCGGGCTTGTTCGCAAAGATGAACACGCCAGCGATGACTGCCACGGCGAGCACGATGACGGCGATGATCCATCCGGGTCCGAGGTTCTTCTGCATAGGCCTTTGTTTCCTTAGCGGATCGGGTCGTCGGCGCTCCAGTCGCCTTTGTTGCTGATCCTCATGCCGTGGTAATAGCCGTAGTAGAGCGAATTCCCGCCCTCGACGATGGTCGCCAGACCGCTGGACTTCGCATGGCCGTCGGCGAAGATGCCGTTGACCATCTTGTTGTGCTTCGGCGTGCCGTAGAACCAGGTCTGCTGGTCGGAAAGCAGCCAGTAGCGGCGGACGGTTCCGGGCTGGTCTTCGACGGCGTAGCCGAGGAAGGTCGCCCAGATCGAGTCCGCGTCGCCCATGCTCACGATCTCGGCCGGGGCCTCAAGAACGGATGCGTTGACGTGCTTATAGCCGAAGAGCAGCTCGTTCAGGCCGTAGTTGACCTTGTAGTCGAGCGGGTAGTTGGCGTTGTAGAACGTCTGAGTGTTGCTCGGGCACGAGAACAAGCCTTTCGACTTGACGAACGGCTGAAGCAGGTCGTAGTAGCCGATGGACGGCTGGATCATGCCGTTGTAGTAGTCGACTCCGCCGCCGCCCGGCCACGGCTGCCAGAAGAACATGTCGTCGTTCTGGTCGATGTACATCATCGTGGCCAAGCCCATCTGCTTGGCGTTGGAGAGACAGGTGGTCTTTTTCGCGGCTTCCTTGGCCTGTGCGAACACAGGGAAGAGGATCGCGGCGAGGATCGCGATGATCGCGATGACAACGAGAAGCTCGATGAGCGTAAACGCTTTTCTCATGTGCGGACCTTCTTGGTAACGAACGCGGGCATAGCCGCTTTTCTATCGGACAGATCAACCGGTTATCGTCCTTGGCTCCTAAGCGATAGGCGTTCGCAGGAGTTGCGGACCATAAGCTCCATAGGTACGAGGACCGTCGTGGGCTCGGCCATCGGCTGAGACAACAGGGAGAGCGCCATGGCCGCGGCGAGCCGGCCCATTTCGGGCAAAGGCTGACGCATGGCGGTGAGGGGTCGGGACAGATGCTCGGCGGTGGCCGAATCGTCCAGGCTGATGATGCTGACGTCCGCCGGCACCTCAAGGCGCAGCGAACGCACCATCTGAAGCAGGTGCAGGCAAAGGTGGAAGCCGGCGGCGACGATGGCCGTGACGGGCTCCCGACCCAGCAGCGTCTCGGTGAGGGCGTTGCGGCCCGAGGCGACGATCTCCCAGTTGCCGCCTGCCTGGGCCACCCAGGAGGGGTCGGCCTCCACGCCGGCTTCGGCGAGCGCGGCTTGATAGCCGCGCAGGCGGTCCTGGCAGTTGGTGGTGCCGGGGTCGCCGTTCAGGAAGCCGATGCGCCGATGGCCGAGTCGCAGGAGGTAGTCCGTGGCGAGTCGCGCGCCGGCGAAGTTGTCGCTGTCCACGCAGTTGAGCGTCTCGTCGGGCCAAGAAGAACCCATCACCACGAACGGCACGCCGTGGTCCTGGAGGCTCTTGAGCGTGTCGCGCGATTGGCCGGACGGGGCCGCGAACAGAAACGCCGCGCCCGGGTTGCGGTCGACGAGGTTCGGGAACTGCGCCTCGGTGGCCTGAACCACCTGGAGGGAACAGCCCGCCAATGAGGCCTCGTTGCAGATCGTGCGGAACGGGCTTCGGAGGTAGGCGTCTTCTTCGGGGTGGTCGGTGTAGGGGACGACCAGCACCAGCTTCGACGGCTCGCCGTTCAGCTCCTCGCTGCGGTCGCAGACATAGGTGCCGGAACCGACCCGTCGCTCCAGCTTGCCCTCGCGGACCAGATCCTGGATCGCCCGGTTCACGGTCATCTGGCTGACGCCGTAGATGCGGGCAAGCTCGCGTTCGCCGGGGATCCGCTGACCGACCGACCAATGGTCGCGACAGATCTGCATCTCGATCTGCCTGCGTACCTGCTTATGCCGGGTGTCTCGTTCCGTCGCCATCGTCGTCCGAAGGTGTTATATAACACCTGAGAGGATAATAACACACGATTCCGGCAAACGCAAGGGGTGCGCCTGCAATCGTGCAAAAAAACACTGATGGACGGAAATGGAGCGATTGGGGAGGGGGAAGCGCCTACGCGGCGCCGTGCTGCATGATGCCGTCGGCGACGTAGATGGGGGCGTCGAACCGTACGGCCAGGGCGATCGCGTCACTCGGACGGCTGTCGATCTCGAGCTCTTCCTTACCGCGCCGGATGTAGATTTTGGCGTAGTAGGTGGTGTTCCAGATGTCGTCGATCACCACTCGGTCGATCCGCGCGTCGAGACGCTCGAGCAGGTTGTGGACGAGGTCGTGCGTCATCGGACGGTCGGGTTGGGCGCCCTCAAGCGGAAGGCTGATCGCCTGTGCTTCGAACGGACCGATCACGATCGGCAGCTTGCGCTCGCCATCGGAAAGCAGGACGAACCGCTGGACCTGGTCGCCGGCTTGGGCGGCGAACACAGCCTCCACCTGAACCTCCACCGGCTCCCCGAACGAGGCCCCTTCGTGCGCTTCGGGCGTTTCGGGTTCGTACGGGAAGAACGCTGGCGGCCTATCCAGATCTTCCGGTTCGTCCGGCATATCGTCGGGCATGAATCTAAGATACCTCGGGTTCGGCTCTCCGGTTACCGACGCTTACCCAAGTGTCGTGCGGCGCCCGACTTGCGCCCGTTGGCCAGGTACTCGTCGACCGTCAGGCAGAGCGATTGAGACGGATCCTCGAACACGTCCAGCGCCTTGGTGAGCGCGTAAGCCGTGTCGATGGAGGTCACGCACGCCACGCCGGTCTCGATGCACGCGCGCCGAATGCGCGAGGAGTCGGACTCGGCGGTGTGGCCGGCCTCGGGCGTGTTGATCATGAGGCTGACGTCGCCGTGGAACAGCATGTCCAGCAGGTTGGGCGAGCCTTCGATCAGCTTGTTCACGCGTTCGCAGGCGATGCCTGCGGCCGTGATGGCGCGGTGGGTTCCTCCGGTGGCGGCAAGCTGATAGCCCCGCTTGGCCAGTTCCTCGGCGATCTCCACCGCCTTGGGTTTGTCGGCATCGGTGACCGTGATGATGACGCGGCCGCGCGGTCGGAAATGTATACCGCTGGCAATGAGCGCCTTGTAGAGCGCGGACTCGAACGTGGCGTCGATGCCGAGGATCTCACCGGTGGACTTCATCTCGGGTCCGAGGCTGGGTTCGACGCGGGCGAGTTTCTGGAAGCTGAAGACCGGTCCCTTGACGGCGTAGACGCTGGGAATCGGCAGCTCCGGGGCCGTCTCTTCGAACGAAGCTTCGGGGATGATGGCGCCGGGCACACGGCCAATCTCCACGGGAACGGCGCCGGGGAAATCGGGGTCGAGCACCCAGAGTCCGCTTTGGTAGCCGAGGTCGCGAAGGCTGGCGCCCATGGCGCAGCGCGTGGCCAGGTCCACCATCGGCACGCCGGTGACCTTGCTTAGGTAGGGCACCGTGCGGCTTGCGCGGGGGTTGACCTCAAGCACGTACGCCGTGCCGCCGTGGATGACGAACTGAATGTTCATCATGCCGTGCACGCCGATCGTGCGAGCGATGTTGCAGGCGGCGCGGACCATCTGCGCCTGAACGTCGGCGCTGAGGGTGACGGCGGGGTAGACGGCCATCGAGTCGCCGCTGTGGATGCCCGCGCGTTCGATGTGCTCCATCACGCCCGGGACGAGCGTCTCCTTGCCGTCGGAGATGACGTCGACTTCGGCCTCGGTCCCCAGGATGTACTTGTCGATGAGCACCGGCTGGCCGGGGTTGGCGTCCTCGGCCTCTTGATAGAAGCCGCGGAGCTGGGGCTCGTCGTACATGATGTCCATGGCGCGGCCGCCGAGCACGAAACTGGGGCGGACGAGCACGGGGTAACCGATCTCGGCGGCAACCTGGGCGGCCTCGTCGACGGAGAGGACCGCGCGGCCGGCGGGCTTCGGGATCTTCAGGTCGCGAAGAAGCCGTTCGAACAGGTCGCGGTCTTCGGCCTCGGCGATCGCCTTCGGCTGGGTGCCGAGGATGTTGACGCCGGCGTCCTGCAGGTCCTGTGCGATGTTGATCGCGGTCTGGCCGCCGAACTGCACGACCACGCCCATCGGCTTTTCGCGGGCGATGACGTCGAGGACGTCTTCTAGGGTCACCGGCTCGAAGTAAAGGCCATCGCCTGTGTCAAAGTCGGTGCTGACCGTCTCCGGGTTGTTGTTGATGATGATGGCTCGGTAACCGAGGGCTTGTAGCGCCCAAATGCAGTGCACGCATGAGTAGTCAAACTCGATGCCTTGTCCGATGCGAATCGGACCCGAGCCGAGGACGAGGACGGTCGGCTTCATTCCAAAGTCATATTGTGAAGCCAAAGCCCCTCGGATTGCTTGCCGCCCGGACGGATGGACCCCGCATATTGCGAACGCAGACCATACTTGGGGCTCTTGTGGCGCAGTTTTCCGAGCCGATCGACACCTCGACGTGGACGCTGAGGGGGGCGCTTGCCCCGAGCGTTGCGGCGATCAAGAGCCGTTGGCAGCCCATGCTGCTGATCCAGGCGCTGGCGGCCGCGTTCGTGGTCGTGTTCTACCGCAGCCCGGCGGTCCAGGCCGGGGCGCATGTACTGGCCGCCTGGAAGGTCGCCGGGGGCCTGGCGTTCGCGTTTCTCGCCGGTACCATCGCCGGCGGCCTCGTGCCGGAGGCAGCCAAGGTGCTCACCGGCAAGGTGCGCCGCTTCGACCGCCGGTGGGCGGGGAAGCTGGCGTTCGTCGCCGCGACCTACGGCATTCTGGCGGTGCTATGCGACCTGCTGTACCGGACGCAGACGCTGCTCTTTTCGTCCGGCGTGGGAGCGGGGACCGTGGCGATCAAGGTCGCGGTCGACCAGCTCGTCTTCACGCCGCTCGTGTCGCTCCCGTTTTCGGTCGGGATGTTCGCCTGGCGCCGAAACGCGTTCCGGGTGCGCCCGATGCTCCGTTGGATGAGACTGCGCACCTACCGCGACGAGGTCGTCCCGGCGCTGTTCCTGTGCTGGGCGTTCTGGGGGCCGGTGCTGTGCTGCGTCTATTCGATGCCGGCCGACCTGCAGTTCTGCTTCGCGAGGTTCGCGGACGCCGCCTGGAGCATCGCGTTCGTCTTCCTGGCTACGGGCTCGGAGGAGCGGTAGCCTCCAACGCCGCCCGGAACGCCTCGAACTCGCGCTCGCCGTACATGGCGAACCGCACATCGGCGAGCCGGGCGTCGGGGTGAGTCGACAGCCACTCCCGGACGACGCGCACGGCGATGGGCGCGGCACGCTCAAGCGGGAAGCCGAAGATGCCGGTGGAGATGGAGCAGAACGCGACGCTCGCGGCGCCCAGGTCGGATGCGGCCTGGATGGCGTTGCGATAGCAGGCTGCCAAGAGCCCGTCCTCGCCCCGCGCGCCCCCGCCCCAGACCGGACCCGGCGTGTGCACGATCCAGCGCTGCCTTAGGTTGTGGCCGGCGGTCACGACCACCTGGCCGGTGGGGCAGCCGTTCGGGGCGACCCGGACCAACTCCTCCAGCAACCCGGAGCCGGCGGCGCGATGGATCGCCCCGTTCACCCCGGCTCCGGTGCGCATGGCGGTGTTGGCGGCGTTGACGATAACGTCCACGTCCTGGTCGAGCACAGAACCTCGGACGACGGTCAGCATGGCGGTGGTCTACCCGCGCAGCACGATCGTCGTGACGCTGAGCGGCGGGAGCTTCAGGTCGAGCTCGGAGCCCTTGACGGCGACCTCGCCCGCGTCGACCGGGTGGGGCGAGGCCTGGGTGAGCCGGTAGGTTCGCGCCGAGCGGAACGGCCTTTCGCCGGTGAGCGTCACCCGGGCGGGCGTTTCGGTCGCGGCCTTGTTGATGACCACGATCACGATGCGGTTCGGGTCCTTGGAGTCGGCGGAAGCATAGACCGTTGCCCGCGCGACGTCCGAGCTTTGTGCGTCCAGCGAGCGGTCGCCGAAGGCGCCGCCCTTGCCGTCGTAGTTGCGGAACATGTCGAAGCCTCCGTAGATGAACGCGTCGTTGTCGCCGCCCCAAAGGGAGGCGGCGAACACGCCCTCGCGCCCGAAGATGCCCAGCACGTCGGCCTCGGCGACTCCGCCCGAGATGTGGTTGCCCGCGCCGTAGTTGTACTCGGTGATGGCGAGTTTGGTCCCGGGGTAGCAGCGGGCGATCCGCTCCTGGATGAGCGGAAGCAACCGGATCGGCTTTTTGCCGGTCGAATCGGCGATCCAACTGTCCTCGACGTAGGTGGGGTCCCAAAGCGAGCGAGGGGCCTGCACGCGGGCCTCGATGGATGCCGGCGCGAGGTCGCCATCGGTGATCCGCTTGCCGTTCCCCCTCGCCTCGGGATACCAATGAAGGTCGAGCACGTCAACCAGGCGACGTCCACGGGCTGCCTCGGCCTTCTTCATCTCGGTCAAGAAGTACTCGATGAAGTTGCGGCCGTTCTGGTCGGGGGCGTCCTGGAGCGTGTCGAAGCCATGCCAACCGTAGCTGACGAACCCGAAGACGAGCGCCTTCGGCGCCACGTCCTTGATGGCGCTCGCGAGGGCGGTCGTGCGTTCGACCATTTCGGCGTAGGTGAAGTGGTTGGGGTGGATGCGCGCGTGGGTGCTGAACCAGATGTCGGGTTCGTTGTCCAGGCAGTAGAAGACGGGAGGGGTGGGCCGGCGAGTCTTCTCGAGCCACCAGACGAACTCGTCCTGGTAGACGGCTTTGTCCTTCAGGTCGGGCGGGTATTGGTACGGCGCGTTTTTCTTTGGGTACGACTTGACGAAGCGGACGCCGAGGTAATCGGGCGTCTGGTTCACGTCGCCGTTGCCGAGCTTGTCGGCGGCCACGTAGCCGGCCATCGGCACGGTGACCACAAACGCCTTGCCCGCGTCCTGCGCGGCGAGCACCGCCTTGCGCATCACCTCGCCGGGCACGTCGCCTCCGCCCAGAAAGTCGTCGTTCTGGTGGCGCCAGTCGTTTCCGGCGTTGCTCGCGTTGGTCTCCCAGTTGTACGCGGTCATGCGGTTGCCGCCGATGCGCCCGAACGTGAGGTACTTGCCGTTGGTGGCCCAGTCGGCCTGGCAGCTTCCGTAGATGAACGGCGAGATCGGCCTGGACGGCTTCGACGCGTCGATGCGCAGAACCACGCTCTGGGCGGAAGCGACGCCCTGGAAACAGCCGATGGCGAGCGTGGCGCCGCACAGGATGGCGGTCCGAACAAAGAAAACCCCTACTCTCTTAACGGTTGGGCGCATGGAATGTCCTCTGCTGAAGCGATGGTGCGGTTGCCTAAGAGAATCGCAGTTGGGATTCGATGAAGAAGCGCAGGCGAAGTGCGTTCTCGCGGTGGAGCCGCCAGGCCTCGGCCAGCGAGGTCCCGCCCAGCGCGACGCCGAGCGCCGAAGCGACGATCAGCGCTCCGGGCGGAAGGCCGGCCTCGATGGCGGCGAAGGTGGCAACCAAGGCGGCCACGGCCGAGACGACGGCCCCGGCCACGCAGTCCCTTTGGACGACCGGGTCGCGCTCCAGGCCGGGGTGGAGGTCGAGCGGCGGCAGCACGGAGTCGGCGGCGCCCTCCTCTGGGTGGGTCGCCCAGCGGTAGATGGCCGCGCGAGCGGCGGCTGCGCGTTGCCTGGATTCGAGCGTGTTCCCCCGGTCGGCGATGCGGAACGCCACCTTCATATTGCGGGGCCCGACGGGGATCGGCAGGTAGCCGGGCATGCGTCCCTCGAGCAGACGCAGCCGAAGGCGGCGGGGCCACATGCTGATCGGCGGAACGTCCTCGCGACGGATGGCGAACGCGGTCTGTGCGCCCTGATAGCGGACAAGGCCGCCATCCACCCACAGGTACCCGGCGTCGGCGCCGGTCAGGATGCCCTGCTGGAAGATCGCCATGGACACCGCGCAGGCCGATGGGTGAGGGGGGTGCATCGGAACGCCCGGAACGTGCTGGAGCAACTCGGCGCAGTCGGAATGCCCGACGCCGAAGATCGCCAAGACCAGATGAGCCGTCGCCATAAGCCCGAAGCCGAGGAGCACCCATTCGGCGTGCCTGGATGCGAATACGACGCTGCCGAAGCCGAGGACCATGAGGGTCCAGGCCGCGATGCGGGGCCAATGGGGAGCCGTGCCAAGGGGATCGCGCTGCTCAAGCCGCTGCGGTGGCGTCAGCCACGCCGCGCTGGGCTTCGCGGGCAACCCTCCCCCTGGCAGCCCAAGGCCCGGCCTGTTCTCCACGTCTACAGCATACAACCGGTAACTTCGGTTTCCACGAGAAGCGATTTGGTATTCCACGGCGCCCCGAATGCCCTTCTCAATCCTCCTTTGGCAGCATTCGTTCGAGCGGGAACGGAGGTCTGCTGAGGGGCCGTACGGCCAGCGAAAGCAGCAGGGCCTCGTTGTCGTCGGCCGCGATTCGGTTGGAGTGCAGGGCGCCGCACTGGGTGCATCGGTGAATGATCGCCCACTCGCCGCCGCGCCGCACCCAGACTGAGACGGGCTCCATGGCGCCGCCGCAACAGGCCGCGCGGTCGCCGGGAACGTCGTCCACGTGCAGGCTGTAAAGGCACCTCGGGCAGTGGTTGCGGTGCTCCGACCCGGCGCCAGCCTGCGGAATCGTGGCGCCGCAGTGAGCGCATTCGAACCCGTCCATGGGCGATGCGTCCGGTTCGCCGAGCAACTTCAGGTAGCTCTGGTAACGGGCCGCGGGGATACGCCGGTCGCTCACGGCCTGCCGGACGGCGCAGCCTGGCTCGCGCAGGTGGCGGCAATCCGCAAAGCGGCACTTGAGGCCGGCGAACTCGGGGAACAGGGCGTCCAAATCCCCGTCTTGCGAGGGCTCGACGTCAAAGCTCCGGACGCCCGGCGTGTCGGCCACCCGCGTACCGTCAGGCATCGAGAAGATGGCCGATGATGTGGTGGTGTGGCGTCCTTTTCCGGTGACTTGGTTCGTCGCGCCTATCCGCAGGCCGAGGCCAGGGTGAAGGGCGTTGAGAAGGGAGGACTTGCCGACCCCGCTCTGACCCACGAAGGCGCACAGCTTGGCCTGGATGAGGGCGCGGACGCCGTCGACGCCGTCGCCCGAAGAGGTCGAGCAGGAGAGGACCGGTATCCCCAGTTCGCGGTACGGGTCGAGCGCCGCGAGCGCGGACGAAAGCGGGCCCGTGTCGAGCAGGTCGCTTTTGGTCGCGACGATCGCGGCCGGCAGGCTCCCGAGATGGGCGGCTGCCAGGCAGCGGTCGACGAACTTGGGGTGGATGGGCGGGGCGGCGACCGAGACGACCACGATCAACAGGTCGGCATTGGCAACGAGCACCAACCTGCGGTGCGGATTGCCGGGGTCCTGGCGCGCGAACACCGTGCAACGGGGGATCAGCCCAACGATCCGCGCCGATCCGTCCCGCGGTTCGACACGGACCCTGTCGCCTACGGCGAGCGGCTCCAGGCCGGGCTTGAGCGATGCGCGGACGGGGCTGCCATCGATCTCGACGAGGCACTCGCTGCGGTGGACCGAACACACCGTGGCTACGTCGGGCTCCTGGGTGGGGCCGGCCTTGGGTTTCTTCAGCCGATTCCTGTGACGGTATGGGGCGCGTTCGCGGTCATCCTGAGCGGACGCGCAAAGGTTCTTGATTCGGTTCTGTTTCAACGCTGCAACTTCCGGGAACGTCGGGGCAGCCCCGGGCAACGCCGCGCGTGGGAAAGCGGGGAAGCGGGATCTGCCGTCGACAGGCGGCGCAACGGCGGACGCCGTAGCGGACAAGGACCTGTTTGGCCGACCCCGACGCACGAACCGTCGGAAGGCGCCTAGCGGCGCATCAGCCGACGATCGCGAAGCGATCGGAGGCGGTGACGGGCGTTGCAGCGTTTACAGTCATCAAGAAGCCTCCTATTTTTTGTGCGAACAGCACAGGCGCACATAATACCACGGTTCCGCGTTGTTTGGGCCCTCCGACTCTCAAGTAGACTCTGCCTGAACCTATGCATTACCTGCTGTTGTTGAGCATTCCGTTTCTTGCGATGAGCGCCGCGGCCGCGTGCGCGGCTGAGAAACCCGCCCCGATGCGCCTTTGGCCGGGCGACGCCCCCGGGGCGATGGGAAAGGGCGACGCGGACGTACCGACGATCACGGTCTTCAAACCGGCCCATCCGACCGGCGGCGCGGTGGTGATCTGCCCCGGAGGGGCCTACTGCGGCCTGTCGGCGCACGAGGCGATCCCGATCGCCGAGTGGCTGAACAGCTTCGGCGTCACGGGCGTGTTGCTGAAGTACCGGTTGGGGCCGCGCTACCACCACCCCGTGGAGTTGCAGGACGTGAGCCGGGCGATCCGCACGGTGCGCGCGAACGCCAGGGCCTGGGGGATCGACCCGAACCATATCGGGGTGATCGGCTTCTCGGCCGGCGGGCACCTGGCGGCGACGGTCGCCACCCACTTCACGCCCGGCGACCCGAACTCCCCGGACCCGGTGGAACGGGTGTCGTCTCGGCCGGATACCGCGCTGCTTATCTACGCCGTGGCGGCGATCACGGGGCACGCCGGGTCGATGGAGAACCTATTGGGGAAGAACCCGCCGGCCGCGCTGGTCGAGGACCTGTGCAACGACAAGAAGGTGACGAAAGACACGCCGCCGACCTTCTTGGTCCATACGAACGAGGACATCTGCGTTCCGGCGGAGATGAGCCTTCAGTTTGCTGAGGCGTGTCGCCGCGCCGGCGTGCCGGTGGAACTGCACATGTTCGAGCTGGGGGTTCACGGCATCGGCCTCGGCGAGGGCGACCCGGCCTCGGGCACTTGGCCGAAGCTGTGCGAGCTGTGGCTGAAGCGACGCGGCTTCCTCGGGAAGCCCTAAGCAAGAAGAAGCGGCTCGGACGGTGGTCCGGGCCGCTTCTGGATCGAAGGGGATCGTCGGTTACGCGCCGTAACCGAAGAACTTCTTGAGCTTGTGGAGGGTGGTGTCGCGGTTGATGCGCGCGATGGCGACCAACAGCGGCACGTCCTTGGGGCAGGCCTTGTAGCAGTTCTGGGCGTTGCCACAGCCTGTGATGCCCTCTTCGGTGGTCATGTAGTCCAGGCGGTCGGGCTCAAGCGCCTTGCCGACCGGGTGGAGGTTGAAAAGCAGCGTCTGACCGATGGACTGCGCGCCCACGAACTTCGTCTTGTCGCTGTAGTTGGGGCAGGCCTCAAGGCAGCAGCCACAGGTCATGCACCGGCTCAGCTCGTAGCGCAGCTTGCGGATGCTGTCGTCCTGGGGCTCGGCCATGCCGAGGTCGTAGGAACCGTCGATCGGCACCCACGCCTTGACCTTGATGAGGTTCTCGAACATCTTGCTGCGGTCGACCATCAGGTCTCGGACCAGCGGCATCTTCTTCATCGGTTCGAGGGTGACCTCAAGCGCATCGCCGTTCAGGGTCGCAACGTCGTCCAACAGCGCGGTGCAGGCCTGGCGCACGTTGCCGTTGATCACCATCGTGCAGGCCCCGCAGACCTCCTCCAGACAAGCGGACTCCCAGATTGGGGGCTCGACGGCTTTGCCGTCGGTGGTGACCGGGGTCTTGCGTACTTCCAACAACGCCGAGATGACGTTCATGTTGGGCTGGTACGGAACCTCAAAGGTCTCCCAGTGGCTGGGGCTGTTCCGGTCCGGTTGCCGAAGAATCTTCAGGCGGATGGTCTTGGGCATAGGTTCGATCCTTACTCGTGCTATTCTACGCGACCCGCCTTGCCGCTTGCTGGGGCGGTCCGTACAAGGGACTGGTCGTCCCCGCTTCGCCCGGCGGTAGACTTGAGGCCGCCACGATGATACGAGAGTCCATGCAACTCAGCGTGCCTACCGCCGAGGTACTGGGCGTACCGATCGCCTGCATATCGATGGAGGAGACGATCGACTTCATTGATCGACGTCTTCAGGCGGGGGAACCGAGCGTGATCGTGACCGCCGACTCCTCCGGGTTGGTGATGGCGCAGGAGGATTCGGAGCTTCGCGAGATCTACCGCGGCGCGGCCCTGGCGACGCCGGACAGCGCGGGCGTGGTGTGGGCGCTACACCGCAAAGGCGCCCGCGAGGTGATGCGGGTGAGCGGGGTCGAGATCCTCGACCGGCTCTGCGGTTTGAGCGCGAAGAAGGGGTATCGCATCTACTTCCTTGGGTCTGCCCCCGGCGTGGCGGAGTTGGCGGCCGAGCGGCTGCGCCTGAAGCACCCGGGGTGCAACATCGTGGGTACGCGCCACGGCTTCTTCACTCCGGACGACGACGATTTGGTGGCCCAGGAGGTGGCGGAGACCAAGCCGGACATCCTCATCGTGGCGATGGGCATCCCCCGGCAGGAGAAGTTCATCGCGCGGACGATGGGGACCATCGGGGCAAAGGTGGCGATGGGCGTCGGCGGCTCGCTCGACGTGTTCAGCGGCAAGGCCAAGCGCGCGCCCAAACCGGTGCAGCGGCTGCACCTCGAATGGCTTTGGCGCGTGCTGCTCAACCCCAAGAAGATCAGCAAGGTGAAGCTGCTGCCGCGGTTCGCGCTGATGGTTCTGAGGTCAAAGCGGTGAGGATCTACACCCGGACGGGGGACAAGGGCGAGAGCGGGCTCTACGGCGGAGAGCGGCGTCCGAAGGACGACGCCGTGTTCGACCTGCTTGGCAGCCTGGACGAACTGAACGCCGCGCTCGGCGTCGCCCGGTCCGAAGGGGCGGGTTTCGAACTGGACCCGTTGATGGCGCGCGTCCAAAGCGTCTTGTTCGACCTGGGCGCGGAGGTCGCCGTGCCGCCGGACAACCCCAAGTTTTTGCCCGCCCCGCTGGAAGGGCTCACCGAGGAGCTGGAGCGATCGATGGACGCCGCCGACGAGGCGTTGCCCCCGCTGGACTCGTTTGTGCTCCCGGGCGGATGCAAGCTGGCGGCGGACCTGCACCTGGCGCGGGCGATCTGCCGACGCACCGAGAGGGCGCTGGTCGCGCACGCGCGGACAACCGACGTTCGCCCAAACACTTTGGGGTTCTTGAACCGTCTATCGGATTGGCTGTTCGTCGCGGCGCGCCTGGCCAACGTGAGGGCGGGCACGCCGGACGTTTTTTGGTCTCGGTAAACAGGGAAACACTATGTTGACGATGCTTCTTGCCGCAGTCGCGATCGGGTGTCAGGATGCGGATCAAAGGTTGACCGGGCCGGTGGTCGTGAGCACGATGCTCACGCGGTATGCCGCGGCCAGGACGGTTTCCGGCACGATCTCGATGGTCCAGAAGTTGGACAACCAGGCCACCGCCATCGAGACTTGGGTGGAGATCAAGCGCCCGGACCGGGTCTACGTCTACCAGAAGAGCAAGGCCAGCAAGCGCGTGGGTTTCGTGGTAAGCGATGGCACGTACGTCACGTACAACCCGCCCCGCACGTCGAAAGGCGCCCCCGAGAGCGGTCAGCTGATCGAGCCGCTCGACCATGGGGACGTGAGGATGACGATCCCGGAGATGTACGCCATCGCGAGTCGGAGTCTGTTGGACTGCTCGACGCCGCTCGACATCGCCATCGCGGGTGTGGAGGACCTCAAGATGAACCGCGACCGGTGGGCCACCTGCAAGTTGGCGGGCGAGGTGGAGGTCGACGGCAAGCCGGCTTACCGGGTGATCGGCGATTGGCGTCCGGTGGCCAAAATGCTCCCGACCGGCAAGTACGAGATGATCATCTCGAAGCAGGGCGACCTGCTCCGTTACAACTGCCAAGAGGTGATGAACCGCACCTTCAAGGAAGGGGAAAAGGGCAAGGAGAAGGAGTGGTCCGAAACCCACGTCTTCGATACCGCCTACGTGGTGAACCTGAAGGTGGACGGGCCCGTGAACGAGAAGCTGTTCACCGTCAAGGTGCCCGGGAAGTGAGTTAGGGCAGCGGCGGTTCGATCTCGATGGGCGCCAAGAGCGCCCATCCGTTCTTTTTGAGCCAGGCGTCGGCCTCGGCGCATCCCGGGCAGTGCTCCCGGACGACGGCGTGAAACGCCTTCGAGTGGTTGAGCTCGGTCATGTGGGCCAGTTCGTGGACCACGATCGCGTCGAGCACCTCGGGGGGCGCCATCACCAGCCGCCACGAAAGGCCGATGTTGCCCATGCGCGAACAGGTCCCCCAGGTGGTGCGGTTGTCGCGCAGGAACACCTTATTCGGGGTGACGCCCATCTCCTTCGACCGGGCGGTTAGCACGGGCCGGATCGCCTCCAGGGCCTGGTCCTTTAGCCAGCGGTCGAGGACGCGGGAAGGCTCCGTGGGAGACTTGCGGTTCACCGTCACCTCCAGGGCGCCGTCGCGCAACCGCACGCGGTTGGCCGTGCCGAAAACGGCCCGCGCAGGCAGCCGTTCGCCCCGGAACAGCACGGTGTTCCGCCAGGCTGCGACGGCGTCCTGCGCCGAAGCAGCGGCGGCGCGCTGGCTGTCGACCCGTTCGAGGACCCAATCGGCCTTGGAGCGCAAGAACTCCTCCGCCTCTCTCACATGCGTGCCTGGCGGAACGACCAGTTCGACGGCGCCGTTCTTGACCTTGAGGAGCACCTGGCGCGCGCGCTCGGAGCGCCGCACGCTGTAGGCGATGCTTCGGGCGCCGACGGCCACGGTGCGAAGCTCGGGCGGCTCCTCCTTGGGGAGGGAAAGGCGATCGAGCGCCACGCGCAGGGCCTTGGCGTGCTTGCGGATCAGCTCCTCGGCTTGGCCTTGCGTCATCTCCATCACCCGCGGCAGCACGATCTCCAACTGGTCCTTTTTGATGTTGATGCCGAGGCGGCGCGCCCTGGACGAGTGGCGCGTCGCGACCTGCACGACGCGCCCTGCGAACCTCATGTCAAAACGAATGCCGCTGGGAACCGCCATCGACGGCCTCGGGGTCGAAGCTACGCCTGATCCTCCGGCTTCATGGTCGGGAAGAGCAGCACTTCGCGCAGGTGCTCCGCCCCGGTCAGGAGCATGGCCAAGCGGTCGATGCCGATGCCAACGCCGCCCGTCGGGGGCATGCCGCCCTCAAGCGCGTAGACGTAGTCCTCGTCCATCGGGTGCGTCTCCTCGGCGCCCTTGGCCTGCGCCCGAAGCTGCTGTTCGAACCGCTCGCGCTGGTCGAGCGGGTCGTTGATCTCGCTGAAGGCGTTGCAGATCTCCCGGCCGAGCACGAACCCCTCGAAACGCCGGGTGAAGCCGGGGCGGTTCGGGTCCTTCTTGGCCAGCGGCGAGGTCTCGATCGGGTAGCCGCAGATGAAGGTCGGGCTCACGCACTTGGGTTCGACATACCGCTCCAGCAGCTTCTCGATGATGCCGCCGACGCCGGTCTCCTTCTCGGAGGGAAGTCCCACGCGCTCCATCGCCGCCTTGGCGCTCTCCAGACCGCCAAGCTCCTCGGGCGTGACGCCGCACTCCTTCTCGATGGCGGACATCAGGTCGATGCGCTCCCAATCCTTGCCGAAGTCCATGCCCTGGACCTCGGTGGTCCCGAACACCTCCATGCAGACCGAGCGGAACAACTCCTGCACGACCTCCATCATGTCCTCGAGGTTGGAATAGGCCTCATAGAACTCAAGGAGTGTGAACTCGGGGTTGTGGCGGTTGCTGACGCCCTCGTTCCGGAAGACGCGACCGATCTCGTACACCTTCGGCACGTCGCCGCAGATGATCCGCTTGAGGTAGAGCTCAAGCGAGATACGCAGCTTGACGTCGAGGTCGTAGGCGTTGTAGTGCGCCAAGAACGGCTTGGCGGCCGCGCCGCCGGCCTCCCGCTGCAGGACCGGGGTCTCCACCTCTACATATCCACGGCCGTCAAAAAAGTGACGGACCGCCGAAACGATGCGCGAGCGGTCGAGCAGCATCTTCCGGGCCTGCGGGGTGCAGATCAGGTCCAGGTGGCGGTGGCGATACCGTTCCTGTACGTCCTTCAGGCCGTACCACTGGACGTCCTCCTTCTGCTTGCCGAGCGGGAGCACCTGCAGCGACTTGCTGAGGACGGTGAACTCTTTGACGTGGATCGACTTCTCGCCGGTGCGGGTGACGAAGAGCTCGCCGACGACGCCGATGTGGTCGCCGATGTCGAGCAGCTTGAAGATGCTCCAGGCGTTATCGCCGATGTCGTCCCGCTTGAAGTAGCCCTGGATCTTCGCCTCGCCGTCGGCGATGTGCGCGAAGGCGGCTTTTCCCATGATGCGGAGCGAGGCGATGCGCCCCGCAAAGCGGACCGGCTCCGCCTGCAGTTCGTCGAACCGATCCAACAACTCCGTTGCGGAGTGTTTGAACGGGAACCGCTCGACGGCATAGGGGTCCGCGCCCATCTCTCGCAGCTTGGCAAGCTTCTCCAAGCGGATATCGCGTGTGGATTGCTCTTCGCTCATGGTCCGGCTCATTCTACTTTGCCGCCTCGCCGGCACGGAGTCCGTCCCGTGCCGAACGCCCCGCGCTACAATGGCGGGAGCATCATGGCAACCGACGCAACACCCTCGTTCGCCGACCGGCTCGACGCGGCTATTCGCGCCAAAGGCAACCCGTGCCTGATCGGGTTGGACTTCCACCTCAAGCACCTGCCGGGGTTCGTGGCGGAGGAGTTGCGCGCGGCCGAGACGCCGGAGGGGACCCGCGGGGTCGTGAGCGGGTGGTTTCGGATGGTGATCGAGTCGGTGGCGCCGCTGGTTCCGATCGTCAAACCCCAGGTTTCGCTTGTGGAGGGTCTCACCTGGGTGGGCGCCCAGGTCCTGGTGGACGTGGTCGACGCGGCGCACGAGGCCGGGTTGCTCTTGGTGGCCGACGCGAAGCGATCCGACATCGCCAGCTCCGCGCAGGGGTACGCGGAGGCGTTCCTGGGGAGAGAGGGTACGCAGCGGTTCGCGCGCGGGTACAACGCGGACGCGGTGACGGCCAACCCGATGATGGGACGTGACACCCTGGAGCCGTTTGTGTCGGCGTGCGATGCGCGGGGCCGAGGGGTGTTTGTGCTGGTCAAGACCTCCAACCCGGGTTCGACCGAGACGCAGGACGCGCTCCGGGCCGATGGGACGCCCGCTTACGAAGGTTTCGCCAAGATGGTCGCGGATCTCGGCGCGGCGCGCGTGGGAACGAGCGGCTACAGCTCGGTGGGCGCGGTGGTCGGGGCGACCTTCCCGCAGCAGGCTGAGCGGCTACGCGATCTGATGCCGCACGCGTTCATCCTGGCGCCGGGGTACGGCGCGCAGGGCGCGACGGCGGCCGACGTGGCGCGGTGCTTCCACCCCGGGGGACGGGGGGCGATCGTGAACGCCTCGCGGAGCATCACCTCCGCGCTGGGCAAGGACGTCCCGACGCCCGAGGCCTACCGCGCGATGGTGCGCGAGAACACGCTGCGGATGATCGACGACATCACATCGGCGCTGCGCTAGAGCAGCGCGCCCGCCACGGCCCTCAGCTCCTCCAGGGTGGGCATGGAGGTCTGCGCTCCCGCCTTCGTGGTGGAAAGGCCCGCCACGCAGGTGGCAAGCTGGATGGCGTTGGGCATCTCCCGACCAGCGGCCAGGAAGTGCGCCAGGGCGCCGTTGAACGCGTCGCCCGCCGCGGTGGTGTCCACCGGCGTGACACGGATGGCGGGGAAGAGCCGGTCGCCCGCTGCATCGGCGTAGAAGCACCCGTTCGAACCAAGCGTAAGGATGACGGCCTTCGCGCCCTGGTCCATGAGCGCGCGGGCGGCCTTGCGGCAGGTCTCCGGGTCCTTCGGGAAGATGCCGGTGAGCGTCTCGGCTTCGGACTCGTTGGGGGTGACCAGAGCGACTCCGTCCAGCGTCCCTGCCGGCAGCTTCCGTGCGGGCGCGGGGTTCAGGATGGCCTGACCCTTGTGCTTGCCGGCCTCGAGGGCGGCGAACACCGCTTCGTCCGGCACCTCCAACTGCACCAAGAGGCACGCGAAGTCGGTCTTTTCGGCGGCGGAGGTCACCTCCGCGCCGGTCAGGCGGCCGTTGGCGCCGGGGACGATGGCGATCGAGTTCTGGCCGGAGTCCTCGACCTCGATGAGCGCCACCCCCGAGGAGCAACCGGCGTCTCGGAGGGTGAGCGACGCGTCGACGCCTGCGCCGGCCAGGCTGGCCAGCAGGGCCGTGCCGAAGTCGTCTTCGCCGACCTTGCCGAGGAACGCGACCTTTCCGCCCAGGCGCCCCGCGGCCACGGCCTGGTTGGCGCCCTTTCCGCCGGGGAAGGTCGCGAAGGTGTGTCCGATGAGGGTCTCGCCCGGTCTGGGGATGCGCGGGGTGCGCACCACCAGGTCCATGTTCGCACTGCCAACCACCAACACGCCGCCGTCTGCGCCCATGGCGCCCATTTTACGCCCCAGCGGCTCGTGCGTCCGGCGGCCTTGAGCCCACTGCGAGCGGGAAGGTAGCTACAATGAAGTCGAAGGAGTCCGTATGCTCTATCTGGCCATGGCTTTGGGTTTCGGGATGTTGGTGCTGATACCGCTCGTCGCGATCATCACGGAGTACAAGGCCAAGGTGGCTGGGCTGCAGCGGCGGGGCGATTCCGAGGAGACCCAGAAGCTCATCGAGCGGGTCGATCGGTTGCAGGCGTTGGTCGTGCAGCAGCAGACTCAGATCGAACAGCTTCGCGACCTCGTTCACGAGAGCGTGCTGAAGATCGACGACGCGACGGAAGTGCAGCAGAGGATTCTGCCGGGCGGCTGAGGCCGTGGAGCTTTTCAGGGATCGTGACCATGCGGGAGAACTGTTGGCCGGAAGGCTGACCCGCTTTTCGGAGGGTCCCTGCGTCGTGTACGCGCTCCCGCGTGGAGGGGTGGTGGTGGCGGCGGTCGTGGCGCGCGCGCTCGGCGCTCCGCTCGACCTGGTGCTCGCGCGAAAGGTGGGCCACCCGATGAGCGCGGAGTACGCAATCGCCGCCGTGACCGAGGACGGGACGCTCCTGAAGAACGAGGAGGAGGTTCGGCATGTCGATCAAGGTTGGTTCGAAGATGCCGTTCGCCGCGAGCGGCAAGTGGCTTGTCGCCGTCGCACGGCTTATCTCGAGGGACGTCCGCCGTTGCCGTGCGAAGGCAAGACGGCGATCGTCGTAGACGACGGCATCGCCACCGGCCTGACGATGCGCGCGGCCGTGGCGTCGGTGCGCAAGCTGCGTCCGGCGCGGCTGGTGGTCGCGGTACCGACCTCCAGCCCCGAGGCGGCCGAGCGACTGGCGCGCGAGGCGGACGAGGTGGTGGCCGTGATGACGCCCTCGTTCTTCACCTCGACCGGCGGCTGCTACGAGCGGTTCAACGCCGTGTCGGACGACGAGGTGATCGCCATCCTGCGCGGGTTCGACCAGCCGTGAAGCGCGCCGCCCCCGGTCGGCCCAAAGGGCGACCGGGGGCGGCGCCACTTGCAGGAGCGCCTTAGTAGACGCTGAATCGCGACGTTGCCTTTTCGACGGGCGAGGCAAGCGGCCAAACGACGGCGGTGCGCCACTTGGCCGGGTCGGGCTCGAATCGCGGGTCGTTGTGGAAGAACTCCAGCGGCAGGGCGTCCAACTCGGCGCCCTCTTGGCGGAACTTGGCGATACACTGCTCCAACCAGGCCCTTACGGAGTGGCAGTGGCCCACCACCTCGGAGACTATCGCCGTACATGCGGGAAGCTCACCCGATGCGATGCGGCTCGACCACGGCGCGTAGTCGCAAACAGGGTAACCAACCTCGAACTCACACTCATCGTCGCGAAGGCTGAGCAAACGGAGGTAGGGCGGCCCGGCTTGCAGCGCGCCCGTGGCCAACACGTGGTCGAACACCTCGCAGAGCATGCGGCGCAACGCCCCGCACACCTCAGTCTCGCGGCATCGGAACTTGACGCTGAGTGTCCTCATCGCCGGAATGTATTGCTGCTGCGTTGCGGCTTCAGTTGTGGATTGCTTCATCGCAATTCTCCTACTGGCTAGATGATAGGGCCGCTTCGGCAGTTTTGCGGGCATGGAATGGCCGGCGCAGACCCCCGTTTTTTGTCTGCTCCCAATGGTCATGCCCCGTTGACCTTCTCGATGAAGGATTTGAAAGCCGCCAACTGCGTCCGGATCGCCTCGACTGCCACCTCGTCGTGAAGTTCGAGCTTCTCGTCGAACTTCTTGTGCGCCGCGCCAACGAACACCTCTGGGAAGTACATCTGCTGCATCGAGAAGTACCCGAGCACTTGGCGCAGGTGGTACTGGGCGCGCATGCCCCCGCCGAACGACATCGCGGCGCTCTGCAGGATCACCGGCTTGCCGTCGAGCGCGCTGTCGCCGTACGGGCGCGATACCCAGTCGATGGCGTTCTTCAGCACTCCGCTGAAGCTGTAGTTGTGCTCAGGTACCGCCATCAGCACGCCGTCCGCCGCGCGGATCGCCTGTTTGAGCGCCGTGACGGACGCGGGGAAGGAGGTTTCGAGGTCCATGTTGTACACGGGGATGTCTTTCAGGTCCCAGTGCTGGATCTCCATCCCGTCGGGCGCCAGCCGCCGGCTGAGCTCGATCAGCGCCCGGTTGTAGGAGCCGGCACGAAGGGAGCCCGCAAACGCCAAGACTTTCACGTGTGCCATACCGGGGAATACGCGCGATGTGGCCCGCTGTGTGGCGGCGTCCCGGCACCATAATGACGGCATGCTGCCCGAACTACATCGCGTCCCGCTCGAGCAAGCGGATCCTGTCGTCGCCGCGTTGCTGAAGAAGGAGGAGGAGCGACAGGAGGACAACCTGGAACTCATCGCTTCCGAGAACATCGCGAGCACCGCCGTGCGCGAGGCGATGAGCAGCGCCCTGACCGACAAGTACGCCGAAGGGTATCCCGGCAAGCGCTACTATGGCGGGTGCGCGGTCGCCGACGAGGTCGAGAACCTCGCCATCGAACGCGTGAAGCAGCTCTACGGTTGTGGTTACGCCAACGTTCAGCCGCACAGCGGCGCCCAGGCGAACATGGCGGTCTACTTCGCCTTCATGAAGCCCGGCGACACGATGATGGCGATGAACCTCGCCCACGGCGGCCACCTCACCCACGGCTCGCCGGTCAACTTCAGCGGGCAGATGTACAACATCGCTCCCTACGGCGTGCGCGAGGACACCGAGACGATCGACTACGATGAGATGCGGCGCATCGCCAACGAGTCTCGCCCGAAGATCATCGTCAGCGGCGCGACGGCGTACTCCCGCGAGTTCGATTTCGAGGAGATTCGGAAGATCGCCGACGAGGTTGGTGCGCTGCACATGTGCGACATGTCGCACTACAGCGGGCTCATCGCCGCGGGCGTCTACCCGACGCCGATCCCCTGGTGCGACGTGGTCACGAGCACCACACACAAGTCGATCCGCGGACCGCGCGGGGGCATGATCCTCTGGAACGACAACGAGAAGGTCGGCAAGGCGATCCGCATGTCCGTCTTCCCAGGCGTGCAGGGCGGCCCGCTGATGCACATCATCGCCGCGAAAGCGGTGGCGTTCGGCGAGGCGCTGCGGCCCGAGTTCAAGGAGTACGCGCTGCAGGTGAAGAAGAACGCGGCCGCGCTCGCCGCCGCGCTGCAGTCAGAGGGGTTCCGCATCGTCTCCGGCGGTACCGATTCGCACGTGATGCTCGTCGACCTGCGTCCGTACAAAGTCACCGGCAAGGTGGCCCAGCAGGCGCTGGAGGACGCCAGCATCACCACGAACAAGAACGCCATCCCGTTCGACCCCGAAAAACCGTTTGTGACCAGCGGCATCCGCCTCGGGACCCCGGCCGTGACGACCCGCGGCATGAAGGAGTCGGAGATGGAGATGATCGGCAAATTCATCGGCCAGGTGTTGCGCGCGCCGTCCGACCCCTCGGTCATCGACCGGGTTCGGCTGGACGTGATC
>CAZIIS010000030.1:0-27776 GCA_964539295.1 uncultured Fimbriimonadaceae bacterium | reverse complement strand
AAGGCCCATCCGACCGAGATCCCTCACCTTCGGTTCGGGATGACACGCTTGGAGGCTGGGTGGCCGGGGTGCAAAAGACATCACCCCGGCCACCCAGTCGCATTCAGAGGCAGAGCGGGCAGACGGCGCCCCGCTTAGGGGAACTTCACCTTGATCGTTCGCTCGGACTCGGGGTCGGTGAGCACGAGCTCGGTCGGCTTCGTGCCGACGGGCGTGCTGAAGACGTACCGGCAACGGACCGTGCCCTTCGGCGGGATGTCGCCGTCGACGTCACGGTAGGAATCGCCCAGCAGAAGCTTGCAGTAGTCCATCTCCGCGCCGTCGGAGTCCCGCATAAGCGGCGTGAGGACGTCGAACCGGAAGAAGACCGGCTGCAACGTGTTGTTCACGACGTTCACGGTGGCGCCGAAATAGGTCCGCTCCTCCTCCGGCTCCAGTTCCCCGCCGGGGGCGACCGGCTCGACCTTCTCGACCGTAACGTCGAGCGGGCCCAGGGCGAACGGCGTGCCGAGTTCGGCCTTGCCCTCGCCGACAGTGTCGATGCCGTTGCCGGCGAACGGGCCGGTGAGCGGCTTCACCTTGCCGCGCAGGTCGTAGCGCAGGACCGGGGCCTCACCCCGCTGCACCATGAGCTTGTTGATGGGGCCGACTCCGTGCACGGGGAAGGCGGCGACCGCCTGGATCTTCTGCGCCGGTTTGAGGTTCGTGGAGATCGGCTTCTTGGTGGCCGGGTTGTACACGTACCCGGAGAACTCCCAGTTCTGGTCGTCCGGCGCCACGCAGGTGAATCCGAGCGAGTCGAACCGGAAGAGCGTCTCGGCGTTCTGCGGGTTCTGCACGGTGAAGGTGAGCACGAGCAGCTTCTCGTTGGCCTTGGCCACGAGCGTGTTCTCCACGAACGCCGCGCGGGTCTCCAACGCGGCAGACTCGAGCTTGAAGAAGAGCTGGTCGCCCTTCGGCCCCATGGCGTAGACCACGCCGAGTTTGCCGTTGTCGCCGGGCAGTTGGGCGGTACCGGCGCGGGCCGGTTTGTTCTTCTTTACGGGAGGCTTGCTTGCCTTTTGGGCGAAGCCCAGGTTGAGGGCGCCCACAAGCAGAATAGCGAGGACCAAAGCCAAGCGTTGCATATGCCATTGTAGACAGCATTGTTGGGAACAGGTCAAGTGGCATCTTTCGCAAGCAAAGAGTTGCGCCACCCGCAGGAAAGCGGGCTACCTGGCAATAATAGGGAGAGACACCATGCGAAGCCTGAAGTACACCCACTCGTTCGAGGTCGTCCGCGAGCTGCCCGAACAACTCAAGCCGTTGCGGACGTTGGCCTATAACTTCTGGTGGACCTGGCACCACGAGACGCAGGCGCTGTTCCGCGAGGTGGACCGCGACCTGTGGGAGGAGGTCGGCCACAATCCGGTCGAACTGATCAACCATCTTTCGACCGCCCGGCAGAGCCGACTCCTTGAAGACGACGTTTTTCTGAGCAGGCTAAACATCTGCGCGAAGGAGCTCGACGATTACATGACGGGCCCGACGTGGTTCGACGAGAAGCACCCGGGCATGCGCAACGAGACGCTCGTCGCCTACTTCTGCTTCGAGTTCGGCATCGACGAGTGCCTTCCGATCTACTCCGGCGGTTTGGGCGTGCTGGCCGGCGACCACCTGAAGGCCGCCAGCGACCTTGGCGTGCCGCTCGTGGGCATCGGCCTGCTTTACTCCCGGGGCTACTTCCGCCAGTTCCTGAACCCCGACGGCTGGCAGCAGGAGAAGTACCCGCAGATGGACTTCTACCGCACGCCGTTGACCCTGGTGCGCGGCAAGGAGGACGAACCGCTTCGGGTGAGCGTGGAGTTCCCGGACCGGGTGGTCACCTGCCAGATCTGGAAGGCGCAGGTCGGCCGCGTGGAGCTCTACCTGCTCGACAGCAACGTCCTGGAGAACGCGCCGAACGACCAGACGATCACCGACTCACTCTACGGCGGCGACCAGGAGATGCGCATCCGCCAGGAGTCGATTCTGGGGATCGGCGGCTTCCGAGCGCTCGAACTGATCGGCAAGAAGCCGACCGTGTGCCACATGAACGAGGGCCACGCGGCGTTCCTGACGCTGGAGCGGCTGCGTTCGTTCATGCGCGACCACAACTGCGACTTCCGCACGGCGCGGCAGTGCACGGTGGCGGGCAACGTTTTCACTACCCACACGCCGGTGCCCGCGGGCTTCGACATTTTCGACCCCCGGATGCTCGAGCGGTACATGACCAAGACCGTGCAGAGCCTGGGGATGTCGTTCGATCAGTTCCTCAAGCTGGGGCGCATCGACGAAGACAACAAGCAGGAGCCGTTCAACATGGCCGTCCTGGCGATGGAAAACTCGAACTACGTCAACGGCGTGTCGAAGCTGCACTCGCGCGTGACGAAGGACATGTTCAGCCAGCGTTGGCCGGACTACGACCTCCAAGAGGTTCCGATCGACTCGATCACCAACGGCGTGCACACGATGAACTGGATTAGCCAGCGGATGGCCGCGCTGCTCGACCGCCACGTCGGGCCGCAATGGCGAAACGATCCATCGGAAACGGGGGTGTGGGAGAAGGCCGCGGAGATACCGGACGCCGAGATCTGGGAGATGCGCGAGAACCAGCGCGGCGACTTCGTGCGGTACTGCCGCAAGCGCCTGCGCGACTCGATGTGCAAGAACAACGCGGGTCCGCTCGACATGGCCACCGTGAACAGCGTTCTGGACCCGCGCATCCTGACTGTGGGCTTCGCCCGCCGGTTCGCCACCTACAAGCGCGCCACGCTGCTGCTCAACGACAAGGAGCGGCTGAAGCGGATGCTCAACCATCCGGAACGGCCGATCCAGTTTGTGTTCGCCGGCAAGTCGCACCCCCGCGACGAGGGCGGCAAGCGGCTCATCCAGGATCTGATCAACTTCATCCGCGGCGAGGGGGCCCGGGGCCGGATGGTGTTCCTGGAGGATTACGACATGGACCTGGCGCGCCACATGGTGCAGGGCGTCGACGTCTGGTTGAACAACCCGCGCCGGCCGCAGGAGGCCAGCGGCACCAGCGGCATGAAGGTCGTGCCGAACGGCGGCCTGAACCTTTCGGTTCTGGACGGATGGTGGGACGAGGCCTACAAGCCGGGCGTGGGCTGGCCGATCGGCGACGAGGCCAATTATGGCGACGAGGGTTACCAGGACTGGCTCGACAGCCGATCGCTGTACCACATGCTGGAGTACGAGGTTGCGCCGAAGTTCTACCACCGCACCGACGGCGGCCTGCCGCTCGGCTGGTTGGAGATGATGAGGAACAGCATGCGCTCGTTGGCCCCGGTCTACTCCACCCTGCGCATGGTTCGGGAATACACGGCGCGGTACTACGTTCGGGCCTCCGAGGCGCACACCCGCCTTTCCGAAGGCAGGCTCGAACGGGCCAAGCAGGCGCTGGTGTGGCGCGACCGGGTGCGGGGAGCGTGGAAAGACGTCCGCGTCTCCGAGGTGAGCGACAACTCCTACGTGGTGAACCCGCTGGGCGGGGACCTCACGATCCGCGCGGTTGTGGCGCTGGGCACGCTGGCGCCGGAGGACGTGCGGGTGCAGGCGTTGATCGGCCGGGTGGGTCCGAACCGCGAACTGACCGACATGGATATCCGCGACCTGGAGTACGTGGGCGGCGACGAGCAGGGCCACGCATTCGAAGGCTCGCTCACCAACTACGTGACCGGGCACCGCGGCTACATCATCCGGGTGGTACCCCACCACGAGGACGTTCGCGTCCCGACCGAGCTGTCGCTGGTCTCGTGGGAGGGCGGCGCGTAAACCGTCCTTTCAGCCAAACGTGGGGACCGGGCTTGCCTAGGCAAGCCCGGTCCCTTTTGTTTGCCGCCCGCTTGCGCCTTTCAGGAAGGGATTGCGGCCGCCGCCTCAATTCGCTGCGTGCGAACGCCGCGTTTGAACCTGGGAAAAGGGTGAACGAAGTTATAGAACGCCAGTGCAATTTGCGCTCGCGGCTTGTCATAATCGATCGAAAGGAACACACCATGAAACGGGCGTTCACTCTCATTGAGTTATTGGTTGTTATTGCGATCATTGCTATCTTGGCGGCGATCCTGTTCCCGGTCTTCGCGCAGGCGAAGGAGGCTGCCAAGCGCACCCAGTGCCTTAGCAACGCGAAGCAGGAATCCTATGCTTGGTTGATGTATGCACAGGACAGCGACGAAACGTTCCTCACGCAGGCGAACTCCGGCGGGTATGACCTGCAGGAGTTCCAGGCTCTGCTGCAGCCGTACGTGAAGAACCGGGCCGTCTTCTATTGCCCAACCCGCACGACCGTCTCCGACTACTGCAGGACAACGGCCAACCCGAGCGGTCGCTGCCTGGGTTACGCACCGAATTTCGGCATCTACTCCTACAACAACGGCAACGGAATCTTCCACATGCCGGTTTCGGACCCGAACTACGGGGGCAGCATGTGGAAGGGCCGCAGCACGTCGGACGTGGCGTCGGCCTCCAACACGATCCTGGTGGGCGACACGAACGACACCGAGATGTACACGCTTTCGTTCTACTTCCAGACCGGCGAAGGCGAGACGAAGGGCGCCATCCGCCACGGCGGCAACTACCAGTTCCTGTACGTGGACGGCCATTCGAAGAACCTGAAGATGGGCGCGTACTCGTTCCTGGTTGACGGCGACTCGTTCGACATCATGCCGCAGAGCGTGGAAGGCATCAAGGCGTTCTGTTACGACGTCGACAAGGTTCAGGAACGGAACGGCGGTTACGGCAAGGGCCTCCCGTGCGGGCAGGTCGCCGAGAACATCGTCAAGGACCGCGTGCCGCTCTAGGAGGCAACAAACACCATGATACGAACGATTGGGATCATCGCCATGCTCCTCGCCCTCGGCGCCATCCTGGTTGGATGCGCGACGGGCCCGACGAAGGAGCAGGCGGAAAAGGCTCAGACGACCAAGGCTGAAAAAGCGGACAAGTAACCACGAGCAAGTAAAGGCCAATACGAGGGCGGCTCTTCTCCGAAGGCCGCCCTTCTTTCTTCTGGCTCATGCCTGGTCGAGGGCGACCTCGAGGTCATGCAGGATGTCGCGCACGTCCTCGATTCCGACGGATAGGCGTATGCCGCCGGGGTCGATGCCCGCCTCGGCTTGGGCCTGGGGGGAGAGCGCGGCGTGGGTCATCGAGGCCGGGTGCTCGACGAGCGTCCGGATCTGGCCCAGGGAGACCGACATGGTGATGCTGAGCGCCTTCTCCGCCAGGGCGTCGATCACCCGCACAGCCGACGCGTACGCCTCGTCCGCCTCGCCCTTGAGTTCAAAGTAGAGCATCGCGCCAGGGGCGAAGTTCCCGTCGATGTCCCGCATCTGCCGCAGAGCGAGGTCCCGCTGCGGAAAGCCGGGAAGGCCGGGGTAGCGCACCGCCTTGACCTTGGGGTGGGCGTGCAGGTACTCGGCGACCGCCTCGGCCACGGTCTGTTGGCGCTCCATACGCACGGCGAGCGTGGGGATGCCGTAGGCCAGGATGTGCCAGGCCGCGTCGGGCGACAGCGAGCCGCCGAAATCCTTGCGGAACATGAGGAGGTCGGTCTCGCGCCTTCGGGGGCCGATGACCGCCCCGCCCATCGTCGCGCCGAAGCCGCCGATGTGTTTGGTCAGGCTGTGCACCACGAAGTCCACGCCCAACGTGAGCGGCCGCTGCGCGAAGGGCGAGGCGAAGGTGTTGTCCACCACGGTGACGACGCGTTGCTCTTCGGGTCTTCCCTCGTTCTCCTCAGCCACCACGCGCACGACCTCGGCGATGTCGACCAGCTCCATGGTGGGGTTGCACGGGGTTTCGAAGTAGACGACGCGCGTCTCTCGACATAGCCCCGCGCGCAGGCGCTCCGGGTCCGAAAGCGGAACGAACGAACAGGCCACGCCCTGACGCGGAAGCCAGCGGGTGATCTGGCTGTACGTGCAGCCATAGATGGCCGGGTGGCAGACCATGTGCTCGCCCGCGCGAAGGTGCACCCCGAGCGCGGCCGCGATGGCCGCCATGCCGCTGGCGAAGACCACGGCGCACTCGCCCTTCTCGGCGAAGGCCAGCGTCTCCTCAAGCAACCCCTGGCAGGGGTCGTCCAGGCGTTCGTAGACGTAGATCGGGTGGGCGGTTCCTCGGTCGACGTCGGGGTTGGCGTACTGCCGGAAAGCCTCGGCGCCGCGCGCGGCGTTGCGCAGGCAGAAGGCGACGGACGTGGTGATCGGGGGGAGGATGTGATCCTGGAAGTCCCACTTCTCGCTCCGGAACTTGCCGTGGATCAGCACCGATCGATCGCGGTATTCGTTCTCAGGCGCCATGCCTCCATTATCGTTCCGATGTAGGAGGGGCGACAACGAAACGAGCCCTTGGCGAAAGCGCCAAGGGCTCGAAATCGGTTGCGGTTACGCGGCTCAGCGCTTCTTGGGCGCGTTCGCGTAGCGGCGCATGAACTTCTCGACGCGGCCGGCGGTGTCGACGATGCGCTTCTGGCCGGTGAAGAACGGGTGGGAGAACGCGCTGATGTCCACGTTCACCACAAAGTGGTCAACGCCATCGATGGTGCGGGTTTCGGCGCTCTTCATGGTGGAGACACCGGTCCACTCGTGCTCACCGTCGACAAATAGCACTGGGTTCAAAGCTGGATGGATGCCGGACTTCATACGCTCTCGTGCCTCTTCAAGGTGTGGCGAATAAAGATGATAGCACGTTCGAGCCTGGCGGTTCAACCTCAGGCGGGACCCCGGCGGGCAAATCGCGCCTCAAAAAACGGTACCAGACGCGCGGCAAAGGGCGCCCAGGCGCCCCCCTCATCGAGCCGCGGCCTCCTGCTTGGCGGCCTCCTCCGGCGCCGGCAAGCGGCGGAAGTTCTGGAAGAGCAATACGTCGTAGAGGATCTTGAGCCCGCCGGAGAGGAAGAACGGCACGGCAAGCAGTCCGCTGCCCCGCACCAGCCCCCAAAGCACCGGCGAGATGGAGTTCCCCACCGTCCGCGCCACGTTGGCAACTCCTCCGGCGGCGGAGCGCTCGTCGGGGTCCACCACGGCCATCGTGTAGCTCTGGCGCGTGGGCACGTCCATCTGCGAGATGCTGCACCGCAGCAGCCAGATGGCGATCGCCCACCCGGCGTTCGGCATGAGCGGGAACAGGATCACCAGCACGTTGGACGGCAGGTGCGTGTAGAACATCGTGTTGATCAGGCCGATGCGCTTGGCCAGGCCGACCGCGGCCAGCGCCGAGGCCGCCGCCAGAAGCTCGGCGAAGAAGAAGACGGCGCCCAACCCCCATCCGCCGACCCCGTACCGCGTGAAGAACCAGTAGGCGACCAGGGTCTGCATGATGAATCCGCCCCCGAACGCGTCCAGCGAGAAGAGAGCCGACAACTTGAGCACGACCTTGCGCGACTTGTGCAACCCGAGTTTGGGTCGGGGGCCGTTGTTCCGGTGGCGCACCTCGCATCCGGGCGAGAGGAACAGGAACAGCAGCGCCATCAGCAGGCCGAGCGCGCCGTACAGCAGAACGACCGACCGGTAGCCCGCCGAGGCCGCCAGACCGCCGGCCACAAGCGAGCCCAGCGCCACCGAGGCAAAGCCCGCCACGTTGTACCAACCGAAGGCGGCGGTACGGCGCGCGTCGCCGACCACGTCGGAGAGCGCGGCCTGCTCCACCGCCAGGAACGGCCCGACCTCCTTGCCGTTGGGGCTGATCACGCCGACGATCGCCGCGAGGATGAGGAGCCACATGGCGCCGGTCGTGGCGAAGACGGCGGCGGCCAGCATCACCAACGCCGAGCCGACCACGAGCGTCGGCTTCCGCCCAAACCGGTCGGCGTGCGTGGTGAGCCACAGCGAGATCACCGTGTCGCCGGCCATGGTGAGGCCGAAGATAAGGCCGATCTGCCAATCGGCAAGGCGGCGTTCCTCAAGGTAGAGCGCCAACACGATCGAGATCAGCCCGTAGGCGAACATCCGGATGGCGCGCGTGGCGAAGAGGATGACGACGTCCCGCCTTCCCCTCGCGCCAAGGACCTGGTTTTCCACGGTTACCGCTTCCCCACCTTGCGCCCACACCAAGCGTAGAGTGCGTCGTAGATCGGCGTCTCGACCTCGATCTTCTTCGTGTCGTCAAGCTCAAGCAGGATGCTGAAGCCCTGGGCGATGGCCTTCAGGCCGGCCCCCTCGGGCGAGGAGCCGAGGTCCAGCGAGACGTCCGCGGCGTGTACGATCTTGCCAAGCTCCACCAGCGCGGGGTCTTGGTTCAGGCCGTACTTGAGGAGGATGCTCTCAAACGAGCAGCGGCCCTCGACGTGCCCGAGCTCCGCTCCGGGCACGTCGAACGGTGTCGCGCCCTCCCGTTCGGCTACCGCCATCACCTCGGCCGGGGGCACGAAGAGGAACTCAGCCTTTGGGTCCACAAAACGCCGTATCAGCCATGGGCAAGCGATTCGATCGACCTTCGCGTTCTCACGCGTGACCCATTTCATGAGGTCAGTCTAGCCCAGGCTGATACGGCCTGTAACGTTACGGGGCGAACTTCACCTTGACGGTTCGGATCTCCCAGGGCCGCATCGGTGCGGCGACCTGGTTCTTGTTGAGCGCGGCGGCGCCCATCGAGTCCTCCAGGAAGTCCACCCAGGTGGCGGACTTGACGGGCTTGGTGAGCGTCAGCACGCCCTTCGACGGCTTGCCGAAGCCCTCGTAGGCCCGCAGCACCACGCCGGAACCGTCCTCGGCCATCTTGAGGCCGGTGGTCACCACGGCCGGGTCCGCGTAGCCGCCCAAGCTCCACTGGAGCGGCTTCGCACCCTTGCTGCCGGGCTTCACGAGCGCCGAGAGCATCGGCTGGTTCAGGTTCGTGGCCAAGCGCTGCATGCCGGCAGCCTGCCACGAGCCGGTCCTTGGAACGATGACGAAGCGCCAGAAGTGAAGGCCCGGGTTCGGCAGCGGGTCGGGGTCGAACGAGCTTCGGATGAGCGACACGCGCAGCGTCTCGCCCTTGGCCGAATGCCCGTGAACGGCGTCGTTCAGCACGGCCACGCCGCAGGTTTGGTCGCCGAGGTCGGCCCACTTCAGCGCCGGCTCCTCGCGCCCATCGACCGGGCGCGCGACGACGCCGAATGGCACGTCGTAGCTGGCCACCGGGTTGGCGACGGGCGAATCGAAGGCGAACCGCAGCATCGGGTTCTCAGTGTCGCTCTTCCCCACCATCTGCCAGTCGGCCTGCACGTTCATCTCCACGTTCGGGCTGCCCGTGTGAACGATGAACTCCTGTCGCACCACGGTCTCCTTCTTGGCGTTGTTGACGCTCGGGATGCGATAGGCGAAGGTCATCACCGCGCGGTCCCCATCGGAGGCCAGCAGCGCCGCGGCAGGCATCGGCCGGCCGACGCGGGCCACGCCCGTGATCGTCCAGGCGCTCATGCTGCCGGGCGTCTCGTAATGCAGTTCGGGGGCGCCGAGCACGCCGCCGGGGCGCACGAACTCGCGCTTGGCCTTCTTGTCGTAAAGGCGTTTGATGGAACCGTTGGAGCCGTCGAACTGGACGATCAGGCGGTCGCTCTCGACGGTCAGCTTCTGCGAGTCGGCCTTGAGCGCGCCGGGGTTGGACTTGGCCTTCTTGATTCGGAAGACGCGGTAGCCGAACGGCGGCACGTCGGCCGCGAAGAAGCGGCTGGCGGCGCCCCGTCCCTCGACCGGCCAGGACCTGCCGTCCGGGGCGAAGGCGCGGAACGTCCCCGCGTGGAAGCGCACCATGGCGCCGGCCGGCAGGCTCACCCAATCGCTGCGGGTCCAGCCGGTCGGGTTAAAAACGATCACGCTGGGCGCGCCGGCCTGGACCTTCACGCTGGCGGCCAGCGACTCGACGGCGGCGGCGCCCGCGTCGCGCGCGACACCCACCACGTTGGCCATCGTCTCGCGAGTGCGCGGGTACGATTTGGCGACTCCCGAGCCGCCGAGGGTGTCGTGGTGCTGGTTGAGCAGCACCTCGTGCCACAGCTCCTTGAAGTCGGCCGTCGGGTACTTGGCGCCGAAGAGCGCGGCGACCGTGGCGGCAGCCTCGGCAGAGGCCAGGGAGGCCTCGGCGTCGCGGTTCAGGCGCTTGATCTCCGCGTGGCTGGTGTAGCAGCCATCGAAGACGTGGTTCAGTTCGGACTTGACGACCGGCCACTTTGCGGTGTCGGCCATCCGCGCCTTGCGGAAGAACTCGGTGGCGGTCGAGAACTTGGTGTTGGGCATGTAGGGCAACATCTGCCACCGGACCGCTTCGTCGATGCTCTCGCGGGTTGGGCCGCCGCCGTGGTTGCCGACGCCGTAGACCGCCAGGCTGTCCTTGGAGCCCGTGGCCTTCTCGAACGGGATCATGTCGGTCAGCACGTACCGGCCAAGGTCGCCGCCGTACCAGCCGCCGGTCGCGACCTCGTCGTAGGCCAGGACCCGGCTGCCGTCGAGCCCCTCCCACCAGAAGAGCGGCTTGCCGACGCCGCCGCGGCAGAAGTAGTACGATTCGCAGCCGCCCAGGCGCACGATCTGCGGCATCTGGGCGGTGTGACCGAAGGTGTCGGGCTCCCAAGCGACCCTGGCGGTCCGGCCGAACTTGTCGCGGAAGTACCGCTGGGCGTACAGGAACTGGCGGGCGTGCGACTCGCTGGAGACCAGGTTGGTGTCGCCCTCCACCATGCGTCCGCCCACGATCTCGAAGCGCCCCTCGCGGGCGCGCTTGCGCAGGTCGGAGAAGAGCGCCGGGTACCGGCCCTCCATCACCATGTAGAGCGATGCGCTACTCTGCGTGTAGGTGAAGCCCGGATACTCGTTCATGAACTTGAGCGCCTGGGCGAAGGTGTCGCGCGTGGCGACGATGCCCTCGTCCCAGTCCCAAAGCCATTGCGGGTCGATGTGGCCGTGGCCCACCAGGTGGGCGTTGTAACGCGAGACGATCGGCTTGGCGCTCTTGAGCGCGTCCTGAAGCTCGGCGAGCGGGGCCTTCACGTCGTCGGGGCTGGCGTTGTCGTCCCCGGCCACCTTCTCGGCCTGGGCCAGGGCCTTGTCGATGCGAGCCTTGACCGCTGGGTCGACGCCGCTCTGGAGGAAGCGAAGCACGACGTCCGCGTCGTCGGCGGCGTTCTCGACGACGGCGAACCGCTCGACGGCGCGAAGCGCCCTGGCGATCACCGGCTCAACCTCGGCGGCGGTCTCCGGACGCGGCACGACCGAAAGCGACGGGCGGCGGGTATAGGCGTTGTTGCCGACGATGCCGGTGGCGACCGGCTTGCCACCGTCGTACACCTGGGTGCGCGTGCCGTCGGCATGCAACACCGCGACGTCCGCGACGAACTGGGCGTAGCGGCCGCCCTTGTCGCCCTCAAAGACCAGGTTCCAACTGGACGTGGTGCGGCCGTTGGCGGCGTCAAGCGGGAAACGGCGGGTGAGCCACTTGCCCACGGCCGCCGGCAAAAGAGCGTCGCCGTGGGCGCGCAGGCCCTGCTCGTCCTTGACGGGTAGGCCGCGAAGCGCCTCGCCCCCGTCCTGGAAGTCGACGTCGATGCCGCCCTTGGGTTCAGGGTTTGCGGGGTCAAGCATGACGTCGTACACGAGGACGTCGCCGGGCTTGACGGTCATCTTGAGGTCGGAGAACCGGTAGTACGTATACCAATTGCCGTTGCCGTTCACCAGGTTCTTGCTGACGAACAAAAGGCAGCCCTTCGGTTGCGGCTGGTAGCGGGCGAAGGCGGCAAACGCCGCCAGGCCCAGGGCCGCCGCTGTGGCCAACACCAAGAGAAGCCGTCGCATGGGCGAATCTTACCCACGGCATACGGCTGGCAACAGAAGCGACCGGCGCCGGAAGAACCGACGTCGGCCGCTTGTGCTTTTGCGGGCAACCGCCCGTTCTCCTTTCACCTAGATCCCAAGGGGACCCTTCTTCATCTCAAGCAGAGTCTTCACCAGGTCGATGAGCGCCCCGGTGTCGCGGATGGCCAACTGGCCGACGGCGCGACCCGTGAAGCGGCTGATGAGGCGGACCACGGAGGGCTTGTCGCCCGTCGCGAAGTAGCTGTGGACCAGCGGGTCGCCGTCGATGGTTTCGGTCACCATCTCCTCGTCCCCGGGCTTGAGCGCCTTCCAAACCGTGAACTGCTCATCGGTCGATCTCGGTTCGACGTTCTGGCCCATCTGCCGAAGGATCGCGATGCCGATCAGGTTCCCGGTTCGATGGACGATCATCTCGATGGAGCGTCGCCGGGCCTGCGCGTTACCTGTGGGCCCGCATGCCGTGTTCAGGTTGTTCCCGACCTCCGTATCGGTATCGAGAATCGCGGCGATTCGCGCGTGCGTACCGGCGTGCATGAATCGCCAAGGGCTGGCGCTCTCGGCCGCCTCTCCGAGAACCAGAGTGGCGAAGGGCTTCTCAACCAATGCTGTCGCCATTTCCTTTCTCCAAAGGCGCCCGCCGGCTGCCACTCTGCACTTACGGCGAGCCCCACACCCTTGATATACACCACTCTGCCCGCATTGTTACCAGCGCTGTTCGTCACTTTCCGCTAGCCCTTTTCGGCGATCGTGGTGCGTCGGCGGAACCGCGCCCGAGGGCGGGCGAATGGCCCTTCGAGGCGACCATAATGCGGATGTGGTCCGCGCTGCCAAGACCGATGCGGACGCCTTCCTGACTCGGCAGGGCACGGTGTTCCAGGTCATGCGCTTCTCCGTGAAGGACGGCCCCGGAATCCGCACGACGGTGTTCCTGAAGGGCTGTCCGCTGCGCTGCGCCTGGTGCCACAACCCCGAGAGCCAGTTGCCCGAACCCGAGGTCGTGTTCCGCGAAGAGCGTTGCGTGCGCTGCGGGGCGTGCCGCTCGCTGCGCTCCCCCGAGGAGAAGGCCGCGGCTTGCCCAGCCGAGGCACGCGAGGTGATCGGGCGCGCAACCTCGGTTGCCCAGGTGATCGCGCAGGTGCTGCGCGACGTGCCGTTCTTCGACGAATCGGGCGGGGGCGTGACCTTCTCCGGCGGGGAGCCGCTGATGCAGCCGGAGTTCCTGGAGGGGCTGCTCGCCGTCGCCCACGAACAGGGGTTGCACACCGCGGTCGACACCTGCGGGCTGGCCCCAACCGAGACGGTGCTCGCATTGGCCGAGCGGGTCGACCTCTGGCTGTACGACCTGAAGGCGATCGACCCCGTGCGCCACGAGGAGTTCACGGGCCAGCCCAACGGGCTGATCCTGACGAACCTGGACGCGTTGGCGCGGCGCGGGGCGAAGGTGCAGGTGCGGTTGCCGCTCGTGCCGGGCTACAACGACGACGACGAGAACCTCGCGCAAACGGCGGCGTTCCTGCGCGAACGGGGGCTGCGGCAAGTGAGCGTGCTCCCCTACCACGCGGCGGCGGACGCCAAGTATTCGCGCCTGAAGCGGCAGAACCCGATGGGCGAGCTACGGGACTGTCCGCCGGAAAGGGCTAAGGCGGCGGCCGCCCTGCTGCGAGCCGCGGGGCTCGATGTCCGTATAGGAAGTTGACCATGAACGAACGGGTGAAGCGGTTGCGGCAGGAGAGCCTTGACGCCAGGCCATGCATCTCGGCAGAGCGGGCGCTGATCGTGACCGAGTTCTACCGGGATGCGCCCCCGGAATCGGCGCCGATGCAGCGCGCGCTGGCGTTCCAGCGCCTGATGGAGCGCAAGGCGATCTGGATCGGCGACGGAGAGCTGATCGTGGGCGAGCGCGGGCCGGAGCCGAAGGCGACCCCCACCTTCCCGGAGCTGTGCTGCCACAGCCTGCACGACCTGGAGGTGCTCGACTCGCGTGAGAAGATCCCGTTCGCGGTCTCGGAAGAGGTTCGAGCGGCGTACCGCGACGTGGTGATCCCGTTCTGGGAGGGGCGCGCGATGCGCGACCGGATCTTCGCGGAGATGAGCCCCGAGTGGCGCGAGGCTTACGATGCGGGGCTGTTCACGGAGTTCATGGAGCAGCGCGCGCCGGGCCACACGGTGCTCGACGGCAAGATATACGTTCGGGGCTTTCTCGACTTCAAGCGAGAGATCGAGTCGGCTTTGGCGGCGCTCGACCTCGTGGGCGACCCGGAGGCGCTGGGCAAGGAGCAGCAACTCCGGGCGATGGCGATCTGCTGCGACGCCATCGTGGCGTTCGCCAAGCGCCACGCCGACCTCGCCCGCGAAAAGGCGGCATCCGAGGCCGACCCGGCACGCCGGTCGGAGTTGTTGAAGATCGCCGAGACGTGCGATTGGGTTCCGGCCCACGCCCCCCGCGACCTGCACGAAGCGCTGCAAGCGTACTGGTTCTGCCACCTGGGCGTGGTCACCGAACTGAACACCTGGGACTCCTTCTGCCCGGGGCGGCTCGACCAGCACCTGATCCCGTTCTACCGGAAGGGGCTCGGAGACGGCACGCTGGACCGGGAGCGGGCGCGCGAACTGCTGCAGTGCTTCTGGGTCAAGTTCAACAACCAGCCGGCGCCGCCAAAGGTGGGGGTGACGGCGGCCGAGAGCGGCACCTACACCGACTTCTGCAACATCAACTCGGGCGGGCTCACGCCGGACGGCCGCGACGGGGTGAACGAGGTCACGGAGTTGGTGCTCGAAGTGATCGACGAGATGCGGCTACTCCAGCCCAGCTCGAACATCCAACTCAGCAAGAGGAACCCGGATCGGTTTCTGAAGCAGGCGTTGCGGATCGTGCGCAAAGGGTGGGGGCAGCCGTCGATCTTCAACGCCGACTCGGTGGTTGCCGAGCTTCTGCGACAGGGCAAGACGATCGAGGACGCGCGGGAAGGCGGCACGAGCGGTTGCGTGGAGACGGGCGCCTTCGGCAAGGAGGCGTACATCCTCACCGGCTACATGAACCTGCCGAAGCTGCTGGAACTGGCGCTGCACGACGGCGTCGATCCGCGAAGCGGCAAACGGCTCGGGCCCCCAACCGGCGGCGAGTTCGCGACGTTCGACGATCTGTTCGAGGCGTTCCGGCGGCAGTTGGAGCACACGGTGGACGTCAAGATGCGCGGCAACGCGGCCATCGAGCGGCTCTACGCCACGCAGATGCCCTCGCCGTTCCTCTCGGTGTTGGTGTCGGACTGCATCCAGAACGGCAAGGACTACAACGCGGGCGGTGCGCGCTACAACACCAGCTACATCCAGGGGGTGGGGCTGGGCACGATCACCGACTGCCTTTCGGCCATACGGACGGCGGTGTACGAGGAGCGCCGGCTCTCGCTGGCCGAACTCGTGGATGCGCTGGACCGGGACTTCGCCGACGCCGAACCGCTTCGGCAGCGGCTGATGAACCGCACCCCCCGCTACGGCAACGACGACGACCGTGCGGACGAGCTGATGCGGCGGGTCTTCGAGGCCTATTACCGGGCGATCGACGGCAGACCGAACGAGAAGGGCGGGCATTACCGGATCAACCTGCTGCCCACCACCTGCCACATCTACTTCGGCGAAGTGACCGGCGCGACGCCGGACGGCCGGCACGCCGGACAGCCGCTGAGCGAGGGGATCTCGCCGGTTCAGGGCGCCGACCGCCACGGTCCGACCGCGGTGCTGCTGTCGGCGGCCAAGATGGACCACCTGCGCACCGGCGGCACGCTGCTCAACATGAAGTTCACGCCCCAACTCCTGGAGGGTGAGGAGGGGATCGACTCGCTCGCCAAACTGGTGCGCACCTATTTCAAGCTGGACGGCCACCACGTGCAGTTCAACGTGGTGCGGGCGGAGACGCTTCGCGAGGCGCAAAGGCGCCCGGAGCGGCACCGCGACCTGATCGTGCGGGTCGCCGGCTACAGCGACTACTTCTGCGACCTGTCGCGGGCGCTGCAGGACGAGATCATCGCCCGCACGGAGCACACCGGGGTGTAGGGACGCGGCCCTGCGTCACCGCAGGGCCACCTCCAGCCGGCGTCCGGGCTTCACGACGGCCGCTTCGGCGAAGGTCAGCACGGTCGTCTCGCCCTCTTTCGTCACGCTGACGGGAACTTCGTGGCCCCCGAGCTTGGCGGTCGCGCGCGAGGCCTTCCCGGCCTCCAACCGCAGCTTGGAGACCACCAACCTTCCCTCCTCGACGGTCAGCACGTTGGTCTGGCCGGAACGCGTGCGCCGCTGTTCGAGCCGCCCCCACCCCTCCGAGCCGGTGAAAATGCAGGCGAACCGGCCTGGCGTGAGCCTTGGCTCGATCTGGAGTTCGCGCTTTGGGCCGTCGTACCTCCAGCCGCTGGCGGCCAGAAGCAACGACCAAGAGGACATGGCGCGGGCGTAGTGGCCTCCGCATTCGATCTCGGACCACGGGTTGCGTCCGATCGGGTCGCGCGGCACGCCGTCGTAGCGCTCGCGCGCGCCCTTGGCCACCGCAAGCGCCTCCTCGACCATGCCCTCGTAGAGCATCATCGACGCCACCTCGTACTCAATGCCGGTCCAGACCTCGTCCGAGTAGAGCATCACAACGTCGGGTCGGCCGCCCTTGGGCCATGTGCAGATGAGCATGCCCTTGTCTTTGGCGCCGGCGAAGGCGCGCGGGCTGTGCCGCCAGTTGGTGAGGTCCGGGACCCAGTTGTAGCGGAAGATGGACTTCAGCGCCTTCCGCACGAGCGGCTTGGGCAGGATGTAGCCGAGGCCAAGCTGGTACGCCCACCACTGGCCGACCAGTTGGTCGCTCAGGCAGCCGGGGCCGATCTCGCCCTGGCGCTTCTCGTAGTCCGGCAGGTGCTGCTGGAAGTACTCGCCGTTCCAGCACAGTTCCACCAGGCGCTGCTGACCCTTCTCGAAAAGGCCACGGAACCGTTCCGCGGTCTTGCGGTCGCCCACGCGTTTGGCCCACTCCTCGCCGGCGCGCAGCGCGGCCAGGTAGTAGCCGGAGACGAAGCTGGTGACGCCGTGCAACGCCTCGTCGTAGGTGTTCCACTGGTCGTCCTCGAGCGTGCCGTTGGGCGTGCCGAGGTGGGCGGCGGCGTCGCGGCCGATCAGGTAGTCCACGGCCCGCTTCACCCGCGGCCAATGCTGCCGCAGGTATGCGTCGTCGGGCGTGTTGAGCGCCTCGCGATACGCCTTGAGGACCGTGCTGGCGTGGCCGTCGGCGAACGGCTGCTCGCCCGTGGGCTTGTTCGGCGAGGGGACCACGGTGCGGTTGTTGACGCCGCCGTCGAGCCTTTGCTGGTTCACCAGGTCGATGCGCCGCATCACGCGCTCAAGGTCGGGGAAGACGCGCGCCAGGCTCTGCTCATAGCCGTACACGTGCGTACAGGTGGGTTGGCAGCAGCCGTTGGAGCCCTCCCAACCATAGATGTCGCCGTTGGCGATCTGGAAGGTGATGCCGATGTGGCGGGCAATACCCAGGTTGGCGGTCACACAGTCCAGCAACCAGTACGGGAGCGTGGCGTCGTAGAAGGTTCGGTTGAACCCCTCGGTCCGCTTGCGAAGCTTGGCAAGGTCGCGCACCGCCTCGCGCAACGCGTCCTGAGCGGTGGGCCACAGCTTGCTGTAATAGTTGCCCATCCAAGAGCCGTCGCCCCAACTGTACTTGTTGGGGAAGCTCCAGGTCAGCAGGAACACGGCCTCCTCGGTCTTGCCCGGTTCGACCACGAGGTCCATGCCGAGCGCGCCGTTGTGCGTTCTCCAGGAAGGGGTCGGCTTGGCCGTTTGGCCGGGCTCGAACGCTGGAAGCCCACCGCCGGAGGCAAAGCGGCCCCATCCCTCGGCCCAGTCCTCGAAGCCAACCAGGGCGGTCGGACGGCCGCCGACGCAGGCCAGCGCCATCGTGCCAAAGCCCTGGGCGTCCTTGGTCGGTCCGATCGGGCCGTCGTAGCGCACGCCGGCGAGGCCGCAAAGCTGCGAATACGCCTTCTGCCGCGCGCCGCGAAGCTCCAGGCTGAACGGGTCGAGCACCGGCACGCCAAGCAGCACCACCCGGCCCTTGCCCAGGGCGATGCTCCAGCCGCCCAGCACCTTCTGGACGCCCTCCTTCTCGGCCAGATCCACGAACTCGGCTTTGGGCCACTTCCCCGCGCCTGGCTTGATGCCGCTGAAGCGCACCGGCAGCATCTCGTCGAGCAGCTTGAGCACCTCGGGGTCCCCCGGGAAGTCGGAGAACTCGATCTGGTCCACGTTGACGTGGCCCCAGTCGCCCTTGCGCTCGTCGACGATCTCGATGTGGGCGGTCTGTCCGACCAGATCCTGCACGTCCCAAGCCGCCGGGATCAGGCGCTCGTCGTTGTGGCCGGAGTAGGTGCGCGCCACTCGGTCGCCCACGATCAGGCGCATCTGCGTTGTGTCGTGCCTGCCGCCGCCGATGCGGAAGCGGATGAAGCGGCGGTCAATAACGAACGGCTTGCTCACCAGCTTGCCGGTAGCGTCGTCTCCGCCGACGAAGCTGTTCACGAGGCCCTTGCCGACGAAGTCGGTGACCCGCTGCTGCCCGGGCAGCGAGCCGCTCACCGGGCGGCGGCCAAAGGCCGACCCAACCACGGTCCAGTTGTCGTACCCGTTCTCGAAATCCTCGAACAGGATGTCTGGCCGAAGGGCGCCGGCGTTGAGCGGCTTGCCCATGCAGCTTTCGGCGTACCGGGCCAGCAGCGGAGAGCCCTTGCCCGAGAAGACGACGGCGCCGCCGTTCATGGCCAACTGCTTCGCCGCGGCCATCGCCTCCCGGTCGACGTCAAGCGCGGCCTCCTCGAACCAGGCCACGCCGCCTTCGCCGCAAGCCCCGGCGTCCTTTCGCAGGTCGTTCAGGCCGGCGATCGTCAGCTCCTTGGGGTGGTCGAGCGGCGCGTCGTGGAAGAACCGGACGTCCAGGTTGGTGAAAACACGGAGCGGGCGCTCAACCTTCGGTTCGCGCCCAGGCTCGGCGGACATCAGCAGCGCCGCGGCGGCGCCCTCCCGGCGGAGTTCGTTCACGTTGCCCCCGAAGTTCGGGTGCTCGGGCTCCAGGCGCGCTTCGGGGGTGTCGAACGGCGCGCCCTCGGCCATCGCGTCGTAGCCGATCGGGTTCTGCGCGAAGGCGGCCAACGAGACGTTCTGGGTTGCGGGGCCGGGGTTGTGAACGCGGATGACCATCACCGCGGCGGGCATGGACGAAAGCCGCGAGTCGAGCGGGGCCATCGGCGAGAACGCCTCCAGCGACACCTCGACCGGAAGGTCGACGTCCTTGAACGCCAGCTTGGCGATAGGGTACTCGCCCACCATCTCGGCTGCGGCGACGCGCGGCGCCTCCGGCCCACCGGTCGTCTGAAGCATCTTGGCGGCGTTGCCCGCGCGCACGCCGAAGAAGAACGGCACGGCGCCATCGCGCAGGGTGTTGAAAAGCTGCCACGTGGTGAAGCGGCCGTCCGCGCCCACCTCGAAGTTGCCGGTTCCGATGCCGCCAAGGTGCATCCGCGCGTCGGTGTGACGGTCCGAGCGGTAGACGGTCGGCTTCCCCGGAAGGGAGAGCCCCTCCTTCCATCGCGCGACCTCGTCTGGGGAGGACTGGGCGTCGAGCCACCGGCTCCAGGCCGTGGCCGGCATCATCGCCCCGACCGTACCGAGGCCCAAGAAAGCCATGAACTCGCGGCGGCTTACGGCTGGTTTGCGGGGACCACATCCCCCGGAGCAGTTGCATTCCCTTGGCATGTCTTCCTTCCGAGTCGGTACGACGCTACCCGTTTCGGCGGCGGTCGCCGCCACCCCTGCGGTCCGAGGGGACGCTTCAAATGCATCATGATGCCACGCGCTCACGCTTCGAACCTGCGCACATCAACGGTTGTACACTGAAGTCACGGCTTGGCGCTTCCGAACGGCATCGGAGGGGCAAGCGCCTAACGGCATGCAAGGTTTCGTACAGGGTTGTTGCGGCATTGGGAACATAGGCCTCACAACATTGCGACGCCGCGTTTGTTGCAGTAGGAACGGTAAGCGATAATGAGGTTTGATCGTCGATGGCTTGCGCAACCCGGAACCAATGCACCGCACATGCAGCGAGGCAATCGCCGGGCGGTTGTCGACAGACGGAATCCCAGAGCGGTCTGACGAGGGTTCGATGAGCCGAGCGCCGAAGATACTGCTGGCGGACGACGATCCGCAGGATAAGGAGCTGATCGTGCGCGTGCTGACGGACTGCGGCTTGGGCGGGAACATCGCTCAGGCGCAGGACGGAGCCGAGGCGCTCGATTACATCTTCTCGCGGGGCCGCTTCGCCAATCGCCCTCCCGGCCGACCCGCCGTCGTGTTGCTGGACCTCAAGATGCCCAAGGTCAACGGGCTTCAGGTGCTGAAGCAGCTGCGTTCCGAGCCGCAGACGGCGCACATCCCCGTGGTCATCTTCACCTCCTCGAGGGAGGAAAGAGACGTGATCGAGGGCTACGACCTGGGCGCCAACGCCTACGTGGTCAAGCCGATCAACTACGAGCGCTTCGTCGAGGCGGTCAAGGAGATGGGCTTCTTCTGGACCGTGCTCAACGAACCGGCGCCGAACGACGGAGGGGATGAACCGACGAAATGACGGCTCAGGACACCAAGGTACTGGGGCCCATCCAGGTGTTGTTGGTGGAGGACGACCCCAACGACGACGAACTGATCCGGCAGTACCTGATGCGGGAGGGCCTTCGGTTCGAACTGCTTCGGGTGGAGACGGAGGCGGAGTACCGCAAGGCGATCGCGGACAAGACGTACGACGTGATCCTCTCCGACAACGCCCTGCCGACGTTCGACGGAATGACGGCCCTGCGCATCGCCCGGGAGGAGTGCCCGGAGATCCCGTTCCTGTTGGTCTCCGGCACGATGGGCGAAGAGGTGGCCATCGAGACGCTGAAGAGCGGGGCCACCGACTACGTCTTGAAGCAGCGGCTGTCGCGCCTTGGCCCGTCGGTCCGGCGCGCCCTGAAAGAGGCGGCCGAGCGGGTCGAGCGTCGCACGGCGGAGTCGGCGCTGCGCGAGAGCGAAACGCGGTTCCGCGCGTACGTGCAGTCGGCGCCCGAGGGGATCTTCGTCATCGACGACGAGGGGCGGATGCTCGACGTCAACGCCGCGGCTGCGGCGATGACGGGCTACACCGAAGAGGAGCTTCTGAACCTGTCGATGCTGGACCTCGCCACGGACGGCGCCCGCCAGACCACCTCGGAGAAGATCGCGAAGCTGCTTCGCGACGGGCGATTCGAGGGCGAAGGGCCGCTCCGTCGCCGCGACGGAACCTCGTTCTACGCATCGATCGCCGCGGTCCGCCTGAGGGAGAACCGGAACCTGTGCTTCGTGCAGGACATCACCAGGCGGAAGGAGGCCGAGGCTCAGACCAAGCAACACCTGCAACGCCTGTCGGCGCTGTACCAGGTGGAGCGCGCCCTCGGCAGCAGCCTGGACGCGCGGTTCACGCTGAACGTGCTACTGGACCAGGTGACCGAAAGCCTTGGTTTGGCCGCGGCAGACGTGCTGCTGATCCAGGAATCGGACACGGAGATGGAGGCGGTGGCGAGCCGGGGCTTTGCCACGGACGCGATCATGCAGACCCGCGTCCGACTCGCGGAGGGTTGCGTCGGCCGCGCGGCTTTGGAGCGCTGCACGGTCTACACGGACCGATCCAGTCCGGAAGTCAACTGCCCGCGCATGGAGCTGGTGGGCAACGAGGGGTTCCTTTCGCACATCGCGATCCCGCTGGTTGCCAAGGGGCAGCTCAAGGGCGTGCTCGAGGTTTTCGACCGGCAGGTCCACCAGAACGACGCTCTGCTCCTGGAGTTCCTGGAGACGATCGCTGGCCAGGCGGCGATCGCCATCGACAACGCCGCGCTGTTCCAGAACGTTCAGCGGGCAAACGCCGAGTTGCTGATGTCCTACGACGCCACCATCAACGGGTGGGTCAGCATGCTGGAACTGCGGGACCTGGAGACCAAGGGCCACTCGCAACGGGTGACCGAACTCACGGTGCAGTTGTGCCGCGCGATGGGGGTTGCGGAGGCCGATATCGTTCACGCCCGCCGCGGAGCGCTGTTGCACGACGTGGGCAAGATGGCGATCCCGGACGTGATACTCCTCAAGCCCGGGCCGCTCAGTCCAGAGGAGACGGCGCTCATGCGCACCCACGTGGACGTGGCGCACGACATGCTCGCGCGCATCCCCTACCTTCGCCCCGCGCTCGACATCCCCTCCTATCACCACGAGAAGTGGGACGGCAGCGGTTACCCCTCCGGCATGTCGGGCGCCCACATCCCGCTTTGGGCAAGAACCTTCGCGGTGATCGACGTGTGGGACGCGCTGACCTCGGACCGGCCCTATCGGGCGGGCTGGCCCAAGGCCCGCGCCCTGGAGTACATCCGCGAACAGGCAGGCCAGCACTTCGATCCCGAGGTGGTCTCGGCCTTCGTCGCGCTGATGTCGCAGCGCACCACCACCCCTGAGGACGCGGCGATGGCGATCTAGGGCCCGAGGGCCCTAGATCGCGGCCTGCGGCTGCACCGACGTCGTGACCCTGCCGAACCGCGCGGGGTCGAACGCCCGCAGAAGCCCCTCCGCCTTCGGGGAGCCGGTCAGTTCCGCGTGCTCGGCCAGCATCGCCTTCACGGTCTGGATGTCGCCGGCCTCCAGCGGGTCGAGCCGGACGTAGTCCTCGTTCAGGCGTTCGGGTTGCGGGTCCAGCAGGTAGACCACGCCGCCGGTGAGTCCCGACCCGAGGTTCGGGCCGACCGGCCCGAGGACGAGCGCCGTGCCCCCGGTCATGTATTGGAACGCGTTGGCCTGGACCCCTTCGACGACGATGCGCGCCGCGCCGCGTTCGTGGTTCTGCCGCAGGCAGATGCCGAAGCGGTTGCCGGCGCGGCCGGCGATGTAGGCGCACCCGCCGCGCGCCCCGTAACCGAAGGCGTTCCCGACGATTGCGTGCTCGTATCGTCCGTCCTGCGGCACGATGACCAGGCGTCCGCCGTAGGCGGCGGTGAAGCATGAGTCGGCGGCGACGCCCTCCAGCCGGTAGTCGAAGCCGGGCAGGCAGTAGGCCGCGTAGAAGTGCCCCGCTGCGCCGGTGTGCTCGAACCGCACGGCGCCATCGGTCAGCCCGGCGTCTCCGCGCGCCCGCGCCACGGCGCCCGCAAGGGCGACGCCCACGCACCGGTCCTCGTTCACCAAGCGGCCCTTGAGGGTCAGGCTCTCGCCGACCAACGCGGCGTCGGCCGCGTCGATCTCGTCGGTCTCGATGCGCGGCATGTGGTTGGCGGTCTGGCGCGCATAGTCGCGGCGGCTCACGCGCCCCGAGGGGGCGGAGCAGAGCATCGCCACGTCGAGCATGGCGGCCTTGCCGGCGAGAGCCGGTTTCGGTTCCAGCAGGTCGCGGCGACCGACGATCTCGGCCACGCTGCGGACGCCCATGGCGGCCAGGCGTTCGCGCACGTCCTGAGCCACGTACCGAAGCAGACGGGTGATGTTACGGCTCTTGCCCGAGTAGTTGGCGACGAACGCGGGGTCCTGGGTGGCGACGCCGACCAGGCAGCCGAGGCGTCGACGACCGCTCGGGTCGCCCGGGTCCGGCCCGGCCAGGTTGCACTTGCGGAGCATGCAGCAGCCGATCGCCATCATCAGGGCGGTACCGAAGCCCACGCGGTCGGCGCCGAGCAGGAAGTGCTTCAGCACCTGACCGCCGGTCTGCACGCCCCCATCGACGCTGACCTCGACCAGTTCGCGCACGCCCTCCTCGACCAGTTGGTCCTGCACGCGGGGCATGACGAGCGCCGCAGAGACGCCCGCGTTCTTCATGTCCACGCGCTTCGAGGCGCCGGTGCCGCCACACCCGTCGGAGACGTGCAGCCGGTTGGCGCCGGCGTTGACCGCCCCCAGGCAGACCATCTCGACGCCCCGGGTCGCCACGAACTTGACGGCGCAGTTGACCTTCGGGTTAAGGTGCCGCCAGCTCTCCAACATCAGCTTGACGTCCTCGATGGAGTAGAGGTTGTGGTTGATCGGCGGCGAGACCAGGTCGTAGCCGGGGTTGCATCCACGCCGCAGCGCCACGGTCGGGCTGACCTTGCGCCCGGGAAGCTGGCCGCCCTTTCCGGGCTTGGCGCCCTGGGCAAACTTGATCTCGGCCTCGTCGGCACAGGCGGCGATCATCGGGGTGATGGTGAAGCGGCCACCGGCGTACTGCACGCTGCGGTTTCCGTCGCGGCCGCCCACGCGCGCCTTGTCGAAGCCGCCCTCGCCGCTGTTGGCGATCGGCCCGATGCCGGGGGGCAGCGGCTCGCCGTTTAGGGCGTACCGCATGCGGCAATACCGATAGAGGGCGTTGAAGGCGCGGGCCACGGTGCGGTGCGCGGGTTCGCTGAGCGCCCCTTCGCTCATGCCGGGGGCCATGAAGCGCCAAAGGATCGCCTCGATCGGCTCCACCTGCTCGACCGGAATCGGCTCGGCGTCGCGCACCCGCACGCAGTCCAGGATCGCCAGCGGAGTGCGCTCCTCAACGTGCCGGGCGTACTCCTTGTACGCCTCGTACGAGCCCGCCACGGCGGGCCTGCCCTTCTTGACGAAGCCGGCTGCGGCGTGAACCGCGTTCACCACCTTGGAGTCGTTGGCGTGGGGCCGACCGCCGCGCGTGTGGCGGTACTCGCCCGCGTCGATCAGCTTCGGCTCGACCATGCTATAGGCGGCCTGGTGGAACGAAAGCCATTCTCGGTCCAGCACGTCGCGGCCGATCCCCTCGATGTGGGTCGGCACTCCTCCGAAATCGGACTTCAGCAGGTCGGCGTCAAGCCCGATCGCTTCGGCCAGCCGCGCGCCGCAGTAGGCGCTGGACGGGGTGACGCCCATCATCGACATCGCCTCGAGGAAACCGCTGCGCAACCCCTTGAGATAGCTCGCCTCCTTGGCGCCCGCGGTGCGCGAGCCGAGCCAGGGGCAGACGGCGTCCGCGCCCATCGTAACGAGCAGGGCGCAGTGCTGAATGTCCCATACGCCCGCGTCGGCCACGATGGCCACGCGGTGGCGAAGGCCGCGCTGGACGAGCGCTTCGTGCAGCCGGCTCACCACGCGCAACGCCGGCAGCGGCGCCCGGGTGGCGTCGATTCCCCGGTCGGAGAGCAGGATGACACCCGCGTCGCCCACGCACGCAAGCGCATCGTGAACTACTCGCTCCATCCCCTCTTCGAGCCCGGCCGTGCCGGCTTCGGCGCGGAAGAGCAGGTCGAACCGCCGGACGCCGGGCTGTCCCGCCAGCCACGCGGCGTCGCCCAGCGAGAGAAGACGATTCCGGAAGAAGTAGATCGGCCCTCGGCCCTCGCCCCACAGGCCCGAACGGTCGCCGAGCCGGACGGCCGCGCTGAACACCCATGCGTCGCGGGCCGGGTCGATCGGGGGACTGGTCTCCTGGGCGAACCGAAGCTTGAAATAGGCCTCCGGACGGCGGGGGAGCCGGTCGAGCAGCGCCGCCGGCGCGGCGTCGTCGCCCATCGCGCCAAGCGCGGGCTTGCCGGTCTCGATGAGCGGGTCGAGCGTGGCCTCCTCCTCGTCGGAGGTCATGCCGAAAGCCGCCTTCAGGCGGGTGAGTTCGCTTCCCTGCTCCACCGGCTCGACGGGCAGCGAACCGCCGACGACCAGGCGAGCGCTCGGATCCGGGAACGGCTGCCGAGCAACTTCGGCGTGCGCCTGTTCCTTGAACATGAGCTGGCCCGAATCGAGGTTGACCAGCACGGTGCTGCCCGGGCCGAGGATGCGCTGCTCGTCGCAGGGCCCGATCTCCTCGGGGGTGGTCACCTCGCTGGCGGCAAGCACGAAATCCTTGTTGGCGCTCAACCAGAGCGGCCGCAGGCCGTTGCGGTCCAAATGCGCCGCGGCGGTCGTGCCGTCGCACGCGACGATGGCAGCGGGGCCATCGCATGCCCCGATGAACACGCGCATGGCGCGGTAGAACGCCTCCAGCGGGTCGCCCTCCTCGATGGCGGAGGAGGCCTCGGGGAGCAGGGCGAGGATCGCTTGGCCCAGCGACATGCCCCCGGCGGTGAGGGCGATCACCATGTCGTCGAGGTTGGCCGAGTCAGAGCCGTGGCCGCACACGATCTCGACGATCCTGGCCGCCAGGCGGCCCAGCGACGGGTGTTCCTTGGCGAGCTTGGCCAGAAGGTCCCGCCCGATGGCGTTCATCCAGGACACGTTGCCGTCGATGGTGGCGATCTCGCCGTTGTGGGCGATGGCCCAGAACGGCTGCGAGCGCCGCCAGGCCGTTGTGGTGTTGGTGCAGTAGCGGCTGTGGAACAGCAGGAACCGGGAGGCTACGCTCGGGTCGCGCAGGTCGGGGTAGAAGCGGCCTATTTTCGAGAGTTCGACCAGCCCCTTGTAGGTGACGGTGCGGTTGGAAAGGCTGGCGATGGCGAACGTCTCGTCCACCCGGCTGAGCTGCTCGTCGATGGCGATGCGAAGCAGGTAGCGGCAGGCGAACCACTCGTCCTCGCTCATGTTCTTGGGCCGCGCGATGAGCGCCTGGCGGATGACGGGCATCGTGCGCCGGGCGTCCGAATCGGCGGGCAGGGCCGAGGGGTCGGTCGGCACCGCGCCCCAAGCCAGAAGGTGGGCGCCGGCGAGTTCGGCGAGCTCCTCGATGGTGGCCACGCACTCCCGCCGTTTGGCGGCGTCGAACGGCAAGAAGAACATGCCAAGGGCGGCGTCGCGCTGGGCGATCACCTTGGCGTACTCGGGGAACCGATCGAGCAGGAGCGCCCACGGGATGTCGATGAGCACCCCGGCGCCGTGTCCGGGGGCGCCCCGGTGGTCGAACTTGGTGCAGAGCTCGAGCCCGTGCTCCACGAGCCGCCGCTCCGCAATGCCCCTGCGAGTGGCGAGAAAACCGATGCCGCAGGCGTCCGCTTCGAGGGCGGTCCGCCCGTTCCTGATGACCTCGTACATGCTTGTCTCGACTTGCCAGTCGGATGACCGCGAGGACGACGCCGTCCCTAGCCGCCAAAACTTCTATGGCTTCATGTGGCGCGCGGAACGCGCCTTCGGGGGGTAAGGGTTCGTGTGGGGTTCTGTTCGCGCCCGACCCTAACCCGGGGCGTAAACGCCCCACGTTTCTGCGTCGGCGGCACGTCGCGCGAAGAGCGAACGCCGCTCAGCTCGCGCGTGTCGTTAGGATGTCGTCGGGACCGGCCTCGAGTCCCTAGAGTCGGCGCCTGCGCTGCCCATAGCGGCCAAGCGAAGCGTCGATGGGCGAACTTCGCCGCACGTCTCGCGGCAACACCCGATCTATCGCTCGGCGCGTCTTTGGGCGCCCCAAAAACCAAGAAAGCCGCTGCAGGCTCGCCCAAAGCGAAGCTGCCGCGACATTGAGGTCTCTGGATTGTATCCCCAAACGTCCGGGCGATGCACGGTCGGTCGGGCGCGTGTATGCTCGGCCCATGGATCCGATCGAAGTCGTGCGGGCCGACCTGACGGACGAGGGCCACCGCGCCGCCGTGCGCCGACTGACCGACGCCTATGCGCGGGACCCGATGGGCCAGGGCCGGCCGCTGCCGGACGAGGTGGTGGAACGCCTTCCGGACGCCCTGGCCGCGCACCCGGCCTCGGTGGTGTTCTTGGCCTTCCAGGGCGAGGAGGCGGTTGGGATCGCCAACTGCTTCATCGGTTTCTCCACCTTCGCCGCCAAGCCGCTGCTGAACATCCACGACCTCGGGGTGGTTCCCGACTGGCGCGGGGTCGGTGTCGGCCGGGCGCTGCTGGAGACGGTGGAGGCCTTTGCGCGGGGGAACGGGTTCTGCAAGCTCACGCTGGAGGCCAGCGAGAACAACCCCGCGCGAAGGCTGTACACCCGGTTCGGTTTCCGCGAGT